>NZ_JBJDRH010000003.1:0-423693 GCF_044987465.1 Microbacterium sp. ZW T6_19 | reverse complement strand
GGTCTGCACCACGGCTGCGGCGACGGCCGCCTGCGCACGGCGCCGGTCGCGGCGGAGCATCGGGGCAGGGGTGATCGGGTCCGCGGCGGGCGCCTCGTCGAGAGGCGCAGAAGACGGCGCGGTTTCGGGGGAACGCGAAATGATGATGAAGCTCCTCGGGCAGGCGGTATCATCCGTTATCGATCTGTAACTTTAGGACGATTCGCCGCGGGGCCCAAATCGAGCGGCATTCTCACGGCTCAGTCACAGACGGAGGCGTCGCGCACCCAGCGAAGACAGGTGAAGGCCGGATCCTCACGGACCCGGCCCTCACTCGTTCATCGGTCGTCGATCACTTCGCCTCGGCGGCCAGACGACTCTCGATCAGGTCGTCCACGCGCTGACGATCACGCGGGTAGCAACGGTACAGAAGGCTGAGGAACGCCGCGTTCACGAGCATCAGGAGCACGAGCACCCAGAGGAACACGGCCTGCAGCCCGAACGCATCGGCGAGCACGCCGGCGACGAACGTGAACGCCGCCCATCCGATCACCTCGAAGATCGTCAGGTAGATCACGAAGCCCTGTGCCCGGAGCTCCGGCGACATCACCGACATGAGGATGGGCCGGTTCACGCCGGGGTTGAGGCCCTGCGTGAGGCCCATCAGTCCCCAGAAAGCCGCGTAGAACGCGATGGAGCCGACGTCGAACTGCGTGGCGAAGAATGCGACGACGGCGAACAGCACCTGTGCGGTCTGGAGGAAGACGACTCGGGCGTTCGGCCCGCCGCGGCGATCCAGCGCCGACACGATGAAGCCGCCGCCCACGGTTCCGAGGAAGTAGCCGATGCCGAACGGCAGCGCGACGATCGCGGCCGTGGCGACGTCGAAGCCGCGCTCGGTGACGAGGAACTGCACGCCGAACACGGCGATGAGCAGATGGCCGGAGAGCAGCCGCGACCCCATCATCACGCTGAAGGTCGGGATCTTCATCAAGGCGATCGAGTCCTTCAGCCGCGGGCGGGCGTACTCGATCTTCGCGGCCTCGGCGCCGTAGTCGGACGCGCCGACCTCAGTCTCCTTGAAGAACACCAGCACGAGGAACCCGGTCAGCACGAGCAGCGCGCCCACGCCCCAGAATCCCCAGCGCCAGCCCGATTCCCACAGCGAGAGCAGGCCGATGAGCGGGCCGATGACCGAGCTGAGCACGGCGGAGATCCCGTACAGCATCCCCACTGCCCGTCCTCGAGACTTGTCGTCGAAGGAATCGGCGATGACGGCGTTCGTGATCGGTGTGAGCCCGATGACAGCGCCCGCCTGGAGGGTCTGCAGGAGGAGCAGCAGGAGGAAGTTGTCGGCGAAGCCGGATGCCGCGGCCAGCGCACCGCTCAGCAGCGTGCTGACGAAGATCGCCTGACGCCGGGTGGTGCGGTTGGCGTACCAGACCCAGAACGGACCGAAGGGGACGCCGATGAGGCGGCCCAGTGTCGAGAGCAGACCGAGCTCGGTGTTGCCCAGCCCGAGGGTCTTCGCGATGGCGGGGAACAGCGTGGTGGTGAGGCTGCCTTCGCCGCTCTCGACGACCGTGACCCCGACGAGTGTGGAGAGGTTGCGCCAGCGCCCCTTCACCTTCACTGATCGGGAGGCCGCGGTCGGGTCCGCCGGCGCCGTTGTGGCCGTGTTCATGTGAATCCCTTTCGTCATTGAAATGGTCGACGGCAAGCTGCGTCAAGTCATTGCACAAGTGGCATGCAGTAATAGTCCACTAGTGGAATGCTCGCTGTCAACACTGAATCGTCGACGGGCGGGTGCGGGAGCGAGGGCGCGCCAACGATCATTCCCGCCACGGCGAGTCGTCGCGGCGACGTCGGGGGATCCCGCTCAGAGCGCGGCGGATGCCGTCGGGGCCGGAGCGGGGAGCGTGCCGTCGAGCAGCTCCCGTCGCAGCTCCTCGAGCTGCGCGATGTGCAGGTCGATCTGCTGCGTGCCGTGCTGATGCAGCCGTTCGCCCATGGACGCGGCCAGGGCGCGGTCGAACTCGATCGCCGTGCCCTCCTGGATCGTGCGGTCGCGGAACCGGTACTTGGCGACCTGTTCGCGCCGCGCCTCGAGTTCGATCTCGACGAGGGCGATGAGCTTCTCGGGGGTGAGGTACCCCGCAAACCCCAGGCGCGCGGCGAACTCCGGATCCTGGAAGCGGCTGGGAGGCGTGTAGGGGCCCTCGAGCCAGTCGCGGAAGACCGTCATCCCGTCCGCGGTGACGCGGTAGATCTTGGCATCCTGTGCGCCTGGGCGCTCGTCGACCGAGTAGGCCACCCAGCTGCGATCGGCCATCGACGAGAGCGAGCGATAGACCTGGCTCATCGTCGTGTTCGAGCGGAGGAAGCGGCCGTGGTAGTCGAGGAACTTCTTGATCTCGTAGCCCGTGCGCGGCATCTCGCCGATGAGTCCGAGGAGTAGGTGCTCAAGCTTCATGGATCCGGTCCGGACGGGGGCGAGGGGAACTCTCGAAGAATGACACAAGTGCTATCCGCTGTCAACGAGCCGACGTTGACAGATCGCTGCGGCACATGGGATCGTGAGGGGAACTTATTCTACAAGTGTCATGGTCTGCGAAGGCGGTGGCGAGAAGGAGACGCGACGATGCGGGCGATCATGGTCATGTTCGACAGCCTCAACCGGCACATGCTGCCGCCCTACGGCTCAGAGGAGATCGAGGCGCCGAACTTCCGTCGGCTGGCCGAGCGCACGGTCACCTTCGACAACTTCTATGCGGGCTCGATGCCGTGCATGCCCGCACGGCGCGAACTGCATACGGGTCGATACAACTTCCTGCATCGCAGCTGGGGTCCGCTCGAGCCCTTCGACGATTCGATGCCTGAGATCCTCGGACGCAACGGCGTGCACACGCACCTCGCCAGCGACCATCCCCACTACTGGGAGGACGGCGGAGCAACGTACCACCCGCGCTACACCACGTGGGAGTTCTTCCGAGGTCAGGAAGGCGACCCGTGGAAGGCCGACGTCGCAGCCGAGCCGCACGGGACGACAGGGTTCAAGGGTCGCCTGCATCGGCAGGACGCGATCAACCGCGGCTACCTCCGGCGCGAGGCGGATCATCCGCAGACTCTCACCTTCGACGCCGGAGTGGAGTTCCTGCAGACGAACGCCGACGCCGATCGCTGGTTCGTGCAGATCGAGTGCTTCGACCCTCACGAGCCGTTCTTCACGTACGACGAGTACAAGAAGCTCTACCCGCACGACTACGACGGGCCCGAGTTCGACTGGCCGTCGTACTCCAAGGTCACCGAACCCGAGGATCAGGTGGAGCACGCGCGCTTCGAATACAAGGCGCTCGTGAGCATGTGCGACCGCTCCCTGGGGCGGGTGCTCGACGTGATGGACGAACACGACATGTGGGACGACACGCTCCTCATCGTCAACACCGACCACGGCTTCCTCCTGGGTGAGCACGGATGGTGGGCGAAGAGCGTGCAGCCGTGGTTCAACGAGCTCGTGCACCTGCCCGCCTTCGTCTGGGACCCCCGCACCCGTCGTTCGGGCGAGCGCAGCGCAGATCTCGTGCAGACCATCGACATCGCTCCGACGCTCCTCGACTTCTTCGGTGTCGACCCGACCGAGGACATGCTCGGAGCTCCATTTCAGAGCGTCTCCCGCGACGGTGCGCTGTTCGGCATCCACGGCGGCCACGTCAACGTCACCGACGGCCGCTACGTCTACATGCGCGCATGTGCCACGGCCGAGAACTCTCCGCTCGAGGAGTACACGCTCATGCCCACGCACATGCGCGGACGCTTCGATCCGGCGGAGTTCGCCGGCGCCGAGCTCTCCGAGCCGTTCTCGTTCACGAAGGGCATCCGCCCGCTGCGGCTCACCGGTCGCGCGCAGATCAATCCCTTCAACTACGGGACGCTGCTCTTCGACCTCCACGAAGACCCCGCCCAGGAGCATCCGCTCGACGACGCCGCCGTCGAGCTGCGGATGCTGAGGCTCCTCGCCCGCCTGCTGCGCGAGAACGACGCGCCCGCGAGCCAGTTCGAACGCCTCGGCATCCCGGTGGACGACGAGCCGGGCGACGAGCACCTTCTCGTGCACGACCAGCGCGACCGCGCGACGGCGGCGGCGATCCCCATGCCGGCGCTCGACGAGTTCGCCCACGGGACGTTCGGCCTCGCCACCCCGGTGCCCGAGCTGCTCGCGCACCCGGTGTCGCGCGAGATCGTCACGCGCTACGCGCCGATGCTCGCGCAGAGCGAGATCCTCGGGATGCTGGGGAGCACGAGCCTGTACAGCCTCGCCGCGGTGGTCGGAATGCCGGTGCCGCAGCTGCATCGGGTCGCCGACGAGCTCGCGGCGATCTAGGACATACCCGTGAACGACGGCGTCGTGGGGTGCGGATGCGGGTGCGGAATGCCCCCACGCCCGATCTCGCAGAACATCGAGATCGGATCCCGTCCGGCGCTCGTGGTCCCGCCCGTGGCGCCGTCGTCGAGCTCGAGCGGCCATCTGGTCGAGCAGGTGCGGATGCCGGCGGGAACCCTGCTGATGGGCGACTCCTCCGGCGACCACAACCCCGGAGACGGCGAGCTGCCGGTGCACCCCGTCGACGTCGCCGCGTTCGAGATCGATGCGACCACCGTCACCAACGCGGACTTCGCGCGTTTCGTCGCCGAGACCGGATACCGCACCGAAGCCGAGCTGTTCGGGTACTCGGCAGTCTTCCACGTCGTGGTCGAGGCCGACCCCGCAGACGTCATGGGGCCGGCAGGCGGCACGCCCTGGTGGTTCGGTGTGCGTGGTGCCGACTGGGCCCACCCGCGGGGGCGCAAGTCGGACCTCGACGGCCTCGAGGAGCATCCCGTCGTCCATGTGAGCTGGAACGATGCTCAGGCGTACTGCGGGTGGGCCGGGCGCCGGCTTCCCTCCGAGGTCGAGTGGGAGTACGCCTCGAGAGGCGGCCTGGTCGGCGCGAGGTATCCCTGGGGTGACGAAGACGTCGACGAGGGCGGGTGGAGGGCCAACATCTGGCAGGGCGTGTTCCCGCGCGTGAACACGGCCGAGGACGGATGGTTGACGACCGCGCCCGTGCGCTCGTTCGCACCGAACGGCTACGGCCTGTGGCAGACCGTGGGCAACGTGTGGGAGTGGTGCGCCGACGCGTTCGCCGCCGACGCGCATCTGCGGCGAGCGGAGGGCCGTCCCGCAGAACACGGATCGCCCGGGTCGTCGAGAGTTCTCCGCGGCGGCAGCTACCTGTGCCATTCTTCGTACTGCAACAGGTACCGGAACTCCGCGCGGTCGTCGAACACACCGGACTCGTCGATGGGCAACGCCGGATTCCGCACCGTCTCCGCGGCGGGCAGAGAGGTGGAATCATGACGAGAAGACGGTTCCCAGACCGCGTCTATCGCGAGGGGGTCGAGCCGGACCCGCGATTCAGCCTCGCGAACGAACGCACCTTTCTCGCGTGGTTGCGCACCGCGCTCGCGATGTACGCGGCGGCCTTCGCGCTCGAGGCCCTGTCGCTGCCAGAGGCGGTCGGGTGGCGTATCGCCGCCGCCGCGGTGTTCCTGCTCCTCGGTACGCTCGCCGCAGTGCAGGCGTGGTTCGGATGGAGCGCCGCAGAGAAGGCGTTGCGCCGCTCGGCGCCCCTGCCTGGCCTCGGGGTCGGGGGCGTCATCGTCATCGGCGTCGTCGTCGCTGCAGGCCTTGTGACGATCGGCATGTTCGTGTGAGCGAGGGTCCCCGTTCGATCTTCGACAGCGGCCTGCAGCCCGAGCGGACCCTGCTCGCGTGGCGACGGACCTGCCTCGCCTTCGCCACCGCCAACCTGATCGCCCTGCGCTTCACGATCGAGCTCGCGGGTGCCGTCGCGGTCATGATCGCGCTCGCAGGCACCGCACTCGCGCTCGCCGCGTACGCGCTCGCCGCCGTGGGCTACCGGCGCGCCACGGCGAGCCTGATCCGTGACGGTGTGCTCGACCGCAGCGCACTGCCGCTGCTTCTGGCGACCGCGTCGACCCTGCTGCTCGGAGTCGCTGCGGGGATCTTCCTCGTGCTGGACTGAGACGCGGGCCGACGATGCCGCCCTGGCATAATGAACCCGTGCGTCAGTCCCGGAAGCCCGCCGTCCTGCGCGGCTTCGCGGCGTCGGCGCTGGCGATCTTCGTGGCTCTCGCCGGGCACGTCACGGCCGGCGGCGCCATGCCCGGCCCTCTGGGCATCCTGGTGCCGTGGGTGCTGTCCTTCATGGTCTGCGTGCTGCTGGCCGGCCGCCGGCTCTCGGCCGTGCGGCTGAGCGTCTCGGTCGCCGTGAGCCAGTTCCTCTTCCACGCGCTGTTCGTCCTGGGCACGATCACGCCGTCAGGGACCGTCGGCGGTCACGTGCACGGCGCACCGCTGCAGCTTCCTCCGACGGAGGGGCTCAGCGCCACCGCGGCGGCAGACGGCATGATGTGGTTCGGGCACCTCGTCGCGGCGCTGATCACGATCGTCGCCCTGCATCGTGGCGAGAGCATGCTGCTCGCTCTGCGCGATCTCGCGGAGCAGAGCATCCGCTGGTTGCGTCGTCGCATCGACGCGATCCTCTTCACGCCGACCCCCTCGCCTGTCGGCTCCCCGACTGCGTCCCGCGAACCCGAGGCCCTTCGCGACCTCGCATTCCTCTCCCCTCTCCGCGGGCGCGCTCCGCCGGCTCTCGCCGCCGTCTGATCCGCGTCGTCGCGACTCCTCCGAGTCCTTCGGCGACTCCCGTCGCGTGCCATCCGGCGCAGCCGGTGTCGCGATTCCCATCCGAGGCGTCGATCGACGACGCCCGTCGAGAGGTCCGTCCTGCATGTCCCCTGTCCGCAGATTCGCGGCGGGTGCGCTCGCGGCGGTCGTCGTGATCCTCGCGACCGCCCTGCCTGCATCCGCTCATGATTCGCTCACCTCGAGCACACCCGAAACCGACGAAAGGCTCTCCGTCCCGCCCGACGGCATCTCGCTCACCTTCAGCGGCGAGCTGCTCACGCTCGGCGATTCGATGACGGGCGCCGTGGTGCTCGTCGTGGACGAGGAGGGCCGGGAGTGGGCTGACGGCGACGCCGTCGTGAACGGCAACAGCGTCACGCTGGCGGTGAAGCCGGGCATGCCCGAGGCGGGCTACCAGGTGCGCTGGCAGGTCATCTCCGAGGATGGGCATCCGATCTCGGGAGTCATCCCGTTCACGATCGGCGACGCAGCGCCGATGAAGGGCGAACAAGCGGGAACCGGCGGTGCGAACCCACCGTCGACGACGACGGATCAAGCGGCTGACGAAGCCGACGGTGCGGTGCGGACGCTGCTCGTCGCTGCAGGCGGAGCGGCCGTCGCCGCGATCGCCTACCTCCTCTATCGATTCCTCCGTCGCCGGAAGGCGACGGCCGCGGCGCCCGACGAGGGCGACCCTGCGGACTCTCAACTCTGAAAGGCAACAACATGGACACCACTGCAAAGAAATCGACCCTGCACGTGGCCGCGGTGATCGCGGCCGCCATGCTCGCACTCACCGGCTGTGCATCGGCCTCGCCCGCGGCGGAAGCCGAGAAGGTCGCCGCCGCCGACACCGTCACGATCGATGACGCCTGGGTCAAGGCGGCGGACGAGGGCATGTCCGCCGGATTCGGGATGCTCCGCAACTCCGGAGAACAGGACGTGACCGTCGTCTCGGCGCAGACCGAAGCGTCGAGCATGGTCGAGTTGCACGAAACCGTCGAGAACGACGCCGGCGAGATGGTGATGCGCGAGCGAGAGGGCGGTTTCGTCATTCCGGCCGGAGGCACGCTCACACTGGAGCCGGGGGCGAACCACATCATGCTGATGGATCTGGCGAAGCCGCTGAAGGCCGGAGACGAAGTGGCCTTCACGCTGACGTTCTCCGATGGCTCGACGGTCGACTTCACGGCACCGGTCAAGGACTACTCCGGCGCCAACGAGAACTACGACACGGATCAGTGATGTCGGCGCCCCTCGAGGGCGCTCGATCCGACCGCGCCGGTTCCTCCCGGCGGCAGTTCCTCCTCGGAGGGGCTGTCGCCGGGCTGGGGGCGGCGGCTGCGGTCGGCATCGACTACGCCCTGAATCAGAAACCGGCGCCCGCTGCGCCGTCCGAGCCGATGAACGGCGAAGAGAGCGTGCCGTTCTTCGGCGTGCACCAGGCGGGCGTCGACACTTCGGCTCAAGCCCACGGGATGTTCATCGCGCTCGACCTGTTCGACGCCGTCGACCGTGACGGGATCATCCGCCTGCTGCGGCTCCTCACTGATGACGCGGCGAGGCTGACCCAGGGCAGGCCCGCCCTCGCCGACTCGGAACCCGAGCTCGCCGCGAGCCCCGCACGTCTCACCGTCACCTTCGGTTTCGGCGCGCGGCTCGTGGCGAGGGCGAGCGCGCAGCCGCCGGCCTGGCTCGCTCCCCTGCCGGCCTTCGGGATCGACGCGCTGCAGCCGGAGTTCTCCGACGGAGACCTGCTCATCCAGATCGCGGCCGACGACCCGCTCACCGTCGCGCACGCGGGGCGGATGCTGCTGAAGGACTCGAGGTCGTTCGCCGCCGTGCGCTGGACGCAGGCGGGCTTCCGCCGTGCGTACGGCACCGAGCGCCCGGGAACGACGATGCGCAACCTGTTCGGCCAGGTCGACGGCACCGCCAACCCGCGACCCGGCACCCAGGAGTTCGACGACGTCGTGTGGTCGCGCGAAGGGTGGCTCGCCGGCGGGACGGGCGTCGTGATCCGACGCATCCGGATGGACCTCGACAAATGGGATCGCCTGGATCGCAGCGGTCGAGAGGCGTCCGTCGGGCGCCGACTCTCGAACGGTGCGCCGCTCACCGGCGGCGAGGAGTTCGACGAGCCGGACTTCGACGCGAAGACGGCGATCGGCTTCCCGGTGATCCCTCAGTTCGCGCACATCCGGCGTGCGCGGGGGGACGATGCCGAGAAGATCTTCCGGCGGGCCTACAACTACGAGGAGCGACCCATCGGCGCGGGGCTTTCCGACTCCGGCCTGATCTTCGTGTCCTTCCAGGCCGACGTCGAGCGGCAGTTCACGCCGATGCAGCGGCGCCTCGCCGAACTCGATCTGCTGAACGAGTGGACGACGCCGATCGGCTCCGCGGTCTTCGCCGTCCCGCCCGGATGCGAAGAGGGCGGGTTCATCGGAGACACGCTCTTCGCCTGATGTCGTCCGCCTGGTCCCTTCTCGACCGGCGGAGGGGACGAGGCGGCGACGGGATACTCCGGCGACCCCTTCCTGTCAACGGGCCTGCCCCGTGTGCGCCGCGCGCGGATGCTGGACTCCACCTGAACAGGAGAGGAGAGCATGATGATGAATCCCGAAGCCTTCCTGGGCCCCCAGGAGCCGCTCGTGCCCGAGGAAGCGCCCGACGACTTCGACCTCCAGGACGACGAGGTGGATGCCGAGCGCTGAACCCGCGGAAAGAGCCGTCAGGCGGACGCTGCGTCCCGCAGGCACTCCAGGAACGCCCCGCGGACCGCGCTCTCGTCGTCCCGCGTGCGCCAGGCGGCCAGGAGCCGCGTCGTCGGTGATCCGGCGAGGGGTACGACGGCGATGGACGGCGGCACCAGCTGGCGGACCGACTCCGGCAGGATGCTGATCCCCACACCCGCCGCCACGAACCCCAGCGCCGTCTCCTGGTGCACGACCTCTTCGACCACGCGCATGCGTCCCGCCTGAGCGAGGAGCTCGGTCACCCGATCGACGTAACCGGGCATCAGCGCACGGGGGTAGGCGATCATCGGTTCGGCGATGACGTCCTGAAGGGAGGCCTCGGCGCGGTCCGCGAGCGCATGGCCGGCGGGCAGGCACGCCACGAGACGCTCCTCGAAGACCACGGCGGTCGACAGCGAATCGGCGCCGACTCCGGTCCGAGGGAGCTCGTCGCGGACGATGCCGATGTCGAGAGTGCCCGCACGGAGACGGTCGAACTGCTCGCCCGAGGTGAGCGGCACGAGCGTGAGGCTCACCTTCGGGCGTCTGGCGCGGAACAGTCGGACGACCTCCGGCAGCACGGTGTAGTTCGCCGAGCTGACGAAGCCGGCCGTGAGCTGACCGGAGAGTCCGCCGACGTAGTCGCGCATGTCCGCCCGCACCGCGTCGACCTCGTCGAGGATCCGCCGCGCGCTCTCCTGCAGATGCATGCCCGCAGCGGTGAGAGCGACACGGCGCGTGCTGCGGACGAACAGCGGCGTGCCCACTTCTCGCTCGAGACGTCCGATCTGCACGCTCAGCGGCGGCTGTGACATATGCAGCTTCTGCGCCGCGCGCCCGAAGTGGAGCTCGTCCGCGACGGCCATGAAGTACCGCAGCTGACGCAGTTCCATTCCCGGCACGATACGCGCCGTGTATTACCGATCCGTTACGGCCGCATTGCGAGCGAAACGCTATCAATTGAAGGTGGAAAAGGTATTTGACCTGGGGTTGTTCTGACGGCTTATCTGGTGGTGAAGCACCCGATATGGAGGACCCGACATGGCCGCAGACCCCACCCCCGACACCCGCATCGACATGCTCTACCTCAGTGAGCCCGAGGTCATCGCTGCGGGCATGAAGGACATGGAGCGGTGCATGGAGGTCATGGAGGAAGTGCTCGTGCTGGTCGCCAAGGGCGATTATCGGATGGCGGGGAGCTCGGCGAACTCGCACGGCGCCCAGATCGGCTTCCCCTCGTCGTCGCCTTTCCCGACGATGCCTCTGGATGCAGCCGACCGGCGCTTCATGGCCATGCCGGCCTACCTCGGCGGCCGCTTCGACGTCGCCGGCGTCAAGTGGTACGGCTCGAACGTCGACAACCGCGACAAGGGTCTTCCGCGCTCGATCCACCTGATCGTGCTGAACGACAAGGAGACGGGGGCGCCCTTCGCCATCATGTCGGGCAATCTCGAGAGCGCCTATCGCACGGCGGCCGTGCCGGGAGCGGCGGCCAAGAAGCTGGCGCCCGTGAACGCGAAGTCCCTGGGCATCATTGGCCCAGGCGCCATGAACAAGAGCGCGCTGCACGCCATGACCACGGCGCGCCCCACGCTCGACACGATCCGCATCAACGGACGCCGTCGTTCCACTTCCGAGGCGTTCGCCGCCTATGTGAAGGCGCACTATCCGCAGTTCACGACGATCGAGATCGCGGAGACGGTCGAAGAGGCCGTGCGCGATTCCGACATCGTCTCCGAAGCGGTCACGGGTCTGGTCGGCTCGGAGAACTATCCGTACATCGACGGCGACTGGATCAAGCCGGGCGCGTTCCTCAGCCTGCCGGCCAATCTGCGCATGGACAAGGAGTACACCACCTCCGGCAAGGCACGGCTCATCGCGGACGCCAAGAAGATCTACGGGGCATGGGCCGAGGAGTACCCCTCGCCCTCGCACGAGACCGCCTTCGGCATGATCGGCCTGTACTGGCAGGACCTCATCGACGCAGGCGAGCTCGACGAGTCGCGCGTGGTCAACATCGGCGACGTGTTCGACGGCACCGCGGTCGGCCGCGAGTTCGACGAGCAGCCCGTGCTGTTCAGCGTGGGAGGCATGGGCGTCGAGGATGTCGCCTGGGCCAAGACCGTCTACGAGAACGCGGTCGCGAAGGGCATCGGCACCACGCTGAAGCTCTGGGACGCGCCTGACCTGGTCTGACCCGTGCACGACATCGACAGGCGGGAGTCCGCCACCTACGCCGTCATCGGCGCCGGTCTCAGCGGAGCCGCGGTCGCCTGGCGCCTCGCGGCGTCCGGCGCCGACGTGATCGTCCTCGAGCGCGACGTGCCGGCATCCGCCCTCGGCAGCTCGCACGGTTCGGCGCGCATCTTCCGCTACGGCTATCTCGACCCGTTCTACGCAGGACTCGTCGTGCGGGCGAAGAGCTCGTGGGACGAGCTCGAAGCGGCGAGCGGCAGGCGGCTGATCACGCCGAGCGGGTCGCTGGATTTCGGCGCCGTGCGCGATCCGCGCCGGCTCGCCGAGGTCCTCGAGACGGTGGGAGTCGAGCACGAGCTGCTCTCGGGCGCGGATGCCGCGACCCGCTGGCCCGGGCTGCGCTTCGACACCGAGGTGCTCTGGCACCCGGGCGCGGGCGTCATCGACGCCGAGGAGTCGGTGACCGCGATGCTCGATCTGGCCCGCGCGGCCGGCGCCCAGGTGCGCACCGAGTGGGAGGTCGCATCCGTGCGGCACGGATTCACCGGCTACCTGGTCACGTCGACGACCGGCCGCACCGTGCACGCCGAGCAGGTGATCGTCGCCGCGGGCGGATGGCTGCCCGCGCTGCTGGGCGAGCTCGACCTGCCGCCGGGTTTCGCCGACGCGC
Organism: Microbacterium sp. ZW T6_19; assembly: GCF_044987465.1. Taxonomy (NCBI): domain Bacteria; kingdom Bacillati; phylum Actinomycetota; class Actinomycetes; order Micrococcales; family Microbacteriaceae; genus Microbacterium; species Microbacterium sp. ZW T6_19. The sequence goes on along the minus strand of NZ_JBJDRH010000003.1, from coordinate 411,359 downwards.
TGCCCGAGTTCGAGGTGCGCCAGGAGAACGCGTTCCACTACAGGTATCGGGATCAGAGCGAGCGGGGCGAGCCCGCCCGAGGATCTCAGACCTCGTGGCCGACCTTCATCTACAAGGGCGAGGACATTCAGACCTACGGGCTGCCGGGAGGCCGAGACGCGGAGTTCGCCGGACAGAAGATCGCCGAGTACAACGGCGGCCGCGTCATCCGCTCCGCCCGCGATCAGGACGGCGCGGTCGATCCGGACAACCGCGGACGTGTGACCGGATTCGTCGAAGAGTTCGCGCCGGGGCTGGAGGCCGAGTCCTACGCGGAGACCACCTGCCTGTTCACGAACGTGCCGCGCGACGACATGATCATCGATCGAGCCGCCGGGGTCACGATCCTCTCGCCGTGCTCAGGTCAGGGCGCCAAGTTCGCTCCCCTGCTCGGCGAACTCGTGCACGATCTCGTCGCCGGAACCGGACGATCGTCCGAGCGATTCCGCGCCGTCGGGCAGCGCTTCGCGGGAGCACTGCGATGAGCGGCGACGCAAGCGCCCTCCTCGCCCAGATCGCGCACATCGGCGTCGATCCGGAGCGCGGCGGATACACCCGACCCGTGTTCTCGGCTCCCGAGCTCGAACTGAGAGCCTGGTTCATCGCGCAGGCCGATCATCGCGGACTCGACGTCGAGATCGACGGCAACGGCGTGATCTGGGCGTGGTGGGATGCTCCCGACGCGCGTCGCGTCGACGCGATCGCCACGGGCTCGCATCTCGACTCCGTCCCGGGCGGAGGCAACCTCGACGGACCGCTCGGCATCGCCAGTGCGCTCGCCGCCGTCGACGTCCTTCGAGAGCGCGGCATCCGGCCCGTGCGACCTCTCGTCGTCGCGGCGTTCCCCGAGGAAGAAGGGTCGCGCTTCGGCATCGCCTGCCTCGGCACACGGCTGCTCGCCGGGCTCGTCGACCCGCAACGCGTGCGAGAGCTGCGCGACGAGAACGGGGTCACCTTCGCCGAGGCGGCGAGGGGCGCCGGTCTCGACCCCGTACTGATCGGCCTCGATGCCGCCCGCCTGGCAGCGATCTCCGCTTTCGTCGAGCTGCACGTTGAGCAGGGCCGAGGTCTCGAGGACCTGGGGCAGCCCGTCGCACTCGCGGGAGCGATCATCGCCCACGGCCGCTGGCACGTGCGCATCGACGGCCGTGGAGATCACGCCGGCGCCACCCGGATGGCCGATCGACAGGACCCGGTCGTGGTCGCCGCCGAGACGGTGCGCGCGCTCCGTGCGCACGCTCTCGTGGTCGACGACGCCCGCGGGACGATCGGCCGCATCAAGGTCACCCCCGGCGGCACCAACGTGATCGCGGCATCCGTCGACCTGTGGATGGACGTCCGCCATCGCGACGAGCCGGCGGTCAGGCGCATCGTCGAGGAGGTGACCGCCGCGACCGAGCGGTCGGCCGCCGCAGAGGGCTGCACGGTCAAGGTGACCGAGCAGTCGTTCTCCCCCACCGTCGCGTTCGACGACGGACTCCGCGAGCGGATGCACGCGGTGCTCCCCGACGCCCCCGTGCTCGACACGGGCGCCGGGCACGACGCGGGCGTGCTCGCCGGAGTCATCCCCACCGGCATGCTCTTCGTCCGCAACCCGACCGGCGCCTCGCACACACCTGCCGAGGCTGCCAGGCCCGAGGACGTCGCGGTGGGCGTGATCGCGCTGGCCGACGTGCTCGAAACCCTGATCACCCGCTGACCCTTCGACAGGCTCAGGGGCCCACCCTCACAATCGAAAGGAGAACGACATGGACATCACCTCGCAGGTCAACACCGGCTGGATGCTCACCGCAACCGTCGCCGTCACCCTCATGCTGCCCGGTCTCGCGCTGTACTACGGCGGCCTGTCGCGCACCAAGAACATCCTGAACACCATGATGATCGTGCTCGGTGGCTTCGCCGTCACCGCGGTCCTCTGGGTCCTGTACGGCTACGGCCTCACGCTCGGCGACTCGGTCGGCGGCGTGGGACTCATCGGAGACCCGACCGGGCTGTTCGGCATCCAGTCGCTACTGGGCGCCGAGACGCCAGAGGGAGCCGTGCCCGGCATCCTCATCGCGGTCTTCCAGCTGATCTTCGCGGGCCTCACCGTCGGCATCATCGGCGGGGCGGTCGAAGGCCGGATGAAGTTCTCCAGCTGGCTGGTCTTCGCCGGCCTCTGGGCGACGCTCGTGTACTTCCCCGTCGCGCACTGGGTTTTCGCCTTCGACTCCGCCGACGGCTCGGTCACGGGCGGCTGGATCGCGAACAGCCTGCACGCGATCGACTTCGCCGGCGGCACCGCCGTGCACATGAACGCGGGTGTCGCAGCCCTCGTGCTCGCGATCTTCCTCGGCAAGCGCCGGCACTTCCCGAACGTCGGACGACCGGGCAACCTGCCGATCGCCATCGTCGGCGGCGGGCTCCTCCTCGTCGGGTGGTACGGCTTCAACGGCGGCTCGTCGGGTGGCATCAACGAGAGTGCGGGCGTCGCGGTCACCAACACCCTCGTCGCCGCCTGCGCCGGTCTTCTCGGCTGGCTCGTCGTCGAGCGGATCGTGCGGAAGGCGGCGACCTCGCTCGGTGCGATCTCCGGCGTGCTCGGCGGCCTCGTCGGAATCACCCCGGCCGCGAACTCCGTGTCTCCGATCGGCGCGATCGTCATCGGCCTGCTCTCGGGAGTCGTCGCGTTCGCGACGCTCGGCCTGAAGGAGCGCTTCGGCTACGACGATGCACTCGACGCCGTCGCGATCCACATGTTCCCCGGCATCTTCGGCACCCTCGCGATCGGCTTCCTCGCCGACCCGGCTTCTCCGGCAGGGGCGCAGGGCATCTTCTTCGGCGGAGATGCGAGCCTGCTCGGCACACAGGCGATCGCGATCGTCGCGGTGTTCGCCTACACCGCAGTCGTCACCGCGCTGATCTCGTGGGTGCTCTCGAAGACGATCGGTCTGCGGGTCGGCGACGGCATCGAGATCATGGGACTCGACACCACGCTGCACGCCGAGACCGCCTACGACCTGGACGACGTGCGCTCCTGAGCGCCGGTCCCCGAGAAAGGACATCATCATGAAGCTCATCACCGCAGTCGTCCAGCCCGGCGCTCTCGAGCCGATCAAGACCGCCCTCGCCGAGATCGGCGTCACCGGCATGACGATCCTCGACGCGAAGGGGCACGGAAGCCAGGTCGGAAAGGTCGAGGTGTACCGCTCGCAGCGGGTGAAGGTCGACTTCCTCCCCAAGATCCAGATCGAGACGATCGTGACCGACGAGGAGCTCGAGTCGGCGCTCGAGGCGATCCAGGAGGCAGCGCGCACGGGCGCGATCGGCGACGGCAAGATCTGGGTCACAGACGTTCTGCAGGTCATCCGGGTTCGCACGGGAGAGACCGGCCCGACCGCGATCCGCTGAGCACGTCATGTCGCACGGCACCCGCGTGAAGTCCCTCATCGTCCGCCCGACGGACGTCGCCCCGCAGGCATGGGCGAACGGTCTCGGGGTCACGCGGGTGCTCGCCGCGCGACCGGGATGGCGCATCAGTCTCGCGGAGATCGAGGGGCGGATGCCGTTCTCGCCGTTCCTCGGAGCCGATCGCCTGTTGATCCCCCTCAGCCCTGCGGGCGTCGCGCTCGAGATCAACGGCCGCGTGAGCCGCGTGCCGCAGCACTCGGCGATCACGTTCCGCGGAGAGGATCAGGTCTTCGCAGACACCGGCTCGGGCCGGGTGACCGTGGTGAACCTGATGGCTCGACGGTCGAGCGGACGCATGCAATGGGCGATCCGGCGAGTCTCGGGTGCGATCGCCGAGACCGCCGACGCGATCGTCGTGCTCGCAGGAAGGGTGGAGGTGCGCGGCGAGGTGGCGCCGCCGGGCGCCGTGATCCGACCGGACGCGCGGTCGATCGCGGTGTCCTCCCCCGACGCCTCGATCGCGATCATGCGGGTGCGTGAGCGCCGGCGGGATCGACCGCGGCTCTGACGCTCGAGAGGCGCGAGATCGTGCGTTACTGCTCCCCTGAGCTCTTCTTGAACTGGCGCTCCCAGTCGCGCAGTTCGCTGCGGCCGATCAGGGAGTCCAGCGAGACCTGGAAGAGCAGTCCCTTGCGTGCGTTCACCTGCTTGATGTTGTCGACGATCTGCGTGGTGACGGCGCTCAGCGCTTCGCGGACCTCGCCGATGCGCTCGTCGGGCGCGTCCCACAGATCCGGCCGCGTGAGCAGATCGAGCAGGTAATCGCGGTCGAGGGCGGCGACCAGACGGGCGAGCTTGTCGGAGTACTCGGCCTCGGCGATGACGCTCTGGTCTTCACCCGCCTTCGCATCCAGGCGGATGAACAGCTGCTCGACGTGCGAGGCGAGCGCCTCGATGTTCGTCGCCGTCTCGGCGGCGATCGCGTTGCCCGCCACGGCGGCGTAGAAGGGGGCCAGCTCCCGCAGTCGGTCGACCCGCAGACGGATGCCGGGCGGCACCGGGTCGGCGCTCTCGAGGGAGGGCGCTGACGTGCGTCGCCGGCGAGCGACCAGACCGACGGCGGTGCCTACGGCCGCCACCAGCACGACGCCGCCGATGATCACTGGCATGAGGAGGTCGGCGCCGCCGGAGCCGCTGCCCGGGTTCCCGCCGGCCGCGGGGAGCTCCGCTGACACTTCCTGCACTGTCTCGACCAGACCCGCCGGCATCCCCGCGCCCTCGTTCTGGTTCGCGATCGTCAGCACGGCGTCGCGACCGAGCGCGGCGGAGTCGCCCATCAGATCGTCGCCGATCGCCAGGATCACCGTCTGCTGATCGGCACCCTTCGTGAGCTTGTCGAGGAGATAGAAGGTGTACTGGTCGGCTTTCGCCGCCTCGTCCGGGAGGACGACGACAGCGATCGAACCGTCGGCGGGAACCGTCTGCGACAACGAGGCCTGAAGGTCCGCATAGCCGGGGATGTCCGTGGAGACGTACACGTTCGTCGAGGCCAGCGCCTCGATCGCGGGACCCGTCCAGGAATCGCCAGTCACGGAGAAGTGATGCATGCGCGCCTCAGAAGTTGTTGATCACGGAGGCGAAGACGAGATCGATGCGCTCGGCGTTCGACGCGTCGAACAGCTGCCCGCCCGTGGCATCCGCGATCCGCTGCAGAGCAGAGGTGTCGGCTCCCTCTCCATACGCGATCGGGAATATACGCACAGGAGCGTCGCTTCCGCCCTCTTTGGTGCTCTTGCCGATCTTCGCGATCAGCGAGTCGAGCGAGGTGGCGGAGTCGGTGTCCTCGCCGTCGGAGAGCACGACGATCGCGTTGATGCGGCCGGGCTCGGCGCGTTCGCTCATGGCCTCGTAGGCGGTGAGGATCGCATCGTAGAGCGGCGTGCCGTTGCGTTGCGCGTAGTGCAGATCCTCGAGTGAGGAGTCGAGCTTCTCGCCGTCCGACCCGAGCGCGGTGACGTCGCGCAGAATCTGTATGCCTTCACCGGCATCCGATGAGATCCCCGTGGTGAACGCCCAGACGCCCACCTCGTCGGTGGAGCGGAAGTGATCGAGTGTGGTCTGCGCTCCCTGGATCGCTCCGTCGAGGCGAGACCGACCGTCGCCGATCGGGTCGTCCATCGAGCCCGAGATGTCGATGAGCTCGAGCACGGAGGAGGGCTTGCGCACCTGCGTCCACTGATCGATCGCTGTCGAGATGACGTCGACGTCGGGTTTGGGCAGCGTCACCGCCGGCTGCGCGGGATCGACGCCGAAGTTCGCCGTGAACAGCTTGCCGAGCGGCACCGATTCGTCGAGTGGACGGAAGCCGTACTCGGGCAGGATCTTCTGGGCGTCGGTCGTCTGCAGGAAGGCGGCGAAGGCTTCTCCGGCAGTGCGCTGCTCGGCCGTGACCCACTGGGCGCCGAGCACCGTGACGGGGTTGTCCGACCACATCGAGCCGCCCGCGGGGTACACCGCCACCAGCTTGGTCTTGGGCGGGGTCAGGGTCTCGCCCGGCTGCACCGTGTGCGAATCGGGGTTGCCCTGGTTGTAGTTGAGGAGCGAGGTCTCCTCGAGAGCCACCGCCGAGACGTAGGCAGAGCCGTTCGAGCCGTTCTGCGTCTCGTCGTAGAGCGTCGACAGGACGTTGCCTGTGGTGTCGCCGTAGTGGATCACGCACTCCTCGAACACGCGGGAGAAGTCGGCTGCGGCGTCGACGTCGGCCGAGGTGAGATCCGCCGATTTGCCGGATGCTTCGTACGACTGCATCAGGATCGTCGAGAGTCCGGTCGTCGAAGTGTTCGGGTTCGTCTTCGAGATCTTGAACGCGCCCCAGATGTCCTTCCCGACACTCCCCCAGCCCTCCGGGTCCTGGCACAGCTGCGACAGGTCGGTGATGCTGATCGGCTTGTCGGGCCAGCCGAGAGCCTTCGCCATCGGCTCGGGCATGCCGAACACGACCGGGGTGCGGGTGAACGACGCAGGTTCCCCGACGAGATTCGCCGACGCGGCGGCGGCGACGCGGTCGGTCCACACCGTGGAGGCCGGTGACCACAGCGTCGGCCACAGGTCGTGATCGTCGCTGGGCCAGTCGTCGCCCGCGGTGAGATAGCGTGCGGCGTTGCCGGACGAGACGTTGATCGGTCGCACGGTCGCGCAGGTCTTCAGGCCGTCGTGCTCGGGCGAGTCCTTGAAGGCCTCGGCGAGCTTGTCGAGCATGTTCACCTTCTCCGACGACGTCGCGATGGTGATGTGCGTGCAGCCGTCCGAGGGGAAACCCTGTCCTTCGGTGTCGGTTCCCGTGTCGTCGCCCGGCGTGCAGGCCGACAGGACCAGAGCGATGAGGGCCGTGGCCGCGATGGCGGCCGGCATTCTGCGGAGGATCCTGCGTCGCGGGCTCATGGGCCTAGGGTATCCAGATAATCGTCTCCCGATCACTGATCCCGTCAGGTGAGGGCCGAAGTCCCCTGCAGCGCGTGCACGACGGGTGAGAGCTCGGGCTGTGCGACCGCCTCGCCGAGCGTGCGTTCGAGTGTCTCGTCGTGGATGGGATGCGCCTTCTCGTACAGCTCCCGCCCGGTCGGGGTCAGCTCGGTGTAGATGCCGCGGCGGTCGTCGGCGCACAGGATGCGGGTGAGCAGCCCGCGATCCTCGAGACGCGTGACGAGTCGTGTGGTGGCGCTCGGGCTCAGCGCCGCCGCGCGGGCCAGCTGCTGCATCCGCATGTGCCAGCCGTCCTGCCGGCTGAGCGCGTCGAGCACCGTGTATTCGACGACGGAGAGATCGACGGATGCTCCGAGTGCGCGTTCGAGCTCGGTCTCGATGATTCCGTGCAGAGCCGCCAGGGTGCGCCATCCGCGTGCCCGGATCTCGACGGCGTCGTCGGAGATGCCCATGATGTCCTCCACAAAAGTAGTTGCTTGTGCGGGATAATTGCGTGTGCAATGATTAATGCTCGCGACGCAACATCCCGCGTCTGCAACTACTTTAGCAGAGAGCTCATCATGCCACTCGGACTCATCGCACTCGCCATCGGCGCCTTCGGGATCGGACTCACAGAGTTCGTGATCATGGGCCTGCTGCCCGAGGTCGCCGCCGATTTCGGCGTCACCGAAGCCACCGCAGGCTGGCTCATCTCGGGCTATGCGCTCAGCGTCGTCGTCGGCGCCCTCGGCCTCACGGCGGCAACCACCCGACTGCCACGCAAACCCGTTCTGCTGGGACTCGTCGTGCTGTTCATCGCGGGCAACGCGCTCACCGCGCTGGCCGCCGACTACCCGGCGGCCATGGCCGGCCGCATCATCGCCGCGCTGTGCCACGGCGCGTTCTTCGGCATCGGCTCGGTCGTCGCGGCAGACCTCGTCGCTCCGGCCAAGAAGGCCCGCGCGATCGCCATCATGTTCACGGGACTCACGGCCGCCAACGTGTTCGGCGTGCCATTCGGCACGTTCGTCGGACAGCAGTTCGGCTGGCGCGCGACGTTCTGGGCCATCTCGGCGATCGGAGTGGTCGCCTTCGCCGGCATCGCGCTGCTCGTCACCGTACCGCCCGCCACGGGTGAGAAGGTGAGCCTGGTGCACGAGCTCCGCGCCTTCCGCTCCGGGCAGGTCTGGCTCTCACTCACCGTGACCGTGCTCGCATACGGCGGCATGTTCGGCGCCTTCACCTACATCGCGTACACGCTCACCGGGGTGACCGGCTTCGCGGCCTCCGCCGTGCCGTGGCTGCTCGTGCTGTTCGGGATCGGCCTCGTGATCGGCAACGCCGTGGGCGGACGCCTCGCCGATCGCTCGATCGACCGCACGCTGCTCGGCTTCACCGGTCTGCTGCTGCTGATCCTGATCGCCTTCGGACTGCTCGCCTGGTCGCAGCCCGCCACCATCGCGATCCTCGTGCTGCTCGGCGCGTTCGGCTTCGGCACGGTTCCCGGCCTGCAGAGCCGCATCATGCAGTACGCAGGCGGAGCCCCCACGCTCGCATCCGGCGCCAACATCGGCGCCTTCAACGTCGGCAACGCGCTGGGCGCGTGGGCCGGCGGCGTCGGCATCGCTGCAGGGCTCGGCTACACCTCGCCCATCTGGATCGGCGCCGCCATCACGGCATCCGGTCTGGTCGTGATGACCGTCGCCGCCCTCACGGCGCGACCCGCCCGGCACTCTGCGACCGGCACCGTCCGCACCGTCGCCGCCTGACCGTACCCCCACAGAAAGCAGGAGAATGACCATCCCCACCCTCACCCTGAACAACGGCATCGAGATGCCCCAGCTCGGCTTCGGCGTCTTCCAGGTGCCGGATGCCGAGACGACCGCAGCCGTGTCGGCGGCGCTCGAGGCCGGCTACCGGAGCATCGACACCGCCGCCATCTACGGCAACGAGGCGGGCGTCGGCCGAGCGCTGGCGGAGTCGGGCATCGCCCGCGACGACCTCTTCGTCACCTCGAAGGTCTGGATCAGCGACCACGGCTACGACAGCACTCTGCGCGCGTACGACGCCGCGCTGGAGAGACTGGGTCTCGACCACCTCGACCTGTTCCTCATCCATTGGCCGACTCCCGCTGCGGGCACCTGTCCCGAGACGTGGCGCGCTCTCGAGAGGCTCTACGCCGACGGACGCGTGCGAGCGATCGGCGTCTCGAACTTCGAGCCCGAGCATCTCGTGCGTCTCGAGACCGAGTCGGGCATCGTTCCCGCGGTGAACCAGGTCGAGCTGCACCCCGCGCTGCAGAACCGTGCGGTCGTCGAGGCGAACAGCGCTCGCGGCATCGTGACCGAGGCGTGGAGCCCGCTCGCCCAGGGGGCGGTGCTCGGCGACCCGGCCGTGCTCTCGATCGCCGAGCTCCACGGGAGGACTCCTGCGCAGGTCGTGCTCCGCTGGCACTTGCAGCAGAGGCGCATCGTGATCCCGAAGTCGGTGACGCCCGCGCGCATCGCCGAGAACCTCGACGTCTTCGGCTTCGACCTGTCGGCGGACGAGCTCGCGGCGATCGACGGGCTCGAACGCGATGGCCGCACCGGCCCGCACCCGGCGGAGTTCAACGGATGAGATCGGGCTGCTGCGCCCGCATGAACTCCTCGGCCGTGCGCACCTGATCGGCGCTCGGGCGGATGCCGGTGTACAGCACGAACTGCTCGAGCGCCTGCAGCGTCGCGACCTCCGCGCCGGTGATGACGGTCTTCCCCGCGGCACGGCCGGCCCGCACCAGCGGGGTCTCGGCGGGCAGCGCCACGACGTCGAACACGACGGATGCCGCCGACACCTGCTCCTCGCTGAACGACAGGTCGTGCTCCTCCGCTCCCCCGGCCATGCCGATGGGCGTGATGTTCACGATGATGTCCGCCGTGCGGGCGCCGGCGTCCGCGGTCCAGTCGAAGCCGTAGAGATCGGCGAGACCTCGCCCGTTCGCCTCATTGCGCGCCGCGATCGTCACGTTCGTGAATCCCGCGTCGCGGAAGGCGGCGGCGGTGGCCTTGGCCATGCCGCCCGAACCCTTCAGCAGCACAGCGGCTGCGGCATCCAGTCCGTTCCGCGCGATCAGCTGCGCGATGGCCGAGTAGTCGGTGTTGTACGCCGTGAGCACGCCGTCGTCGTTGACGATCGTGTTGACCGAATCGATCGCGGAGGCGGAGGGATCCATGCGGTCGACGAGCGCGATCACGTCCTCCTTGTACGGCATCGAAATCGCGCATCCGCGGATGCCGAGACCGCGGACCCCTGCGATCGCCTGCCTGAGATCCGTGGGCGCGAAGGCCTTGTAGATCCAGTTCAGGCCGAGCTCCTCGTAGAGGAAGTTGTGGAATCGGGTGCCGTTGTTGCTCGGACGCGCCGAGAGCGAGATGCACAGGGTCATGTCCTTGTTCAGCATGGTCACGCCACAAGGGTAACGCTCTCGGGAACCGAATTCCGGGGGCTGACGGGAACGGTCGGGGTCGCCTAGGGTGTAGGTGCATGCACAGGGGATTGATCGTCTCCGTCCTTCCCCAGAGGACGGGAAGCCTTCCCCAGAGGCGCGACGATCCGTGTATGCGATTGGGCCCCCTCGAGCAGTTCAGTCCCCAATGGGCCGCTCGAGGGGGTCGCTATCCCCCTCCTGAAGATTTTCGAAGAATGTCCCCCAAATGGGGGACAAGGACGTCGCGTTGGGGATATGCTTATTTCTGACGCACCCTCCGGTCGTCTTCGGCCCTCATCGCTCCCCCCGCGGTGAGGGCCACACAATTTTTCGGGCTCGAGCCGCGACCTCTGTGTGTCGCGACATGACGCCTCGTGCAACATTTCTGTTACGGGCTGACCCCTGCTCTTCCGCTCACGCCGTGCTCCACTATCTTTGAGCTCGTCGGTGCATCCTGCGTCGGCTTCTTTTCCAGCAGAACAGGCAGTAAATGAGCACCCAGGGCACGGTCAAGTGGTTCAACTCGGAGAAGGGCTTCGGCTTCATCTCCCCCGACGACGGCGGCGCTGACGTTTTCGCGCACTACTCCGCCATCGAAGCATCCGGCTACCGGTCTCTCGAAGAGAACCAGCGAGTCGAGTTCGAGGTCGCGCAGGGCCCCAAGGGCCTGCAGGCAGAGAACATCCGCCCGCTCTAAGCGCGGATTCCACCGGAACTCCCCGACCGGGGCCGACATCATGTGCGGCATCCGGCGGGGAGTTCTGTGCTTTCCGGTGGCTCTGCCGGAGGAGAACGCGCACTCGGGAGGAGCTTCGGGCTGAAATCCTCAGCCTGAGCGCGGGAACTCCTCCCGAACGCGTGCCGGGGCGCGCCGCTCCCGGAGGAGTGGCGCCGGCGCGGGATTCAGCTCAGCATCAGGGCGCGCAGCTCCTCGGCGGATGCTGCGCGGAACGCTGCGTCATCGCCCTCGTGCGCGTCGCTGAAGCCCCATTCGACGAAGATCACGGGCACGCCGTTGACGTTGCCACCTTCGACGTCGTGGTGTCGATCTCCGATCAGCACGGGGCGCGAGGTGTCGGCTCCCCCCTCCGTCAGGCGCTTGAGAGCCTCGACGACGATGTCGGCCTTCGAGGCGAGAGTCGATTCGTCGGGCGTCGCACCCACCGTGGCGAGGAAGTACGGGCGCAGCTCGAAGTGGTCGACGAGCGCGTCGACCTGGTTCTCCGGCTTCGAGCTCGCCGTCGCCTGCGGGATGCCGGCGGCGTGCAGCTCGCGGATGATCTCGGGCACGCCGGGGTACGTGTTCACGTCGGTCGTGTATCCGTCGGCCTTGCCGAGCGTGCGGTAGAAGGCGACGGCCTCGGATGACTGCTCGGGCGTCATGCCCGCCTGCACCTGGAACGACTCGAACATCGGCGGACCGATCCAGTGCACGAGGTCGTCCCTCGTCGGCGCCGGGTGCCCGAAATGCGTGAGGGCGACGTTCAGCCGACGGAGGATCCCGACGGACGCGTCGATGATCGTGCCGTCGACGTCCCAGAGGACGCAGGAATAGGGGGAGGAGGGCATGCTTCCAGCCTATGGGCTGCGACTGCGCGGCTCAGAACAGCCGGGGGATGCCCGACTCGATGCCCTTCATGTCGTCGTAGTCGAGCACCAGGCAGCGGATGCCACGGTCTTCGGCGAGCACGCGGGCCTGGGGCTTGATCTCCTGCGCCGCGAAGACGCCCTGCACGGGGGAGAGATGCGGGTCGCGGCCGAGCAGCTCGAGGTAGCGGGTGAGCTGCTCGACGCCGTCGATGTCGCCGCGGCGCTTCACCTCGACGGCGATCGCCACGCCGCCGGCATCGCGCACCAGAAGGTCGACGGGACCGATCGCCGTCGGGTACTCGCGGCGCACCAGCGTCGCCCCCTCGGAGATCAGGTCGACCTGCTCGGCGAGAAGGCGCTGCAGATCGGCTTCGACGCCGTCCTTCTGCAGGCCGGGGTCGATGCCGAGGTCGTGGTTCGAATCGTGGATGATCTCGTAGATCTGCACGCGCAGGGCGTCGCCGGTCTTCTTGTGCGTGACTCGCCACACCTCCACGACCCCCGCGATCGCCTCTTCCTCGCCCGGTTCCTCGGGAGCGAGCGTGCAGGGAGGGCTCATCCAGTTCAGCGGTTTGTAGCTGCCGCCGTCGGAGTGCACGAGCAGACTCCCATCGCCCTTGTGCACCAGCAGACGCGTGGCGAGAGGGAGGTGGGCATTGAGCCGCCCGGTGTAGTCCACGGAGCAGCGGGCGATGACGAGACGCACCCGTCGAGCCTACTTCGTCGCGGAGCCGTCAGCGGCTGAGCATCCCGTCGAGCGCATCGAAGACACCGAGCTCGGCCGCCGCCGAACGTGCGACCAGGAACCCGATGATCCCGATGAGCCAGGCCGTGTTCTCCGCACCGGTGCGCTGCATCCAGGCGGCGAACCGTTCGAGCGGCCGCTGCACGAGCGGCGCGGCGACCACCCGCAGCGCGAGCAGGACGAGAGCCGGGGCCACCATGAGGGCGCAGTACGCGACGAGGGAGAGGACCCGGAAGGGCGTGCTGACGCCGGCGTCGGCGAGCATCGTCATCGCGAGGATGTAGGGGAGCATCGTGGCGACCTCGACCAGCCCGGCGGTGATGGCGACGGCCATCACCGCTGCGCCACGGGTCCGAGGATCGAGCAGGCGATCCCGCCAGCGGGTCATGCGGCCCGACGGCGCCGCATCGGACTCGGTGGGCGTGGCCGCCTCGTGATCGCTGGAGCCGGTCGTGACGGATGCCGACGCCGCCGCACGCGCAGGGGTTCGGTGCGTCGACGCGGGCGGCCCGGTCGGCATCGTGAAGGCGACGATGATCAGCCCGACCCCTACCACGAGACGCGTGACGACCCCGGCCGGCGAAGCGAGGAACCCGGAGGCGACGTCGACGACGTTGACCAGACCCCAGAGGAACAGCAGACCCACGAGCAGGTAGAACGCGCCGATCGTTCCGAGGTAGAGCAGGATGCGCCCGGTGCGCACACGTCCGGGACTGAGGAGGAGGAAGACGGGGATGAGCAGCGTGCCGACGCTGAGGCCGTCGACGAGAGCCAGCACGGCAAGTGCGAGGGGGAGGGGCAGGCCGCCGAGGAGTTCCATGCTCCCAGCGTCACGCGGGCGACGCCGAGGCGGATCGGGCGAAGGTCGCGGTCGCCGTGGCCGATTTCTCATCCCTTGGTCGGATGCGGCCGTGGGGAGGTCGTGATTGCATGAGGGGATGAAGGAGGCGACTGCTGACAGCATCCGCGGCTGGTACCTGGCGCATCGCTCTCCGATCGACGCGCTGCTGATCGCCGGGCTCAGCGTCGTCTCCGCTCTCCTCGGCTTCAGCGGGAACTGGAGCGTTCTCTCCGTGCTCCCCGCCGACGTCTCTCCCTGGTGGACGCTGGCGACGGCCGTGCCCGCGTGCGTCCTCGTGCTGACGAAGCACCGTGCGCCGTGGGCGTCGTTGATCGTCGCCACGGTGATATTCGGCGTCGACCTGTTCACGACCGGGGGGCTCGGCCCGCTCGTCGTCCTCCTCGACGTGCTCTGGACCGCGGTGTTCGTCGCCCGCCCGTCCGTCCGCGGCCGTGTCCTCGTCGCGGCTGCGGTCGGCGTCGCGGTCATCTTCATCATCGCGGTGATGAGACCGGAGGGGTCCGCTCCTCTCGCCCTTCTCGTCGCCGTCCAGTTCGGCGCCCTCGTCGGCACCGACTACTGGTGGGCGGTCGCGGTGTCCCAGGCGCACGAGCTTGCCGAACTCCATCGTCAGCGTGCCGAGGAGGCGGCTGCTGTCGCTGAGCGAGATCGCGAGGAAGCGGTACAGCGCGAGCGCGAGTCGATGGCGAGAGAACTGCACGATGTGGTCGCCGGCCACGTGCTGGCGATGGCCATCCGCGCGGAGGCCGCGCTGTCGGTGCCGGCGGACGAGAAAGTCGACAGGGCCGCGCTGCGTGCTGTCAGGGATGCCGGACTCGACGCGCACAGCGCGCTGCGGTCGATGATCGTGGTGCTGCGCCGCGGCGACGGACAGCTGTCGCCGACGCCGCGGATCGACGACATCGGGGCGCTGGCCGCGGACGCGCGGCGGGCGGGGCTGCAGGTGGAGGTGACGGTGGCGCAGCTCGCCGCCATGCCGGCCGCCGTCGAGCAGGCGGCGGTGCGCATCGTGCGCGAGGCGCTGTCGAACTGCGTCCGGCACGCCAGCGGGTCGCACGTCGAGGTGAGGGTGGAAGACGCCGGCGACGGCGTGCATGTGCGGGTCGACTCCCGCGGAGGCGCCGAGCTCGTCGCGACGTCCTACGCCGGGGGAGGCTGGGGACTCAGCATGCTCGCTGAGAGGGTCGACGCCCTCGGCGGACGGTTCTCGGCGGGCCCGCGGCCCGGCGGGTGGCGGGTCGATGCGCGACTTCCGGCGGCCGTGTCGTGAGCGGTGGACCGACCGTGCTCATCGCCGACGACCACGCGGCGATCAGGGCGGGGCTGCGCATCATGCTGGAGTCTCACGGCGTCACCGTGGTGGGGGAGGCGGCCGACGGTGAAGTCGCGGTGCGGAACGCGGCCGCTCTGCGCCCGGACGTCGTGCTCATGGATCTGCGGATGCCGGGACGCGACGGCGTCTCGGCGACTCGCGAGATCGTCGAGCGCGGCCTGAGCGACGTGCTCGTGCTGACGAGCTTCGACGAGGACGAGCTGGTGTTCGGCGCGATCGGCGCGGGTGCGGCGGGCTTCCTGCTCAAGACCGCCGATGCTGCATCCCTGGTCGCCGCGGTGCGGGCGGTGGCCTCCGGCGACGGTGCACTCGACCCGCGCGTCACGAGGCGAGCGCTCGCCGCGGCAGCCCTCGCGGCGAAACCGTCGACGACCGCCGAGGCCCCCCTGTCGGCGCTGACCGCGCGTGAGCAGGAGGTTCTCGACGGCATCGTCTGCGGGTGGTCGAACGCTCAGCTCGCGCAACGTCTGGGCATCAGCGTGCCGACCGTGAAGACGCACGTCTCGAATGTGCTCGCCAAACTCGGCGCCCGCAGCCGTTCGCATGCGGCCGCGCTCGTGCGCCGGATCGACGGGTGACGCCGACTACTTGTTCGCCGAGGTCATCTGGTCTTCGCGGAGAGGACGGGCTGCGGCCGAGAAGAGTCCCGAGAGCGCCGCGAGCACGACCAGGATGTAGAGGGTGTTGAGCAGGCCGATGTGCTCGCTGATGAAGCCGAGCACAGGAGGGCCGCCGAGGAAGGCGATGTAGCCGATGGTCGCAGCCGCGCTCACGCGGGCGGCGGCCTTGGCCGGGTCGTCGGCGGCTGCCGACATGCCCAGGGGGAAGCCGAGCGAGGCGCCGACACCCCAGAGCGCGGCGGCGACGAAGACGAGCGGCGTGTCGGGCGCCAGGATGAACAGCAGGATGCCGGCCGCGGCGGTGATGGCGAGGATCCGCAGCACGATCACGCGTCCGAACCTGTCGACCAGCGGGCCGCCGAACAGGCGGACGACGGTCATCGCGACCGAGAACGTGGCGAGGGCCGCAGCGCCCGCCGCGGGCCCGGCGCCGTGGTCTTCGGAGACGCCGAGCGCGAGCCAGTCGTTCGCGCCGCCTTCGGCGAACGACATGCCCAGCATCACGATGCCCAGCGCATAGGTGCGCGGCTCGCGCCACGCCTCGAGCGCGACGTGCATGCGCTCACGCCAATGCGGTTTCTCGGCGGGTGAGGGATCGAGGGCGGCCTCGCGGTTGGGCACGTTCGCGAAGCAGACCACCGCGAGCACCGCGATCACCGCCGCGACGACGAACGCGTGAGCCGAGACGTTCGCACCGAGCTGCACGGCCAGGGCGCCCGCACCGGCGCCGATCACAGTGCCGAAGCTGAAGAAGGCGTGGAACACCGGCAGGATCGTCTTGCCCATCTGCTGCTCGACCGCGGTGGCCTCGACGTTCATCATGACGTCGAGCGAACCGTTGCCGAAACCGAAGAGGATGAGGCCGACGAGCACCACGGGGAGCGATCCGAGCACGTTGGTGCCCAGGCCGATCAGCGCCACGCCGACTCCGAAGATGAGCATCGTCACGAGCATCCCGAGCCGCGCTCCGGTGCGCGCCATCACGGCCGGACTCGTGGAGATGCCGATGATAGACGCGATGCCCATGCCGAGCAGCAGCAGGCCCATCTGGGCGTTGTCGATGCCGAGCGAGACCTTGATGTCGGGCACGCGCGAGGCCCACGTCGCGATCGACAGGCCGCTCGCGAGGAAGATCGCGAAGATCGCGGCACGCCAGCGGACGAACTGAGAGCGGGTGAGGGCGGTGTCCATGCCAAACACCCTATCGAATCGATTCGATCGTTTGAAACCCGGGCGAGCTATCCTCGGAGTATGACCAGTCACGAGTCGGTGCGCCGCGCGACGATCGCCGACGTCGCGCGAGCAGCCGGAGTCGCGACGTCGACGGCCTCCGTCGTCTTCAGCGGCAAAGCCAAGGTGTCGGCGACGACACGCGAGAAGGTGCTCGCCGCCGCCGCCGATCTCGGTTACACCGGGCCCGACCCGCGCGCCGCGTCATTGCGTCGCGGGCGCAGCGGGATCGTCGCCGTCGTGCTCGAGGGGCACTTGCGCGCGGCCTTCCTCGACCCGGTGACCACGGCGATGATGGACGGCCTGACCGACGGCCTCGCCGACCTCAGCGCCGGAATCCTGCTGCTTCGCGACGACCCGGGGGAGAGTGACGGCTCTGCGCTCGCGAACGCCCCGGTCGACGCCGTGGTGCTGATCGGATGCTCTGGCCGCACGCGAGCATCCCTCGACATCGTCCGCAGCCGGGGTCTGCCCGTCGTCGTCATCGAGGGGGATGCGGGGGAGGGGGTCCCGCAGATCATCCTCGACAACGTCACAGCGGCAGCCGATGTCGCCCGACACGTGCGAGACCTCGGGCACCGGGATGTCGCGCTCGTCACCCTGCACCTCGACGCCGCTCGCGAGCGCGGCGTCGTCACGCAGGAGCGAGTCGACCGTGCGACCGTCGACGTCACGATCGATCGCCTCGAGGGCATGCGGTCGATCTTCCCCGATGCCCCGGCCATCTCGGCAGCGGGCAGTCTGATCGACGAGGGCCAGCTGGTCGGAAGGATGCTCCTCGCGGATGCCGCGCACCGTCCCACCGCGATCCTGGCGCAGAGCGACCTGCTCGCCGTCGGTGTGATCCGAGCCGCCGAGGAACTGGGCCTCCGGGTACCCGAAGACCTCTCGGTCGCCGGCTTCGACGGGATCGCCGTCGACGGGCTCGGCGGACCTGTGCTCACCACGAGTGTGCAGCCGGCCGTCGAGAAGGGGCGCGCCGCGGGAGAGCAGGTCGCGAGGATGCTCCGCGGAGAGCAGGGCGTGAACGTGCACTTCACGTGCCGATTCCGCGCCGGCGCGACGACCGCCGCGCCCCGCTGACAGGGGTCAGGAGTGCGCGGGGCCCACAGGGAGGGTGCGGGATCCGAAGTCGAGGATCGTGTAGCGACCGCACGACACGACCTGCTCGGGAATCGCCGGCTCGGGCAGCTGCCACTGCACGCTCTGCGAGTCCTGGAGGAGGAACGACACCGCCTGCGCATCGAGGTCGCTGCGATTCACCAGCCACGCGTAACCGTTCAGCCGATGGTCGACCTGCACGAGCTGAGCGGGGTCGTCGAGGTGCGTCTTCGGGAGCCGCACGGTCCAGAACTGGCCGGCGCCGGTGCGGCCCGACGCGGTCACCCAATCGGTCACGCATGTGAGATCGGGGTCGGGGCGATGCGCGGCAGCCTCAAGGCGAGGGACGCTGAGCGCCCCGGCGACGATGATGAGGGCCGCGGCGATCGCAACGAGGGGCCGGGGCATCCGCACGGTTCGCGGCGAGGCGACCAGGGCGAAAAGAGGAGCGAACACGACCGGCTGCAGGTAGCGGGCCGCGTGCGTGCCGAGAGCGATGGCGCCGATCACCACGATGAGAGGCAGCATCCACCCCGCTGAAGCCACGAGGCGCTCGCCGTCCGTCGCAGCGCGCACTGTACGCAGCACCGAGAGAGCGAGCAGAACGACGACGACCAGTGCGCCGAGTATGCCGAGCGGCGTCGAGAGGCGCTCGGCGAGCAGGCCGCCGTAGTACCCGATCGATTCTCGCCAGAGCTCGGGCTGCGCGTATCCGGCACCGGTGTTCGCGATCCATGCCGTGAACGGAATACGCGCGAGGAGGCCGAGGAGCGTGCCGCCTACGAGAACGGCGATCGCGACCGGCATCCAGCGCCGATATCGACCGCGCATCGCACCGACGGCGAGGAGAACCGTCAGCGGCGCGGTCGCCCATGCCGCGAACAACGGGTTGCTCAGAGTGGCGATGATCGTGACGGCCCCGACCGCGACGAACGGCCAGCGACCCGCTCCGTCGAAAGCGCGGCGCAGCAGACCGACCACGATCATCACGGCGACGACGGTCGAGGAGTAGTACGTCGTGGTGAGCTGCAGGGAGGCGAGCTCGAGGGCGTCGCGCGACGCCGAGGTCTCGGTGACCGCCACGACTCCGAACAGCGATAGCGCGATCAGAGACCAGCCGACGGGCGAGGCGCCGGCTCGATGAGGCCCGGCGACCAGGCGGATGGCGCCGTACACGGCGAGGAGGTTCACGATGGCGTTGATCGCGAGCAGCGTGTTCAGATCGCCGGAGGCGAGCAGAGAGAGACCCGCGAACACGGCGGACTCCGGAAGGAAGAGTACGCTCGACATCGCCCAGTCGAGAGGTTCGCCAGACAGGATCGTGCGCGTGAGCATCGCGACGATCAGTGAATCCCCGTCGCGGAACAACAGCTCGGAACGAGCGGATGCCACCACCTGCGCGGCGACGGCGATCGACATGCCGAGAGCGGTGCACCACCCCAGCAGCTCCCGCGCCCACACCCGTCGCATGTGACAACTCTCGCACGGGGCCCGCACGCGCCCGGGTAAACTGGATGGACACCCGCCCGCCAGCGCCGCAAGGCCGACGAGCCCCGAGGGAGCCACGATCATGCTGACTCTCCTCAGCGCCTTCCTCCTCTCCTCGGTTCTCATGCCCGTTCTGGTGCGCTGGATGGGCGCTCGGGCGTTCTTCATCGCCGCTCTTATTCCAGCCGCGGCATTCATCCACGCCCTGATGCTGACGCCGCAGGTTCTCGACGCCGGATCCACGCCCTTCGAGTCGGTCGCCTGGATTCCGCAGCTGGGGCTGGACATGTCGATGCGCATGGACGTGCTCGGCTGGGTGCTGACTCTCATCGTCACCGGTGTCGGCGCGCTCGTGCTCTTCTACTGCCGCTGGTACTTCCATGACGACTCGGCCGGTCTCGGGCAGTTCGCGGCCGTGCTGCTCGGCTTCGCCGGAGCGATGTACGGGCTCGTGCTCACCGACGACCTGGTCATGCTCGTCATGTTCTGGGAGGTGACGAGCATCCTCTCGTACCTCCTCATCGGCTACTACCGCCGCCGCGCCGCCAGCCGCCGTGCCGCACTGCAGGCGCTGCTCGTCACGACACTCGGCGGCCTGATCATGTTCGTGGGAGTGGTGCTGCTCGTCGTCGACGCGGGCACTTCGAGCATCCGCGAGATCCTCGCACTCGCGCCCACCGGGCCGATCGTGGACGCGGCGATCGTGATGCTGCTGATCGGCGCGATCAGCAAGTCGGCGCTGTTCCCCTTCCACTTCTGGCTGCCTGGCGCCATGGCGGCGCCGACTCCGGTCAGCGCGTACCTCCACGCCGCCGCCATGGTCAAGGCAGGCATCTACCTCATCGCGCGCTTCGCGCCGATCTTCGCATTCAGCGGCCCGTGGCGGCCGATCCTGATCGCACTGGGCGTCTTCACCATGCTGCTGGGCGGCGTGCAGGCCCTCCGCGAGACCGATCTCAAGCGCATCCTCGCCTTCGGGACGGTGAGCCAGCTCGGCTTCTTCGCAGTCGTGATCGGCTACGGCACGCAGGCGTCGGCTCTGGCCGGGCTCGCCCTCGTGATCGGTCACGCGCTGTTCAAGTCGGCGCTGTTCCTCATCGTCGGCGTGATCGACCGTCAGCTCTCCACTCGAGACATCACCGAGCTGTCGGGGGTCGGCCGTCAGGCGCCGGTCTTGGCCGTGACGGCTTTCGTCTCGGTCGCCTCGATGGCGGGCATCGCACCGACCATCGGATTCGTCGCCAAGGAGTCGGCGCTCACCGCCCTTCTCGACGACGCGCTGGGCGGCTCGGTCTGGGGTCTGGTCGCCCTCGTGGGCGTCGTCCTCGGGTCCATGCTCACTGCGGCATATGGCGCGCGATTCCTGTGGGGTGCGTTCTTCTCCAAGCGCGACGAGCGCGGAGATCGGTTGCCCGACACGGCGTGGCCCGGCCCGCCGGTCGGTTTCGTGGCCGCCCCCATCGTGCTCGCGGCGCTCACGATCGCGGCCGGGCTCGCCGCCCCGGCGCTCGACATCGCTCTGCACGGCTACGCGATCACCGCGACGCCGGGTCTCGATCACGCGGGCGACGCCGCCGAAGGGCCGGGACACCTCGCCCTGTGGCAC
Organism: Microbacterium sp. ZW T6_19; assembly: GCF_044987465.1. Taxonomy (NCBI): domain Bacteria; kingdom Bacillati; phylum Actinomycetota; class Actinomycetes; order Micrococcales; family Microbacteriaceae; genus Microbacterium; species Microbacterium sp. ZW T6_19. The sequence goes on along the minus strand of NZ_JBJDRH010000003.1, from coordinate 390,427 downwards.
GGCTTCGAGCCCGCACTCGGCATCTCGATCGGCTCGATCCTGCTCGGCATCAGCGTCTTCCTGCTGACCCGTCGCACGGGGTGGGACCGCAGGCCGCGAGTGCTGCCGTTCACCGCCGCCGACGCGTACTACTGGGTGGTCCGCGCGATCGACCGGCTGTCGGTGCTGAGCACGACGCTGACGCAGCGGGGTTCGCTGCCGGTCTACGTCGGCACGATCTTCGTCGTGTTCGTGGCGGCCGAGACCACCGCGCTGCTCGCGAGCGACATCGACCGCTTCCAGCTCTCGGCCTGGCACACTCCGGCGCAGATCGCGGCCGCACCCCTGATGGCGGTCGCCGGCATCTTCGCCGTGCGCGCGCAGAAGCGATACACCGGCGTCGTGCTCGTGTCGGTCACGGGCCTCGGCATGGTCGCCCTCTTCGCGACGAGCGGGGCGCCCGATCTCGCGCTCACGCAGATCCTCGTCGAGACGGTGACGATGGTCACCTTCGCGCTCGTACTCCGGCGGCTGCCGGCGCGGATGGGCGAGCACAACGCCTCGGTCGGCCGCATCCCCCGTGCCCTGCTCGGCATCGGGGTCGGCGTCACCATGGCTCTCGTCGCGATCGTCGCGACGCAGTCGCGCGTCGCCGATCCCATCTCGGCGGCGTTCCCGAAGCTCGCGTACGAGATAGGGCACGGCAAAAACGTCGTCAACGTCGCCCTGGTCGACCTGCGCGGCTGGGACACCATGGGCGAGCTCTCCGTGCTCGTCCTCGCGGCGACGGGAGTCGCCTCCCTCGTCTTCGTGACCCATCGCGCCGACCTGCTCGCCGAGACCAGGACCCTTCCCCGGACCACTCGACGCGCGACGCGCAGCAGGCCGCTCGTCGAGACCACCGACGGCATCCGCTTCCAGACGTCCGAGAATCGCAGCAGCCCTCGCGCCTGGCTCGTCGGCGGCACGAACATGAAACCCGAGAACCGGTCGATCCTGCTCGAAGTGATCGTCCGCGTGCTGTTCCACACCATCATCGTCGTGTCGATCTTCCTGCTGTTCTCGGGGCACAACCTGCCCGGCGGCGGCTTCGCGGGCGGCCTCGTGGCGGGCATGGCCCTCGTGATGCGGTACATCGCGGGCGGACGCTGGGAGCTGGGCGCCGCGGCGCCCACCGATGCCGGGCGGCTGCTCGGCACGGGGCTCGTGCTGGCGGTCGGCTCGGCGGTCGTGCCGCTGTTCTTCGGCCTGGCCCCGCTCACCAGCAGATTCTGGGAGTGGGAGATCCCGGGGCTCGGTCACATGGAGTTCGTCACATCGACGATCTTCGACATCGGGGTGTATCTCGTCGTGATCGGGCTGGTGCTCGACGTTCTGCGCAGTCTCGGCGCCGAGGTCGATCGGCAGGCCGCAGCCCTTCGACAGGCTCAGGACCCTTCGACAGGCTCAGGGACCCGATCGCGGGCGAGAGGGGTGAACATCTGATGGATGTGTCGCTGACCCTCATCGTCATCATGGCCGTGCTGTTCGCGTGCGGCGTGTACGCCATGCTCGAGCGCAGCCTCACCAGGGTGCTCATCGGATTCCTGCTGCTCGGCAACGCCACGAACCTGCTGCTGCTGATCGTCATGGGCGCGCCGGGGAACGCGCCGTTCTTCGGCGCCGAGGGCGAGATGAGCGACCCCTTGCCGCAGGCGCTCACCCTCACGGCGATCGTCATCACGTTCGCCGTCTCGGCCTTCCTGCTCGCCCTCATCTACCGTTCCTGGCAGCTGGGCCAGGCCGACACCGTCGAGGACGACGAAGACGACATCGCGATCCGCGGCCGCACGGATGCCGAGGAAGATCTCATGGGCGACGACGAGGGCGACTACGCCGACGACGACGCCACGACCGACTTCGTCGGCCTGCAGACAGCCCCGATCACGGTGCTGCACATGCGCGATCATCCTGCGATCGTCGACGGGGCGCCAGTCGACCGGCCGGTCGCGCCCGTCCTTCGACAGGCTCAGGAACCCAGAGGTCAGGCTCAGGAACCCGGAGGTCAGGCTCAGGAACCCGGGGGACAGGCTCAGGAACCCGGGGGACAGGCTCAGGAACCCAGAGGTCAGGCTCCAGAAGCCGGAGAGGAGGACGGCCGATGAACTCGCTCATCCCGCTTCTGGTCGCCCTGCCGCTCCTCGGGGCCGCGATCACGCTGATCTTCGGGCGCAACGCGCGAGTGCAGTCGATCGTCACCGTGGTGACGCTGGTGGTCGTCTCGATCATCGCGGCCGTGCTGCTGGTCGTGGTCGATGCCGGTGCCCCGCTCGCGGTCTCGGTCGGCGGCTGGCCGGTGCCGTTCGGCATCGTGCTCTACGTCGATCGGCTCGCGGCCCTGCTCGTCCTGGTGTCGAGCATCGTGCTGCTCGCGGTGCTCCTCTTCTCGGTCGGCCAGGGCATCGCAGACGGGGCGGAGGAGACCCCGATCTCGATCTTCAATCCGTCGTACCTGATCCTCGCGGCCGGCATCTTCAACGCGTTCATCGCGGGCGACCTGTTCAACCTGTACGTCGGATTCGAGATCCTGCTCGTCGCGTCGTACGTGCTGATCACCCTCGGCAGCACCGAGTCCCGCATCCGCACCGGCGCCGTCTACATCGTCGTCTCGCTGGTCTCGTCGATCCTGTTCCTCGCCGCGATCGCGATGGTCTACGGCGCCCTCGGCACCGTGAACATGGCGCAGATCGCCGAGCGGATGACGGAGCTGCCGCAGGAGACCCAACTGGTCCTGCATCTCATGCTGGTCCTCGCCTTCGGCATCAAGGCCGCGATCTTCCCGGTGTCGTTCTGGCTGCCGGATTCGTACCCGACGGCGCCCGCGCCGGTCACGGCGGTCTTCGCGGGACTGCTGACGAAGGTCGGCGTCTACGCGCTGATCCGCACCGAGACGCAGCTGTTCTCGGAGAACGACATCAACACGCTGCTGCTGATCATCGCTCTCGCGACCATGATCGTGGGCGTGCTCGGCGCGGTCGCGCAGGCCGAGCTGAAGAGGATCCTGTCGTTCACCCTGGTGAGCCACGTCGGCTACATGATCTTCGGCCTCGCGATCGCGACGCCCGCGGCGATCGGCGCGACGGTGTACTACATCGTCCACCACATCATCGTGCAGACCACGCTGTTCCTCGCCGTGGGACTCGTCGAACGCCGGGCCGGCAGCACGTCGATCCTGAGGGTGAAGGGCCTGCTCAAAGTCGCGCCCGTGATCGCCGTGTTGTACTTCATCCCCGCGATCAACCTCGGCGGCCTACCGCCCTTCTCCGGGTTCATCGGCAAGTTCGCTCTGTTCGAGGCCGCAGCATCCGTCGGCACCCCCCTCATGATCGTGCTGATCGTCGGCGGCATCGTCACCTCTCTGCTCACGCTCTACGCCCTGATGCGCGCGTGGAACCTCGCGTTCTGGCGCGAGGAGGAGGACTCGGCCGAGACCGAGGGGCGGCTCTCGCATCTCGGCAACGCGCCCGCCGCCGACGAGCAGCAGGAGCGCCGTCGCATCCCGGCCATCATGACCATCGCGACCTCAGGAATGGTCGTGGTCACGATCGCCCTCACCGTGTTCGCGGGACCCCTGTACGCGCTCTGCGACCGCATCGGCGAGGCGCTGCTGCAGCCGGTCACGCTCACCCAGCTCGAAGACGAGGTGAAGGGATGAGTCCAGACACGACCCGGCACTTCTGGCGGGACCTCGGCGTGCAACTGCCGTTTCTCGCCTGGCTCGTCGTGCTGTGGATGCTGCTGTGGGCGCAGTTCACGCTGCTCTCGTTCGTGACCGGCCTCATCGTCGCGGTCTTCGTGACGCGCGTGTTCCGCCTCCCCACGGTCGAGCTCTCGGGCCGGGTGAACCTCTGGTTCGCGGTGATCCTCGGAGTGCAGTTCCTCTTCGCCGTCGTGCGAGGCGCCCTCATCGTCGCGATGCAGGTGCTCGATCTCCGTCGCCATCCGGGAACCGCGATCATCGCCGTGCCGCTGAGATACTCCGACGACCTGATGATGACGCACGTGTCGGTCGCTTCGTCGCTGATCCCCGGATCGCTCGTCGTGGAGGCGGACCGCGACCGCCGCATCCTGTATCTGCACGTGATCGGGGTGCGCAGCATGGCGGACGTCGAGAAGCAGCGCGAGGGAGTGCTCCGCTGGGAGAAGCGCATCGTCCGCGCACTGGGAGATCCGGCGCAGTATCGTGCGCTGAGGGCCGACGAGCGGAAGGCGGACCGATGAGCATCCTGCTGGGCGTGATCATGGTGGTCTTCGGCGTCGCGGCGCTGCTGACCGTGATCCGCATCGTCCGCGGCCCGTCGATCCTCGACCGCGCCGTCGCGAGCGACGTGCTGCTGACGGAGGTGATGTGCGTGCTCGGGGCCGAGATGGCGATCAACGGGCACACCCGCAGCATCCCGGTGCTGCTGATCATCGCCGCGATCGGGGTGTTCGGCTCGATCGCGGTGGCGCGCTTCGTCGCCCGGAGGGACAACACGACACCATGAACGTCTTCGGTCTCATGATCCCCGATGCCGTGATCGACGCGGCGGTGCTCGTGCTGATCCTCGTCGGCGCCCTGCTGTGCCTGTTCGCTGCGATCGGCCTTCTGCGCTTCCGCGATGTGCCCTCCCGTCTGCATGCGGCCACCAAGCCCCAGGTGCTGGGACTCCTGCTCATCTGCCTGGCGATCGCGCTGTCTCAGCGTTCGATCGGCGGCATCCTGCTGGGCCTCGTGCTCGTCGCGCCGATCGTGCTTATGCAGTTCGCCACCGCCCCGTTGTCGGCGCACATGGTCGGACGGCAGGCGTACCGCAACGGCTCGATCGAGCAGCGCAACCTCGTGGTCGACGAGCTCGCCGATTCGAAGCAGACTCCGCCCGCGGCGGGGTGAGGGAAGGGGCCGAGATGACGACACCGCAGGGGTGGTACGACGCAGGCGTGCCGGGGCGGCAGCGCTGGTGGGACGGAGCGCAATGGACCGCGCACGAGCGGGACTCGCCGGTCGCGGCGCCATCGATGGGGTGGTACCTCGTGCCGGGAACCGTGGACGTCCGCTGGTGGGACGGCACGGTGTGGACGCCCTACCGCATCCGCGACGGCAAACCGAAGCCTGACGCCTTCGCCATCGAGCCGCCGTCGACCGGGTTGATCCTCGGCATCATGTTCCTGGTGCTCGGCCTGGCTCAGCTGTCACTGGCGCTGGCCACACGGAGTCCCGGCAACTTCGTCACTCCGGTGCTGTTCGTGCTGGTGGCTGTCGTCTGGATCGTCGGGGCGCGACATTCGCAGGGGGTGCGCGCCCTGCCTGCGCCGCAGAGCATGCCGATCATCGACCCGGTCGCCCGGCCGCTCCCCGGCGAAGTGGAGGGCCCGGGTGCCGGCTGGTATCCGATGACGGGGCAGGTCACCCGGTGGTGGACGGGCGCTCGCTGGAGCTGGTACATCGGCATGAAGTTCGGCGCGCGCCCAGGCTACGCCGGTCCCCGTGGTTACATCACGTCGATGATCGTCGGCTGGTTCATGGCAGGTCTCGCCGTACTCGGACTCGCCCTGGGCGTGACGGGCGCCGCGCTCAGCGCGAGTCCCGCGGGCGCGTTCATGATCGCGATCGGCTTCGTCTTCGCAGTGGTCTTCGCCGGACTGGCGCTGTTCATCCTGCTCCTGACGCGCTCGCGCCGGAACGCGATGCTCCTGCCGACATCCCCTCCACCGCTGCGGTGAGCGAACGCCGACCGGATCAGATCCGCTCGGCGAACCGATGGATCAGGTCCGCGGCCACCTCGGCGTCGCTGATGAGCGTGCTGTGGCCGCGATCGGGGATGACCTCGAGCTCGGCTTGCGGAACCGAATCGACGATCTCGCGGCACCAGGTCTGCGGAGCCATGGGGTCGCGCTCGCCGCGCAGCACCAGCACCGGAACCGCGATGCGGGGATAGACCTTCTCGGGTTCGTGCACGATCGTGGCACGCATCTTGCGGAGCAGGTGGGGCCCGCCGCGCAGATATTCGCGCGCTCCGCGCCACAGCACCAGCGGGCTCTCGCCGAGCAGGTCGCGCAGGAGATAGTTGGCCTGAGCGCGGATGCTGCGCGCGGCGCTGTCGACGGTCGGACCCGCCAGGACGACGCCTTCGACGAGCGCCGGATGCCGCACCGCGAGTTCCGCGGCGATCTGACTGCCCATGGAGTGCCCGATCACGATGACCGGCGACTCGTCGGCATGGCGCAGATACGCCGCCAGGAAGTCGGCGTGCCGCTGCATGGTCAGAGTGCGCTCGGGCTCGGGCGCCTCGCCGAATCCGGGCAGGTCGACCGCGATCACGCGTCCGTCGAGCTGGCGGACCAGGTCGAGGTACACGCTGCGGCCCATGCCGATGCCATGCAGCAGCAGGAACACCGGTCCGCCGGTTCCGAACGTCTCGGCCACGAGCGTCGCGCCGGCATGCTCGAATTCGACGACGGATGCCGGAGCACCCTGCGGGGCGAGCAGACGGTTCGGCATCCTCCCACGCTATCCGACCCGCGCACTCCCGCCGTGACGGAGCGCGAGGGTCCAGGATCCGCCACCGGTGGAGCGGCAGGGAGCGAGCCGCGTGCGAGGATGGATCAGTGTCCTCCCCTGCATCCGAAACTGCCGAGAAGCGGGGGCTGCGGGCGCGGATCTCCGCAAGCCTGACCGACCCGGTGCTGAACGCCCTGGTCGCGGCCGTCGCGGTCTCACGCATCGGCCGCGGGGTGTTCCTCGCGGTCACCGTGCTGTTCTTCACGCAGATCGTCGGGTTGAGTGCGGGCGAGGCGGCCATCGTGCTCGCGGTGTCGAGCGGATGCGGCGTCGTGGCGTCCTTCCTCGGCGGCTGGCTCGCCGATCGATGGAGCGCCCGCCGGCTCACCTTCGGTTTCGAGGCGCTCGGCGGACTGCTGCTCGCGGCGTACGCGTTCGCCGGCGACTTCACCTCAGCGCTGCTGCTCGCATCCCTCTCCGGCTTCTTCGACTCGATGGGTCACTCGGCACGCTCCGCGATCATCGCACGCGGCTTCGCGCCTGAGCGGCGGGTGCACGCCCGCGCCGTGCTGCGCACGGTCACCAACCTCTCGATCGCACTGGGATCGGCGATCGGCGCGATCGCCCTCGCTCTCGGCACCCCGGAGGCGTACCGTGCGGTGATCGCCGTGGCGGGCCTTCTCTGCGCGGTCGGCTCCCTGCCGCTGCTGCGGCTGACCGCGGACGTCGACGCGCCCGCACGCACGCGGCTCGGGCCGCAGGTGACCGAGACCGGCTCGATCGACACGGCCGCCGCGGCTGCCGCGCTCGCCGAGCGCAAGGACTGGGCCCAGCGTTCGCCATGGCGCGACCCGCAGTACCTGGCGCTGACCGCACTCACCGGGATCTTCGCCATGCAGTTCGGGGTCTTCGAACTCGGCGTGCCGCTGTGGATCACCCGGGAGACGACCGCCCCCGAGGTGATGGTCGCCGTGCTGCTGATCGTGAACACGGTCCTCGTCGTGATGTTCCAGGTGCGCGCGTCCCGCGGCACGCACGATGTGCGCACCGCGGGTCGTGTCACGCTGATCGCAGGCGGACTGATCGTGATCGCGTGCCTCGTCTACGCGCTCGCCGCAGGATTGCCCGTGTGGGCGGCGATCGTGCTGCTGCTCATCGCGACGATCGCATACACGTTCGCCGAGATCCTGTCCCAGGCCGGCGGCTGGGGTCTCAGTTTCGAGCTCGCCGACGCGAAGCGCGCCGGGGCCTACCAGGGCGTCTTCGGCATGGGGTTCTCGCTCGGGGCCCTCGCCGCGCCCCTCGTCGTGAACGCCACCGCGATCACCTACGGCTTCTTCGGGTGGGTCGTGCTGGCCGCGATCTTCCTCGCCGCGGCGTCGGGCACCTGGCTCATCGCCCGGCGTGCCGCGACAGCGTCAGCCTGACGCCCGCTCCCGGATCGCGATCCGAGGGTCGCCATCGTGCGGAACTGCTGCTACCTTTTGTTGGCGTAAGCAACATATGTGCGGCGGCATGCCCGCCATGACGATGATGTCAGGAGAACCACATGCGACGATCTCTGCGATCACTCTTCTCGGTCACTGCGGCAGCCGTGCTGCTGCTGCCTTTGTGCGGCGTGAGCACCGCCTATGCCGCGCCGCCCGGGCACAGCAACGCCGACAAGAACGCTCTGCGCAACCAGGCGCCCAAAGACCTCGCGATCGGCAGCGCGGTGTGGGGCCAGAAGCAGCTCATGGACTACGACGCGGCCGACCCGACGCAGTACCAGCAGGTGCTCGGCGCGCAGTTCTCGTCTCTGACCCCCGAGAACGACATGAAGTGGGATGCCGTGCATCCCGCCCCCGACGTGTACGACTTCACGTCCGCTGACGCGCTCGTCGCCTACGCGAAGGCGAATCATCAGCAGGTCCGCGGGCACACGCTGCTGTGGCACAGCCAGAACCCGGCCTGGGTCACCGAGGCGAGCAAGACCTGGACCTGCAACGAAGCGCGCGACGTGCTCGAAGACCACATCCGCACCGTGGTCGGCCATTTCAAGGGCGAGATCTACGAGTGGGACGTCGCGAACGAGATCTTCCAGGACACCTGGGAGAACGGCGGCGTGAAGCTGCGCACCGAGGCCAACCCGTTCCTCAAGGCCTGCGCCGACGACCCGGTGGCTCTCCTCGAAGACGCGTTCCGCTGGGCGCACGAAGCCGATCCTGATGCCGTGCTGTTCCTCAACGACTACAACGCGGAGGGCATCAACGAGAAGACCGACGCGTACTACGCGCTCGCTCAGAGGATGCTGGCCGACGGGATGCCGCTGGGCGGATTCGGTGCTCAGGCGCATCTCAGCCTTCTCTACGGTTTCGACACGACCCTGCAGGCGAACTTCGAGCGGTTCGCCGCACTGGGTCTGCACGTGGCGGTGACCGAGGCCGACGTCCGCATCCCGTTGCAGGACGGCGAGACCGGCCCGACGCCCGAGCAGGTGGCGACGCAGGCCGAGCGGTACGACGGGCTGCTTCAGGCATGCCTGAACGTGAAGGCGTGCTCGTCGTTCACCGTATGGGGATTCCCCGACGCGAACTCGTGGGTTCCCGACGTCTTCCCCGGTGAGGGCTGGGCCACGATCTTCGAGGACGACTACTCGCCGAAGCCCGCGTTCGACGTGATGCTCAGCTCGCTGCGCGACGCGACGCCCGGCACCTCGCCGCGGCGCTGATCCGGTGGCGGGCGGCCCGCTCGGGTCGTCCGCCACCGGCTCGGTCACGGAACGCGCCGCGACGCGGGACCGTCAGTCTTCCCCGCCGGCGGGCGTCAGCACCAGGGTCTGCGTGGTCGCGGCATCCACCGCCTTCGCCGAGAACGCCCACGGCTGCTGCACCCCGGCCGCCCAGCGCTCGGTCTGATCCGTGTAGTGCTCGTGGAAGGCGTGACCCGACGCCCCGGTGAGGTGGATCCAGGTCGAGGCGTCGAAGTCGGACAGATCGACGACCATGCGCATCGACGGCACCGTGGTCGTGGCATACGAGGCGCCGAGCTTCCATCCGGTCGCGTCGACGACCGAGGCGCCTCCGCTGACCGGATACGGCCCGCGGTTGAACAGCCATTCGATCGGGGCGATGCCCGACTCCCCGAGAGTCGAGCTGGTCAGGGTGAGCGCGTGCAGTTCGCCCCAGTTCCAGGCGTCGACGGCGGTTCCCTGCAGACCCGACAGCTCGTCGTACGCCTCTTCGGCCGACAGCGCGAGCATCTCGTCCATTCCGGCGACGTCGATCGCCGTGTTGGTCCACAGCGGATCGGACGGGTCGTCGAGAAGAGCGCCCACCACCGTGAACAACCGGCCCTGCCCGTCGATCGGCAGCGGCTGCTCGCGTTCGGCGAAGAGGTTCTGCACGAGGTTCGACCACAGCACGTTCGCGTACGCGGCGGCAGCCGAGGAGGCCTCGTTCTGCGCATCCCAGCCGCGCAGCAGCTCGACCGCCTCGCGCGGACCGGCACCCGACACCTCGACGTCGACGAGAGCGGCCGCGAGCTGCTTGCCGATCCACATCTCGGCATCCATCTGGATGTCCCTCATGTCCTGAGCCGTCAGGGGAGCCGTGGCGGAGCGGCGCTCGATCAGATGCGCGATGCGGGCCGCCCGGTACCCGTAGTCCCAGTCCTTCGACAGGAAGTAGTCGTAGTCATCGGTCACGATCGCGTTGTTCGCGGTGACGATGTATCCGGAGGCGGGGTTGTACGAGACCGGCAGATCCTCGAAGGGGATGAAGCCCGTCCAGTCGTAGGCGCTGTCCCATCCCGGTTGCGGCATCCATCCGTCTCCGGCGCCGCGCACAGGCAGCCGTCCCGGAGCCTGATACCCGATGTTGCCCGCGGTGTCGGCGTAGATGAGGTTCTGCGCGGGAACGTCGAAGAGGGAGGCGGCGCGACGGAAGTCGTCGAAGTCCTTCGCGGTCGCCAGCGCGAAGATCGCGGTCGATGCGGTGCCGGGGTCGAGGGCGGTCCAGCGCAGACTGACCGCGTACTCGTGATCGGGAGCAGACACCGCCGGTTGGGTCGGGAGGGTCGGGAGTGCGGGTTCCGGGTCCTCGGCCAACGCGGTGAAGTCGTCGACGAGCCCCGAGATGATCGGGCCGTGCACGGTGGAGCGGACCTTCAGGGTGACGTCGTCCCCGCCCGCGACCTCGATGGTCTCGGTGCGCTCGCCGATCGGCACCAGGGCGCCGTCTCGCCAGTACTGGTCGCCCTCGATCATCTCGACGTAGAGGTCGGTGACGTCGGTGGTGAGGTTCGTGAAGCCCCAGGCGACCTGCTGGTTGTGGCCGATCACGATTCCGGGGAGACCGGAGAACGAGAAGCCGCCGACGTCGAAGGGGCAGCTGTCGGTGACCTTCGAGCACTTGAGCTGCACCTGGTACCAGACCGAGGGCAGCGCGGCGCCGAGGTGCGGATCGTTCGACAGCAGGGGCAGACCGCTTTCGGTGAGGGCGCCCGACACCACCCACGAGTTCGATCCGATGCCCTCGCCGACATCGCCGACGAGCAGGCTCGCCGCCTCGATGACGTCTGATGCCGTCTGCCACTCGATCGTCGTGCTCGCCTTCTGGATGCCGGTGTCGGCGTCCGTCGTGAAGGCCGCGGCGTCGGCATCCGTCTCCGTCGCGGGGACGCTCGAGATCTTCGGGACGATCACCGGGTTCTGCTCGAACGGGTAGGGCGGGTACAGCTGCTCGATCGTCGCCTGCGTCTCGGCCGTATCGGATCCCGATGCGGCGAGATCGGCGGCGAGCAGAGCGCGCTCTGTCTCGTCTTCGATGTTCGTGCGCAGGTCCCACGCCATGGCCTTCAGCCAGGCGACCGAGTCGGCGGGAGTCCACGGCTCGGGTGCGTAGTCGGGATTCTGCATGCCGATCACGGCATATTCGAGCGAGAGCTCGGCGCCGGAGCGTGTCGAGAGATAGGCGTTCACGCCGTCGGCGTATGCCTCGTAGTAGCCGAGCGTCGTCTCGTCCATGGCCGCGACTTCTGCTTCGGCGACATCGCGCCAGCCGAGCGTGCGCAGGAACGAGTCGGTGCCGACCTGCGATTCGCCGAACATCTCCGATACGCGGCCTGCGGTGACGTGGCGGCGGAAATCCATCTCGAAGAAGCGGTCCTGCGCGTGCACGAAGCCCTCGGCGTAGAACAGGTCGTGGGTGGAATCCGCCGTGATCGTGGGGATGCCGCTGTCGTCGCGCTGCACCGTGACCTCGGCCTTCAGTCCGTCGAGCGCCAGGGTCCCCCCGGTCTGCGGGAAGGAGCGCTGGATCGTCCAGGTGACGAAGAGGGCGGCGGCGACGGCGACGACCACGATCGCGGCGACCACGAGGAAGGCGATCCGGCCGATGCGGGCGGCGAGCGGCCGTCGTGAAGGCGCGGCAGGGGTCTCTGAATCGGTTGTCATCGTCGAGAACTCTTTCGGGTAAGTGGGACTCAGTCCCACAGAGCCCCGGTCCGCGTATCAGAACGCGTCCTCGCATCATAGCCGGGGCCGCACCTCCTGACGGAAGTGCGGCCCCGGCATCCGATCAACCGATCAGGCTCGGCTGCAGATCGCGCAGTGTGCGCTTGTGCGTCATGCGCGTCACGCCGATCGCCGCCAGCAGCAGGGCGCCCACGAGCCACATGCCGAGCACGGCGAGGTCCCAGCCCGCCCTGGCGAGATCGCCGCCGTACATCAGCTGACGCATCGCGTCCACGACGTATCCGAGCGGCAGCACGTGATGCAGCGCCGCGAGCGGGGCGGGAAGCGTCTGCCAGGGGAAGGTGCCTCCGGCGGTCACGAGCTGCAGAACCATGAGGACCAGGCCGAGGAACTGGCCCACCGATCCCAGCCACACGTTCAGCGTGAGGATGATCGCCGCGAACGTCGCCGAGGCGAAGATCAGCACGCCCAGGGTGCCGAGCGGATGGTTGAAGGTGAAGCCGAGGGTTATGGCGAGGATCCCCATCAGGCCGATCATCTGCACAGCCCCCAGCATCGCCGGAGTCAGCCAGCCGGCGAGAGTGATGCGCAGCGGCGAATGCAGTGCGGTCACCGCGCGCCGAGAGATCGGCTTGACGATCAGGAACAGGGCGTAGATGCCGATCCAGGCCGACAGGGCGGCGAAGAACGGTGCGAGGCCTGCGCCGTAGTCCTCGGCGGAGGCGAGCTTGTCGCTCGACACCTTCACCGGGTCGGCGATCGTGTCGGCCTGCAGGGTGCGCAGCTCGGCGGTGGATGCCGGGATCTTGGCCACTCCGTCGGAGAGGCCGTCACGCAGCGTGCCGATGCCGTCGCGGAGAGTGACGAGCCCGTCGCGCAGCTGTGCGGCGCCGTCGTTAGCAGCCGCAGCGCCCGTCGCGACGGTACCGGCGCCGGTTGCGAGGGTCGACGCCCCGGATGCGACGGATGCGGCGCCGTCGGCCAGCTGATCGACCTGGCCGACCGCGGTCTGCACCTTGGTGTTGCCCTCCTGCAGCTTCGTGCCGAGCGGATCGAGCGTGGCGAGGACGCCGTCGATCTCCTCCTGCGTGAGCCCCTGATCGGCGAGCAGAGTGGTGATGTCTGTGCGCACCTGCGGCAGGGCGTCGGCGGCCTGCTGCACGGCGGAGCCCGCGCGGTCGGCGATGTCGGCCAGCTTGCGGTTGCCGTCGCTCACCTGCTGCGCACCCGCGGCGAGCGTGGTGGCGCCTGCGGCGAGCTGGGCGGTGCCGTCGGCGAGCTGGGCCGTGCCGTCGGCGAGAGTGCTGCTGCCGGTCGCCGCTGTCGTCGCACCGTCGGCGAGCTGCGAGGCGCCATCTGTCGCGGTGATCAGGTTGTCGCGCACGTCGCTGAGCCCGGTGAGCAGGCGCTCTGCGGCCTCGCTGCCGACCATCTCGGCGACCGAGCTGCGGATCTTCTCGACGGCCTGAGTGCCCATGGATGAGGCGAGGTAGTTGTTCGCGTCGTTCGTGTCGAGTTCGATGCGCGCCTGGTGCGGATCGTCGGACGCGACCGAGGTCAGCGCCTCGGAGAAGTCCGCCGGAATCGTCACCATGAAGTCGACGGATCCGTCGTGGAGCGCCTGTGCACCCTCGGCGGCGGTCATCCGCTGCCAGTCGAAGGCGTTGCCCTCGATGAGGTTGTCGGCCACGTCTTCGCCGTAGTTGACCCTCGAATCCTGGGTCTCTGAGCCTGTCGAAGGGTCGCTCGTCGAGGCGGCGCCCTCATCGTTCACGACGAGGGCGACGGGGACGTCGGGGAACTTCGCGTAGGGGTCCTGATTCGCCCAGAGGTACAGACCTCCGTAGAGGATCGGCACGCACACGAGAGCGACGAGGGCGAGGATGCCCATCCTGCTGGCGGTGAGTCGCCGCAGCTCGGCGGCGATCATCGAGGGAACCTTCATCGTTCGGCTCCGTTCTCGTTCAGGTCTTCGGGGGTGGCGTTCGGCGATTGGTCTTCGTCGTCGCCTGCGGCTGTATCGGCAGAGGGCTCGTGCATCGGAGCGGATGCTGCGGCATCCGACTCGAGATCCCCCGGATCCGGGTCATCGGTGTCGGCGTCGGGCCGGGTGTCCGACCCGTCTGCGGGAAGAGGCAGGTCATCGTCGGGTTCCGCGTCCGGTGCGTCGTCGAGCACCAGGGGCTCGATCGGACCGGAGGCGTTCACGGCGCCCAGCTCCTGCATCCGATCCAGAGCGACGGCCGCCGAGCCTCCCACGATCACGAGCATGGCGTAGCCGCGCTCGGCGAACTCGCGCGCGATGCGCCACCAGCCATCGGGACTGCCGCCGTGCCGGTCGGGGGAGACGAGCACGATGCCCTCGGTCCCTTCACGCAGGATCGCGAGCTCGCACATGATGCGCACGCGCGCAGCCGGGTCGATGTTGCCGATCGGCACCGAAGCGAGTTCACCGAAGCCCAGATCGTTGAGCCAGCGCCGGGCGTGCAGAGGCGTGGCGCCGCGTCCTGCGAACATGAGCTCCTCGCCGACGACGCCTGCGAGAGCGATGTCGGCGTGCGGGTCGCTGACATCGGGGGCGTCGACGAGCGCGATCGTGCGTCGCAGCAGGCGATTGTCCGTGGCTCCGTCGATCGTGACCCGCCCGGTCGCCGGGTTCATGCGCCCGCTCGCGATCAGACCGAGCACGGTCGGCCGCTGTTCGGTCTCTGCGATCGCGTAGCGCACGGCGCCGGTGTGGAACTCGAGGCTCGTGGTGGGCAGCGCGCGGCCCTTGCTCACGTCATGCAGTGCGACTCTCATTCGGCGTCCTCCGCAGCGACGATCTGAGGATGCGCGGCGAGCAGCTCGTCCGCTTCGCGCCACGATAGTCCGGCGATGCTCAGCACGGCGCGGACGGCGACGTTCGCGGCTTCGGAACTCGCCGCGTCGGTGCGTGAGATGACCGTGCGCGCCATCTCCTCGATGAGTCGCGCGAGGGTGGGGGCGGCGAGATCGGTGCGGAAGCTCCCGTCGTCCTGACCGCGACGGGCGAGGTTCGCGACGGTGCGGCGCAGCGGCGCGAGCGCTTCGGCTGTGTGCTCGACATGCGCCTCGTCGAGAGCCAGGGCTGCGGCGACCTGCACGTGCGCGGCTTCACGCCAGAGCAGCGCGGCCAGGCGGGCGAGCGCGAGGCGGCTGTCGTCGTCGGTCACAGACTCGGCGATCGTGTTGAACCGCTGGGCTCCGCTCGAGATGAGCTCGCGGATGAGGGCGTCTCGGTCGTCGAAGTGCCCGTACAGGGTGCGGCGGGACAGGCCGGCGTTGCGGGCGATGACGTCGACGGAGGCATGGGGGTCGTTCGCGAGGGCGGAGCGGGCGGCGGACAGGATGCCGGCGCGGTTCTCGACGGCATCGCGGCGGGGTGCACGAGTGGTCATGGCACCATTTTACGTATAGTGCACATGCGTGTGCAAGATAACTCGGAAAGTTCACAGCATCCGGTCCGCGACCCATCACACATCGGGGGGCGACACGCCAGATCGGGGGACGGAATCGCGAAACGATCCCCCGATGTGGCGTGTCGCCCCCCGAAGTGGAAGAGGGGTGGGGCAGGAACCCTGAGGGGGCGGATGCCGAAGCATCCGCCCCCTCAGAGAAGCAGGCGTCAGTCGGTGCCGGAGTCGAACGCCGCGCCCTCGGACGCGGTGTCGACGGCATCCGCCAGCGTCTCGTCGGCCTCGGAGATCGAGCCGTGCACCGACTCGGTGATCTCGGCCGACTCGCCTGCGGTGACACGGCCGACGAGCTCGCCCGTCGCACCGCCCACGAGGCCGAGGCTCGCGTACTGCTCGAGACGCGCACGCGAGTCGGCGATGTCGAGGTTGCGCATCGTGAGCTGTCCGATGCGGTCGACCGGCCCGAAGGCCGCGTCGCCGACGCGCTCCATCGAGAGCTTCTCGGGCGCGTAGGAGAGGTTGGGCGAGACCGTGTCGATGATCGTCCAGTCGTCTCCGCGACGCAGGCGCACGGTGACCGAGCCCGAGATCGTCGAGCCGACCCAGCGCTGGATGGACTCGCGCAGCATGAGCGACTGCGGCTCGAGCCAGCGGCCCTCGTACATGAGGCGGCCGAGACGGCGACCCTGCTCGTGGTAGGTCGCGAGGGTGTCCTCGTTCAGGATGCCGTTGACCAGGCGCTCGTAGGTGATGAACAGCAGCGCCATCGCCGGAGCCTCGTAGATGCCCCGCGACTTCGCCTCGATGATGCGGTTCTCGATCTGGTCGCTCATGCCGAGGCCGTGGCGGCCGCCGATGCGGTTGGCCTCGTGCACGAGCTCGACCGGATTGCTGTACTCGACCCCGTTGATCGCCACGGGGCGACCGGCCTCGAAGGTCACGGTGACGTCCTCGGTCTCGATCGCGACCGACGGGTCCCAGAACTTCACTCCCATGATCGGGTCGACGGTCTCGAGCGAGACGTTCAAGTGCTCGAGCGTCTTCGCCTCGTGGGTGGCGCCCCAGATGTTCGCGTCGGTGGAGTACGCCTTCTCGGCGGAGTCGCGGTAGGGGAAGCCGTGCGAGACGAGCCATTCGCTCATCTCCTGGCGGCCGCCGAGCTCGGTGACGAAGTCGGCGTCGAGCCACGGCTTGTAGATGCGCAGACGAGGGTTGGCGAGCAGGCCGTAGCGGTAGAACCGCTCGATGTCGTTGCCCTTGTAGGTGGAGCCGTCGCCCCAGATGTCGACGCCGTCGTCCTTCATGGCGCGCACCAGCATGGTGCCGGTGACCGCGCGGCCGAGGGGAGTCGTGTTGAAGTAGGTCTTGCCGCCGGAGCGGATGTGGAATGCGCCGCAGGCGAGAGCGACGAAGCCCTCTTCGACGAGTGCGGTCTTCGCGTCGACGAGGCGCGCGACCTCGGCGCCGTACTCGAGTGCGCGACCGGGGATCGACTCGATGTCGTCTTCGTCAGGCTGGCCGAGGTCTCCGGTGTAGGTGCAGGGCACTGCGCCCTTGTCGCGCATCCACGCGACGGCGACGGAGGTGTCGAGTCCTCCGGAGAAGGCGATGCCGACGCGCTCGCCGACGGGCAGTGACTGGAGAACCTTGGACATGGTTCCCAGTCTATCGGCGGCGTGTCGGCTGTTTCGGACCTGCAGCGAGCATCGGGTACGACCCGTAGAAGGATGCTCGGGAGTCAGGGCGCGCCGGTGGCCTCGAGCTCGTCGAGCAGTTCGGGCTCGTCCGCCGTCCGTGCCAATTCGCGTCGCTGGTGCGCGGCGTAGCGACCGCCCCAGCTCGTCAGCGCCTCGACGAGCGGCATCGAGCCCCGGCCGAGGTCGCTCAGCCGGTACTCGACCTTGGGCGGGACCTGCCGATAGACGGTGCGGATGAGGAGACCGTCGTCCTCCAGCTCGCGCAGCTGTCGGGTCAGCACGCGAGCGGTCGGTTCGTCGAGCAGCCTGCTGAGCTCGCCGAACCTCAGCACTTCGTGTTGGTCGAGAAGACTGAGGATGCTGGGCTTCCAGGCCCCGCCGAGCACGGCGATCGAGATCTCGGCATCGCACGCGTCTCCCCACTCCCGGACGATGCGCTCCGTCTTCTCCCTCATCGGTCTGCCTCCCGCTGTGCCACAGTATCCAAAAGGTCACTATGTACCTTCAATGACCGTACTTGTCAGAAGTGTACCTTCCCTCGAGACTGAGACGGTGACCTTCTCGACGCCCGCAACAGCCGCTCGACCCCGCTCCGCCCTCCATCCGTGGCTCGCCATGATCCCGCTGCTTCTCGGCATCCTGATCGGCGCGCTCGCGATCAGCAGCATGTCGACCGCGCTGCCGTCGATCCGAGGCGACCTCGTCCTCAGCGACAGCGGCGCCCTGTGGCTCGTCGACGTCTATTCGCTCTCTCTGGCGGCGACGCTGATCATCGCCGCACGGATCGGCGACGCGTTCGGGCGCAAGCGGATCGTGCTCCTGGGGCTCGCCGGCTTCGCGGTGCTCAACGCGGCGGGCGGGTTCGCTCAGGACGGGATGCTTCTGGTCGTGGTGCGTGCTCTCCTGGGCGTCGCCGAGGCCTTCGTCGTGGCCGGCGTCGTGGCCACGATCGGGGCGCACTATCACGCCCGCCAGCGCGTACTGGCTTACGGGCTGTGGACCGCGACCTTCGGGGCAGGCAGCGCTCTGGGGCCGGTGCTCGGCGGACTCGTCACCGAGGGCCCGGGGTGGCGCTGGCTGCTGCTGGGCAGCGTGCCGCTCGCGGTCATCGCCGGCGTGCTCGCGATCCGGCTCGTGCCCGATTCCCGCAGCTCGCGCCCACCGTCGTGGGACATCCTCAGCATCGGGTCGTCGATCGTGGCCCTCGGGGCTCTCGTCTTCGCCCTGCACGAGGTGCTCGCAGCTCCGCTCGCCGCGGGCATCGCCGGAGTCGTCGCGGTTGTGACGCTCGTGTTCTTCATCCGCAGGCAGCGCGTCCTGCGCGAACCCCTCATCGATATGCGACTCTTCCGGGCACCCGGGTTCAGCCCCGCCATCGTGCGCATCGTGGCGAGCAGCGGTGTGTCGACGGCATCCGTGCTCCTGGTGAGCCTGCACCTGCAGGACGCCAGGGGCTTCAGCGCGGCCGAAGCCGGCATCGCGATCCTCCCGCAGGCGGTGGCGATCGCGCTCGGCGGAGTGCTCGCACCACTGTTCCTCCGATGGCTGACGTCACCCGCGCTGACGGTGCTGGCGCTCGTGGTGCAGGGGGCGGGGCTCGCCTGGCTCGCGACGGGGGTCGATCTCGTCGCGCTCCCCCTCGTGCTGGTCGGGGTGGGCTTCGGGATCGCCGCCACGCTCGCCGCGACGACCCTCTTCGACGTGACGACCGAAGACGACGCCGGCCAGGTCGGGGCGATCCAGGAGGTCGGCTTCGCCCTCGGCGGAGGTCTCGGCATCGCCGTGCTCGGCACGATCGCCTCGATCGTCGGCTCTCGCGGCTTCATCGTGGCGCTCCTCGTCGCGACCGGGATGGTCGTCGCCGCAGCGCTCCTGCCGCTCGGGAGACGCGCCGCGAAGCCCTCCGTCCTCGAACCCCGCTGAAGAAAGGCCATCCGTGTCCGCATCACGCCCGACCGTCCACTGGATCTACGCACACCCCCAGGAGAACTCGTTCAACGCCCGGCTGTTCCGCGACGGGGTGGAGGCGCTGTCGCGCGATCACGATGTGGAGACGACCGACCTCTACCGCCAGCGGTTCGACCCCGTGCTCGCGGCTCCGGATCTCGGCTACCCGCAGGGGAGAGACGGCAACGTCGTCGACCTCATGGGCGAGGCGCATGCCGAGGGGCGGGTGCCGTCGGATGTGAGCGAGGAGCAGCGCAAGCTCCAGGCCGCCGATCTCGTGGTGCTGCAGTTCCCGCTGTGGTGGTACGGACCCCCGGCGATCCTCAAAGGGTGGTTCGATCGCGTGCTGACCAACGGGTTCGCCTACGGCCCGGTCGACCCGCACACCGGTCTGCCGCTGCGCTACGGCGACGGCCTGCTCGCCGGGCGCCGTGCCCTCGTGATCGTGACGGCAGGCGAAGACGAGCGTTCCATCGGACAGCGGGGCGTGAGCGGCGACCTGGACTCGCTGCTGTTCCCGCTCACCCATGGCACACTCTGGTACACCGGGATCGAGCCGCTCGACCTGCACGTCGTCCACGACGCCGACGGATTGGAGTCGGCGGGGGTCGATAACGAGAGCGTGCGGCTGGTCGAGAGGCTCTCCGGCATCCGAGACGAATCGCCGAGCAGCCCGTTTCGCCGACTCCGCGACGGCGAGTACCACGGCACCCGAGCGCTCCGAGCGGATCTGCTTCCCGGTCGCACCGACCTCGGCATCCACCGCGTCACGATCGACTGAACGGCACACGGCGGGAACACGCGCTGAACGGCGCGTGTTCCCGACGTCGGGCCCTAGACCGCTTCCACGTGCAGCACGAAGGCCAGGACAGGCCAGAGCGCCGGAAGCTGCAGCCGCTGCTGACCTGACTGCCCGGGTCGGATGACGGCCCGACCCGCCGCCCGGCGGCTTCGCGGGGGCGGATCGGGCGTGAGTGGCGGGTTATCCTCGTGCCCGAGGTGACGCATGCTGGCGGGACGCCGCACTCGGGCGGCGTCGACGAAGGAGTTGCTGATGACCGACACGCTGGCGCGACCGCCATTCGATCCCGAACTCGAGGCGGCGCTTGCGCTCGTCGGAGATCAGATCCCGCCGACGCTCACGGCGGAGATGATCCCGCTCATGCGACAGATGCCGATGGCCGGTCAGGATGAGATCTTCCAGCTGCTCGCCGAACGCGGCTTCGTCTGGCGCGACGTGACGATACCCGGTCACGACGCCGGCGACATCGTCGTGTCCGTGATCGAGAAGGACGGCCGTACCGGAACCGGCCCTGGGTTCTTTCACACTCACGGCGGCGGCATGATCCTCGGCAACCGCTGGTTGGGCGTGACCGGATTCCTCGATTGGGCCGAGCGGTTCAACGGCGTGATCGTGACGGTGGAGTACCGACTCGCCCCCGAGTTCCCCGACCCCTACCCGGTCGAGGACTGCTATGCGGCGCTCGAGTGGACCGCCGAGCACACCGACGACCTCGGCATCGATCCGTCCCGGATCCTGATCGGCGGTGGCAGCGCCGGCGGAGGTCTCGCCGCGGGCACAGCCCTCCTCGCCAGGGATCGCAGCGGTCCCGGCCTGATCGGTCAGCTTCTCATCTACCCGATGCTCGACGACCGCGACGAGACCGTCTCGACTCGTCAGATCGACGGCGTCGGAGTGTGGGACCGAGGATCCAACATGACCGGATGGACCGCGCTGCTCGGCGAGCGCCGCGGCAAGGAGGATGTGTCGATCTACGCCGCCCCGGCGAGGGCGACCGACCTCTCTGGTCTCCCGCCTGCGTTCATCGACTGCGGCAGCGCCGAGGTCTTCCGCGATGAAGACGTCGCCTATGCCAGCAAGCTCTGGGAAGCCGGTGTCCAGGCCGAGCTGCACGTGTGGGCCGGCGGGTTCCACGCGTTCGACGGTTTCGCGCCGCATGCCGCTGTCTCACAGGCCATGCTCGCGGCGCGCGACAACTGGGTGAACCGCCTGCTCGGCTGATCCGCCCCTACGGGGTGCGGGATCGACCCCGTAGGGTGGAATCCCGCGCGATGGAGCCCGACATGCAAGATCTGCTGGGGCGGCTCACCGCCCTCGACCCGGATGCGAGCGAGACGCTCAAGGTCGTCTCGTACTTCGACGCGCTCGTCGCCCGGTCGGTGGGCGCGGAGAGCATGCTTCGCGGTGCGGCGCTGCTCAGCGGCGCGACCGTCGGGCACCGCGAGGGCCGCCAGACCACGCGTGTGCGGGCGGACGGGGTGCGGATCGATCCCGCGGATGTGTCGGACGGCTGGTCGATGCGCGAGAGCGGATCGGATGCGGTCGTCTGGATCGAGCGCGACGGCGATCCGCACACGAACGACGCCATGATCCTCGAACGGCTCGTGCTGGCTCTGGGCATCATCCGCGCGCGGCGGACTGTCGGGCCGGAGAGCGCGGTCGAGCTGGCGATCAGTGCGTACGCGAGTGCGCAGGAGCGCGCGAGCGCCCTGGCGCGGCTGCGATTCGGCGACGGACCTCTGGTGGTTCTGGCCTCTCCGCCTGATCCGGCGCCCGGTACCCGGCATCCGTCAGCCGTCGTCGCCACCCGCCACGGGCTGACGAGGGCGACCATCGTGCCGTCCGGAACCGAGCCTCGATCGCCCTGGCCGGTCGGAGTCGACCTCCGTCTCGGCGTCGGCGTCGAAGGACTCGCCCCGGCATCGTGGTCGTCGGCGCTCATCGCCGTCCGCCTCACGAGTGCCGCGGATCCCGTCGTCGACGCCGCCGACATCGGCGCGGCCCTGATCGTGGCCGAGGCCGCAGAGGGCAAGCCGCTGCATCCGGATGCCGAAGTCCTCGGGAGCCTCGACGCACGCACCCTCGAACTGCTCGACGCCGTGGCCGAAGAGCGCAGCGTGCGCGCCGCGGCGGTGCGTCTCGGCCGCCACCACTCGAGCGTGCAGGAGAAGCTCACAGCTCTGATCGAGGTGCTCGGCTACGACCCACGCGCCTCGCGGGGCCGCACCCGCTACGCGCTCGCGCGCATGCTGCTCACCCTCGCCCGCTGAGCGGGCGCAGGCGGGCGAGCCGCCCGCACCCCATCGCGAGAATAGGTCAACCGCGCCAGGGGAGGATACCTGTCGGCATCCGTCCTGTTCTCGTGCGGTTGACCTATTTCTCGGGAAGCGGCGAGAGCTCGGGAAGGCTCGGGAGGCGGTGAGCTCCCGCTCAGTCCTGGCCGAGCCGCCCCGCGAGCCAGACCGCCTGGCGCTGCCAGTGCACGCCCTGCCCGCCCTCGTGCTCGTTGAACGGGTACTCGATCACCTCGGCGCCGCCGAGATGGTGGTTGGCCGCCGCGTACACGGTCGACGGCGGGCAGATCGGGTCCATCAGGGCGACCGAGTAGAGCGCGGGAGCGGTGGCGCGGGCTGCGAAGTTCACGCCGTCGAAGTACGACAGCGTGCGGTACGTCTGGTCGACGGCGTCGCGGTGCACCGACAGGTAGCGGACGATCTCCTGATACGGGTCCTTGTCGGTCAGCCCGACCGCGCGCTCGAAATGGCACAGGAACGGCACGTCGGGCATGACGCCGACCAGGCCCTCGCTGAGGCCGGCCGCGGCGATCGCGATACCGCCGCCCTGGCTGCCGCCGGTGACCGCGACCCGTGTGGGGTCGACGCCGTCGAACCCACGCACCGCATCGATGAAGAGCGCGGCGTCGGTGAACACGCGCCGGTAGTAGTACTGCGCAGGGTCGTCGATGCCGCGGGTCATGAAACCGGGTATCGAGGCTCCGGTGCCGTGCGGGTCGGGTGTGCCGCCTCCGGTGCCCCACGAGCTGCCCTGGCCGCGCGTGTCCATGAACGCCCAGGCGTATCCGGATGCCGCCCACGCGAGACGCTCGTGCGGCAGGCCACGACCGCCGCCGTATCCGTTGAACTCGACGATGGTCGGCAGGGGCCCTGTAGCGCCGGCGGGCACCACGAACCAGCCACGGACCGCGTCTCCGCCGAAGCCGCTGAAGGAGACGTCGTACACCTCGACCAGTGAGAGCGGCGAGTCGATGCGAGTCAGCGTCGGCGGCTGCGCGACCGCCCGTGACTCCGCGAGCGTGCTCCGCCAGAACTCGTCGAAGTCCTCAGGCGCCGAGACCTCGGGGTGGTAGGAGCGCAGCTCTGCAGGGGGCAGGTCGAAACGGGGCATGACGGTCGATCTCCAGGGTTCATCCGGGGGTGATGGTGTGAAGGTTCAGGCCGAGCGTATCGGAGCGCCGGCGCCGTAGAGCGGCAGGTGCCCGAGGCCAGAGCTGGAGGCCTCAGGCGCCTGTGGCGAAGAAGAGCCGGCCCTCGCCCTCGACGTGAACGCGCGCCGCGCGCGCGATGAGAACCGCGCGCCCTCGTGGCACGTCGATCGTGGCGTCGCCGGATGACAGGCTGAACGCGCCCTCGGTGCACAAGGCGACCGCGGCGCCGGCGAGGTCGAGCTCGCCGGCGCTCGTGCACTCGTAGAGCACGAAGCCGGGAGCATCGTCGGGTGCGCCGGGACGGAAGACACGGATGCCGTCGCCTGCAGGCGACGCGTCGAGGCGCGGGTCGCCGCCCTCTCGAGCGTCGAGCACCCGGCCGAGCTCGTCGGTGTCGATGTGCTTGGGCGTGAGTCCGCCGCGGAGCACGTTGTCGCTCGGTCCCATCAGCTCGATCCCCGAGCCGCGGAGGTAGGCGTGGATGTTCCCGGCCGGCAGCCACAGCGCCTCGCCCGCCCGCAGCGTCACGTGCTGCAGCATGAGCGCACCGAGGATGCCGGGGTCGCCCGGGTGGGCCTGCGCGATCGGCCGCAGCACAGCGAACCGGTCGTCGGCCGCGCCGACCTCGGTGACGGCAGCGACAAGAGGAGCGATCCGCTCGTCACCCGACAGCAGCCACAGGAACGCGGAGCGGATGCCGTCGGCATCCGCCAGCAGTTCGCTCCAGGCCTGCAGCGCTGACCCGTGATCCGGGCCGATCGCCGCCGAGAGCGCCTCAAGGTCGGACTGCACGTCGGCGACCGGACGGAACCCGCAGAGGGCCTCGAATCCGTCGTGCAGCGCCACGATCATCTCGGGCTTCGAGTTCGGGTCTCGGTAGTTGCGGTTCGGGGCGTCGACAGGGATCCCGAGTTCGTTCTCGCGCGCGAACCCCTCCTGTGCCTGCGCGGTGCTCGGGTGCGCCTGCAGCGACAGCGGTTCGGCGGCGCAGAGGATCTTGAGCAGGAACGGCAGACGCACGCCGGCTGCCCGCTCCCATTCGTCGAGGGTCTGCCACGGGGCATCGCCGACGACGCGGCTCGGCGCCGCCGGATGAGCGCCCAGCCACAGCTCCGCTTCGCGGAGACCGGTCGGGGCGGTGCCGCGCACGTGCGCGACCCCGTCGATCTCTCCCCAGGCGTAGTCGCGCGGGGTGTTGTCGATCTCCCAGAAGACGGCGGTCATGCCGTCACCTCCTTCTCAGTGCGGACGAGCTCGGCCAGGCGACCTCTCAGCGGATGGTCCGACGCGAGTTCGACGAGGGCGTCCACTCCGTCGAGGCCGGTCCCGACCGGGGGTGCGAAGCGCACCGCGGGACGCGCGGCGCGCACCGCCGCCTCGAAGGCGCTGCGGATGAGGTCGGAGCGCAGCACGCCGCCGATCGCGCCGACCGCTGCATCGGCGGGAGCAGCGGTCGTCTGCAGGGCGGACGTCACCGACAGCGCGAGCTCGGCGGCGGCCTTCTCGCAGATGCGCCGAGCGATGGGATCGCCCTCGGCCGCGAGCGTCGCGGTCGGGGCGGCGAACGACGCGACGAGACGCACGCGGTCGGAGTCCGCCTGCAGCGAGGTGTATGCGCCCTCGAGGTCGGGCCAGCGCTCGCGAACCAGAGGCGTGAGCGCGGTCGCCTCGCCGCGCCCGTCGTACGCGCGCATCACGGCATCCAGCGCTTCGCGACCGATCCAGTAGCCGCTGCCCGCGTCGCCCATGATGTTCCCCCAGCCGTCGACGCGCACGGCGGAACGGGGCCCGACGCCGAGCGTGACGACGCCGGTGCCGACGGCGATCACCGCTCCCTGGCGGTCGCCGAGAACGCCGAGGAACGACGTCACCGAGTCGTGGGCGACGATCACTCGGCGCACGTCCGCGAGTGCCGGGTGGCGGAGCAGCGATTCGGCCTCGGAGTGGACGTCGGTGACTCCCGAGACGCCGATCGCGATGGTGTCGGGAGCCGCTCCGGCCGCCTGAGACAACCGCTCGGCGATCTCAGCCAGCTGCGGCGCGAGCGGCCTGTCGGTCAGCACGCCGGGCAGAAGATCGTCGCGGGTCGAACCGTCGGAGCCGTGCAGTCGCACCTTGGTGCCGGTCTGTCCGGCGTCCATCGAGAGGAGGGCGAGGGTGCTCATCGGCGTTCCTTCGTCTGCGAAGCCCGCCGGGAGCGGCCGGGCGTATGACAGCGTAGGACGTCCACGATGTGCGGCAAAGCCGGATCCCCGTTTGGCGACCTGATCGGCATGGCAATCGACCCCGGAGCGCGGTCGCCTACCGCCCTGACATCGGCTCGACTCCGGCACCGTGCTCAATGGCTCGAAGCACTCGCGAGGGCCGCCAGCTTCCAGAGAGCGTCGACCGACGAGTCGACCTGTTCGCGATCAATAGCGCCGCTTACGAACTGCAGGACGAGCCCGTCGAGGGCAGCGAAGACGGCGCGGGCGAGAGCGCGGTCCTCATCATTGGCCGAATCGCCGAACATGCTTCGTGAGACTTCAGCGGTGTACTGGTCGTACATCGCGATGATGTGTTCCCGGATCTCTTCGTCGCGGCTGGCTTCGAGGACCATCTCGAACTGATAGACATGCAGGTCCTTCTCTTCGCTGAGCGTCGACCACAGTGCTGACCTGTAGTCCTCGGCCGAGTCGCGGAAGCCAGCGAGATGCGAGTCGTTCAGTGCGGTCGTCGCGGACCACGAGAGCGCGGCTGATGCCAGCGATGACAAGGAGCCGAAGTGGTGAGCTACGAGGGAGTTGTTGACGCCGGCTTCTTGCGCCACCTTTCTGAAAGTCATGCCGTGCAGGCCGTGGCGCGCTACAACGCGGACCGCCGCTTCGATGAGAGCCTCTCGGCCCGTGCCGTATTTGATGCGCTGGAGTTCCTCGGCCATGTTTGGCACCCTACCTCTCCCGAGCCGCCCGCACGCACAAGAATTGAGCAAATGCTTGACATTGAATTCAGCACCTGCTCAAATGGCTTCACCATCCGCCTTGTTCAAAGGAGAACGCCATGGCGTCGACCACCGCAGAATCCGCCGCTGAGCAGACCACAGCACTGAAGCGCAACAGCCTCGGCGTGGTCGGTGTCGCGTTCTTCGTCATCGCTGCGGCCGCTCCCATGGCCGCGTTCGTGGGCGCGGCTCCTGTCGTCTTCTCCCTCGTCGGCAGCGGCGCCCCGGCCGTCTACATCATCGTCGCCGCCATCATCGCCGTGTTCGCCGTCGGCTACTTGAAGATGAGCCGTCACATCACCAACGCGGGAGGCTTCGTCGCATACATCGCACGAGGGCTCGGCTCGCGTGCCGCGACGGGATCCGCGGGCATCGTCGTGGTGACCTACCTCGCCCTCCAGATCGGACTCGTCGCCCAGTTCGGAGTCTTCGCACAGCAGTTGGCAGTGAGCGTCGGGCTGAACCTGCCGGTGTGGGTCTGGGTGATGCTGGCGATCGCCATCACGACGGTCCTCGTCATCCGCGGTGTCGATCTCAACATGCGCGTTCTTGGCGTCATCATCGCGCTCGAGGTGATCGTCGTGGCCGTGCTCATCGTCGGCATTCTCATCGCCTTCCCCGGGCAGGATCCTTCTCTGGTGAGCTTCAGCCCTGCGGTGCTGACGAACCCCGGCGTCGGCGTCGCCGGCCTGTTCGTGTTCACCTGCTTCACCACGTTCGAAGCGACCACGGTCTTCGCCGAAGAGGCGCGGAATCCGCGCCGCACGATCCCGATCGCCCTGTTCGTCGTCATCGGCTTCGTCGCGGTCTACTACACCCTCGCCACGTGGGCCGTGAGCTACGGGCTGGGCGCCGACAACGTGCAGCAGGCCTCGGCCGACAACCTCTCGGGCGTCATCTTCGATCTCGCCTCGCGCGCCGTAGGCCCTTGGCTCTCGCTGGTGCTCCAGATCCTGGTCCTGACGAGCTTCCTCGCGATGCTGATCGGCGTGCAGAACATGTTCGCCCGCTACTGCTTCGCCCTGGGACGTGCACGGGTCCTTCCGCAGATCTTCGCGCGGGTCTCCCGGGTCAAGCGTGCGCCCCACGTCGCCGCGCTCGTGGATGCTGCCGTCTGCGTGGTCGTCCTCGCGATCTTCTTCGCTGCAGGCGCCGACCCCATCGTCGTCATCTACGCGTGGTTCGTCGCGCTGGGGACCATCGGGTTCATCACGATGATGACTCTCGCCTCCGTCGCCATCCTCGCGTTCTTCCTCCGCGAGCGGCTTGAAACGGGCTTCTGGAGCACCAAGTTCGCTCCGGCTCTCGCGCTCCTGTTGAACGGTGCCGTGCTGGTGATCGCACTGTCGAACTTCGATGTCCTCCTGTTCGGCGACGGCACGGTGGCGAAGGCGATGCTCTGGCTCATTCCCCTCGCTTTCGTCATCGGGTTCATCATCCCGAGCTTCCGCAAGGACATCGACTTCAAGGTCGTCGCGATCGCCTGACGATCGCCCCCCGACATCCTCCCCCGAAAGGAATCCCCACAGTGAACTCCACCGACTCGAAGGTCCACGCGCAGGGCTTCATCGCCCAGGATGACTGGCCCGACGTCTCCGCGATGATCGACGGCTTCGGCGAACCGAGCCTGCCCGCGAGCGAGGTTCTGGCTGGTCAGACCATCGACATCCGCTTCGACGATGGCCGGACGATCCGGCACGAGTTCCGCTCCGCACGGGAGCTAACGAGGACCGTCCTCACCGGACCGCGTGCCGGCTCATCCGGCACGCTCGCCTATCGCGCCGTGGAGGTGCGCCCGGGAATCCAGATCATCGATGTGGTCGAGGGTGCAGACGCGGAAACCCGAGCGATCACCTTCGTGATCGACCTCGCGGATGGCAGGGTCACCGCCGCTGAGAGCGGCATCACGCTCACCGATGGGGTCGGTCGCACCGACACCCTCTTCCTCTCCGGGCGCATCGATGGCATGGGCGAGATCGAGCAGCGGCCGAGCAGCCAGGAACTCGTCGGCAAACGGATCTACTACCGCTACAGCGAGACGGAGCGTTACGAACACATCTACCTCAACGGGGGAACCTTCGTCTGGCATTGCATCTCCGGTGCAGAATCGGGACTCGCAGACGTCGACCAGACGAAGGCTCTCGCGCTGGCGGACGGACTCGTCATCTTCTTCTGGAAGGAGAGCGTGATGCCTGTGGAGAGCTTCCTCGTCGTCGATCTGCACGAGCAGCGGTCCATCGGCCGGATGTTCTGCTGGGAGAACTCCACACAAAGCGTCGTCCACATCCCCTTCGACAGCCGCTTCACGATCCTCAACGAGACCACCTACCCGAACGACTGAGCCGCTCACGGCTCAGAAAGGCACGACGATGTCCGATTTCGCCAGCAATTCCAGTTTTGACCGATCCGCCGCCGAGCCGTTCGAGGTCGGTACGGTCCAGTGGACCCGCCGACCGGGAGAAGGAGACCGCGAGGCTCTTGCGTCCGGATTCTGGTTCATCACCCCCGAGGAAGCGCCCGGCCCGATGCGAGTAGTCGGGCACGCCGACGAGACGGTGTACATCATCGAGGGCCATCTGCGCATCGAGCTGGAGAACGGCAACGCATTCGAGCTGACCGCCGGATCCGTCGCGACGTTCAACAAGGACACAGCCGCCGTCTGGACCGTACTCGCGCCGACTGTCGAGTTCTTCGTCTACTCCTGAAGGCCCGGTCATGACAGAGCAGGACTACGACGTCGTCGTCGTGGGAGCCGGGTTCGCGGGTCTCACAGCCGCCCGTGAACTCACGTGGAGCGGTAGACGCGTACTCATCCTCGAGGCGCGGGACCGCATCGGGGGACGCACATGGCTCGACCGGCGCCTCGGCCTCGACATCGAGCTGGGCGGCACGTGGGTCCACTGGATCCAGCCCTTCGTCTGGGCGGAGCTGCACAGGTACGGGCTCGGACTGATTCCCAGTCCTGAGCCGGTGGCGGCGTGGCGGCCGATCGATGGCCGCCCCGCGCCCATCGCGCCCGATGCGCTCCTCGACCTGCTCGACGAGCCCAACCAGCAACTCGGACGCGTAGCACGCGAAGTCTTCCCTCAACCCTTCTCTCCTCTCGAGTCGGAGCAGGGCGCGCTCCTTGATGACGAGCCTCTGATCGACCGTCTCGATGCGCTGGACCTCGACGAGGAACAGCGCGCACTTCTTCGGTCCTTCTGGGCGTTGAACTTCAACGGACGACTCGAGGATGCCGCGTACACGCAGGCCCTGCGCTGGCTTGCGGTGGCGAACGGCGACTGGCGCGTGCTGTTCGAGGCGTGCGCGAGCTACAAGATCGCTGGTGGCACGCGCGCACTCTTGGAGGCGATCCTCTCGGATACGAACGCTGACCTTCGGCTCGGCGCCGACGTCGCGTCGATCACGGATCGTCCTGACGGTCTGATCGTCGGCCTCGGGGATGGCTCGTCTGTCAGCACCGCCTCAGTGATCGTGACAGCGCCACTGCACGCCCTCGGACGCATCTGCTTCGAGCCGGAGCTCCCGGCCGATACCGTGCGCACGCTCGACACCGGGCAGGTGGGACTCGGAACCAAGATCTGGTTCTCCGTCGATGGCGAGCAACCGCATTTCGTCGCGTTCGGGGAGCACGACGCGCCCCTGAACTTCCTGCAATCGGAGTATCACGTCGACGGGCGCACCATCGTCATCGGATTCGGTACCGACGCTCTTGCCATCGATGCCGCCGACCGGTCGACCGTGCAACAAGCCGTCGACCGGCTCGTGGACGGCCTCACCGTCATCGAGGTCGCCGGACACGACTGGACGAGCGATCCGCTCTCCGGGGAAACCTGGCCGATGCACCGCGCCGGCTACCTGAAGACCGGGCTGCCTGCCATGCGAACACCGCACGGACGGATCGTTTTCGCGGGGTCGGACTTCGCCGACGGATGGGGCGGATTCATCGACGGTGCCATCGAAAGCGGTCTCACCGCAGCCCGCAGCATCCTCAATCGCCAGCCATCCGGGCCCGCCGGCGCGCCGGCCCCGATCTCGACCTCACACGATCAGGAGTCATCATGACAACCGCAACCAGCATCCTCGACACCATCACCGTGCCCGAGTCCAACGGCCGAGCGATCCCCGACGCCGCGACCCGTGAGGTCATCGGTCACGCACCGGTTCACAACCTCGCAGACCTCGAGCACGCCATCACGTCCGCCCGTACCGCTCAGCCGGCATGGGAAGCACTCGGTCACGCCGAGCGCAGCCGCATCCTGCATGCCGTCGCCGATGATCTCGAGGCCAACGCCGAAGAACTCGCTGTGCTCCTGTCCCGGGAGCAGGGGAAGCCGCTCAACGGCCCCAACGCGCGCTTCGAGGTCGGCGCCTGCGCGGTCTGGACCCGTAACGCCGCCGACACCGTCCTGGAGCCCGAAGTCGTGTTCGAGGCCGGGACCGCGCGCGCGGAGGTTCACTACGGCGCGCTCGGCGTCGTCGGTGCGATCGGCCCCTGGAACTGGCCGATGATGATCTCCGTCTGGCAGATCGCACCTTCCCTGCGCATGGGCAACACCGTCATCGTGAAGCCCAGCGGTTTCACGCCGCTCAGCGTGCTCGCCCTCGTCGAGATCTTCAACCGGCACCTCCCGACCGGCGTGCTCACAGCCGTGACCGGCGACCGCGAGATCGGCTCCACGCTCGCCGCCCACCCCGGTGTGGACAAGATCATGTTCACCGGATCCACACCGACCGGTCGAAAGATCGTCGAGGCATCCGCGAACAACCTCGCGCGGCTCACCCTCGAGCTCGGCGGAAACGACGCCGGTATCGTCCTTCCCGGAACGGACATCACCGCGCACGCGGAGGATCTCTTCTGGGGCTGCTTCATCAACACCGGGCAGACCTGTGCGGCTCTGAAGCGTCTTTACGTGCACGACTCCGTCTACGACGAGACCGTCGACGCCCTCGCTCAGCTCGCGCGCACGATGCCGATGGGCCAGGGCCTGGACGAAGCGAACGTGCTCGGCCCGCTGCAGAACCAGAACCAGTTCGACATCGTCGCGCGCCTCGTCGAAGAGGCCCGTGCGGCCGGCGCCCGGATCGTTGCGGGTGGCGAGGCAGCGACACACCTCGGACCGCTGTTCTACCAGCCGACCGTCGTGGCCGACATCACCGACGGTGCATCACTCGTAGACGAGGAACAGTTCGGTCCCGCGATCCCGGTCATCCGGTACACCGACGTCGACGACGCGGTCGCTCGGGCGAACGCCAGCGAGCAGGGGCTGGGCGCCTCCGTCTGGTCGGACGACCCCGAAGCGGCTCTCGCCGTCGCCCACCGACTCCAGGCCGGAACGGTATGGATCAATCAGCACGGCGCACTCAACCCCCAGGTGCCGTTCGGAGGCACCAAGGCCTCGGGTTACGGACAGGAGTTCGGCACCGCGGGCCTGAAGGCCGTCGCCGCGCCGAAAGTCATCAGCCGATGACGTTCGGCGGCGCCGGCGTCGAGAACGACGTCGTCGTCATCACCGGTGGCGGCACCGGCATCGGCGCCGCCATCGCCGATCGATTCGCCGCCGAAGGCGCTCGCGTCGTGCTGCTGGGCCGGCGTGCTGGACCCATCGAAGAGGTCGCGCGCCGCACGGGAGGATTGCCGATCGTCGCCGATGCCGGTGATGCGAAATCGGTGGAGGCTGCCGTCGAGAACATCATCGCGACGTACGGGCGAGTCGACACACTGGTGTGCAACGCCGGCGGCGGCGGGTTCGCGACGGTCGGCAACACCGACGACGCCGATTGGGCAGCGTCCATGCACGCCAATCTGACCACCGCGTTCACGACCTCGCGGGAATTCCTTCCCGCGTTGGCGCTCTCACACGGCCGCATCGTGATGATCTCCTCGCTCTCCGGCCTGTTCGCCGGTCCGGCCATGGCGGGATACACCACGGCGAAGCACGCCGTGATCGGATTGACGAAGTCCCTCGCACGGGACTACGGAGCGTCAGGCATTCGCGTCAACGCCATCTGCCCCGGCTGGGTCCGCACGCCGCTGGCCGACGAAGAGATGGACGAACTCGTCGAGCATCTCGAACTCAGCGACCGCAACGAGGCCTACGACCTGGTGACGACCGACCTTCCGCTACGTCGTGTGGCAGACCCATCAGACATCGCTGCCGCCGTGCGGTTCCTCGGCTCAGGCGAGTCGGCCTGCATCACCGGTACGACGCTGGTCGTCGACGGCGGAGCGCACATCGTCGATCTCCCAACCCTCGCCTTCGAGAAAGCGAGGGCGTGATGAACCTCGAGATCGACGGGCGGGTCGCTGTCGTGACCGGAGGCGCATCCGGAATCGGTCAGGCGTGCGTGGCTGCGCTGGCTGCCGAAGGCGTACGCGTCGCCATACTCGACCGAGATCCACGAGGAGCGGCGGTTGCGGCCGAGCATGCTCGCAACGGAAAGACGGTCACCTCACACGAGGTGGACATCACCGACGAGGACAAGGTCGGTTCCGCGATCGCCGAAGTGATCGCGCAGCACGGCGGAATCGACATCCTGATCGGCTGCGCCGGCATCTCCGGCCCCGTAGGTGTGAAGCTGGCGGAGACGGACGCAGCCGACTTCGATCGGGTCCTCGCGATCAATGTGCGCGGGAACTTCCTGATGGCCAAGCACGCGATGCCGCACCTCGAGAGAAGCGAGGCAGGCACGATCGTTCTCGTCGCATCTGATGCGGCATTGGTCGCCTTCGAAGGCATGGCCGCCTACAGCACGTCGAAGGCGGCGGTCGTGATGCTGGCCAAAGCAATAGCCATCGATCACCCAGGTATCCGGGTCAACGCCATCTGCCCCGGAATCGTCGACACCCCGATGTCGCGAACCGACCTCGGCCGCGTCGAACTCGGTTTCGAGGACAGCGCACTGCCAGTCATGAAAGCCTCGCAGCTCGCCCGCCAGGTCCTCTTCCTCGCATCCCCAGCAAGCGCTCCGATCAACGCAACGACCCTTGTGTCAGATTTCGGATACGCATCCCGGTCAGCGCTCGGCGAACTCGGTTTTCTGCGCTGACACGCTGATTGGCAGCACGTCGGCGCCTCAGTCGAACCCCGGATACTCCTCGAGCTTCTTCTCGAACGCATCGCGATCGGCATCCTGCAGCACCGCACTGGCGATCACGACGAGCTGCAGGCCCTCGAGCGGCTCGCCGGTTCGGGTGTTCTGCGCCTCGCGTGTGCGCTGGAAGCTGCCGTCGCTGTCGTGCGACAGGTCGTAGATGTCGGCGTAGAACCGCATGGGGTCGGGGTAGTTCTCGGTGTACGACTCCCAGGTGTGCTGAGTGCGCGGGTCATCGCTGCCGTACAGCTTCGTCATCACCGAGGGGTCGATGCTCGACACCGATGGGTCGTTGAACGCGTACAGCCCGTACATGCCGTGATCGACCACGATCTGACCGATCAAGTCCATGATCGCCACCTTGGTGGCATAGTCGTGGATCGGCTCCGTCGTCGCCCAGCCCTCGGTGGCGAACTCGTACAGCATCGACTCGCCGCCGTAGCCGTTGCGCTCCGGCCGCAGGTCTTCGTCGCCGACCTGCACCCACTCGTAGCCGAACTCCGCCGTCACCTGCGCGCGGATGTCGGCGAAAAGCTCGGCGGCCGCGGCGCGGACTTCTTCGACGGACTGCTGATCGAGCGCCTCCTGAGGGTCGGTGCCCTTGATCCCGGGGTACGCCTCCTCGTGCTTCTGCTCGTCGCTCTTCATGCCGTCGTAGGCGCCGGCCGCCGATGTGCGCAGCGCACTCAGTCCACCGACCGTGGCGACGTTGAAGAGCAGAGTGACGACCAGCGCGATGCTGCCCAGCATCCGTCCTCGCGCAGTGAAAAGCGTGGCGATCACGAGGCCAAGCACCACGAGCTGCAACGCGAACATCGTCACGCCGTACAGCATGTCCGTGCCTCCGGCGGCCATCACGATGAGCAGGATCGCCGCGAACACGATGGCGACCACGAGCACGACGCGGCTGAACACCGACGACGGCTTCTTCTCGATGGCTGCCGCGGCGGTCTCGCCGGCGCTGTAGATCGACGCTGCGGGCGTAGGCGCCGCATACGCGGACTGCTGCCGTTTCGCCCCGCGGTATCCGCCGGGCGGCGGCACGGGCGGGGCGCCCTCGGTGCCGGCGATGTAGCGCTGCCGCTGCTTCTCCCGATCCATCACCATGGCTTGTCCGTTCCGGTGCCGCCCGGCTCCTCGCCGTCCTGACGCTGATCGCGTTCCTGCTGACCCTGCTCGAGCTTCTCCTTGAGCTCGTCGAGCTTCTCGTCCGAGGGCTGCGGCTCTGGCTGCTCCTGCTCCTCGGGCTTCTGCTCTTCGGGCTGCTGCTGTTCCTGCTGCTCCTGCTGCTTCTGCTTCAGACGGTCCTCGGTGTCTTCCTTGGTCTTCTGCATATCGCGGTCGGGATCGGACGACTGCTGCTGCGCCTCTTCGCTGTTGCACTCCTCGGGCGTCTCGCTGGTGAGCGTCAGAGCCTCGCCGTAGAACTCGGCGGCGGCGGCCCCGTCGCCGTCGGCGGCGGCCGCATCGCCCTGCCGTTCGATCACGAGCGCGAGGTTGATGCGCACGGTGCACACCTCGAGACCGTGCGCGAGCTCGAGCGACTCCTCGAGCTTCGTGCGCGCCTCGGGGAGCTTCTCTGCGCCGGCGAGCGCGGTGCCCACGTTGAACGGCGCCTTGAACGGCTCGAACCAGTTCAGGAACTCCTGACCGCGCGCTGAGGCCTCGGAACCCGCGTAGTCGTCGACCACGTAGGCGCTGATGCTCTGGTGGGCGAAGGCGTACATGCTCAGCAGCTTGCCGACGAACAGGAGCGCCGCGAGTGTGAGGGGGAGGGTGCCTATGGCGATCCAGCGACGGATGCGCCGCCGCCGGCGGTTCGCGGCGAGAAGAGCGGATGCCGCGGCCGTGGTGTCCGCGCTCGTCGTCTGGGTGGCCGGGTCGGTCGAGAGGTCGGTCATGACTCACCTCCGGTGGATTCCTCGGTCGTTGAGCGAGGAACGGAGCGACCAGACGAAGCGTCGTGGGTCGCCGGCGTCTTCAGCAGACGCAGTCGCGCCACGAGCATCGTGGCCCTGGCGAGCTCGACCGCGAGCAGGAGGACCACGACGAGCGCGGCCACCCAGTACAGCTCGGTGACGTTGCCGATCTCACCCGACTTCGAATAGGTCGTCGTGGTCGACGGCGCCTCGGGCAGCTTCGGCTCAGCATCCGCCGTGCGGTGCAGATATTCCACGCCGAGCTGATCGGCGATCGTCTGGAGGTTCGCCTCGTCGATCACGGACTTCGCGTTCGCACCCTGGTACTGGATGTATCCGCCGTCGGCGCCGTCGACTCCGCCTGTTGTGAGCTTCATCGCGCCGCCCTCCTCGGTGCCGTAGCCGAACACGCCGCCGGCGTCGGTCAGCTTCGCGCTGCCGGTGAAGGCCTCCGGTGTGCTGCCATCGGTCTGCTCGCCGTCGCCGAAGTAGAACACCATCCGCGAGCGGTCGGGCGAGGACTCGGCAGCGCTCGAGAGGGTGTCGCTGAGCATCTGGCTCGCGATGCCGACCGAGCTGCCGCGCGACTGGCTGGTCACCTCGGGGCGCAGCACGTCGAGAGAAGAGATCAGCGCCGTGGTGTCTGTGGTCAACGGCATCCGCAGGTCGGCCGCGGCGTCGAACGTGATGAGCGCGAAACGGGCGCCCGGGTACTCCTCGACGATCGCCTGGATGTCTGCGCGCACGCCGTCGAGGCGGGGCTTGTCGCCGTCCCAGTCCTCCGCGACGATGCTCGCGGTCGTGTCGACGACCAGCACGACGTCGGTGTCGGTCGCGAGGGTCTGTGTGGCGCCGCCGGGGATGCCGGGGCGCAGCAGCATCACGAAGCAGGCGAGCAGCATCGCCAGTCGCATGACCCACAGCCACAGCGGTGCGCCCCGCTTCGCTGGCCGAGTCATGGTCATGACCGCGACCGCCACCACCGGTGCGAAGAACAGCAGCAGGAGGAAGACGTTGAGGACGGGCTGGAAGATCACAGCTTCACCCTCCAGACGACCCCGACGAACGCGAGGGAGGCGATCATCAGCACCACGATCCACAGGTTGGGGGTGTCGGTCCAGACCACCTGCGCCTGACCCCTCAGCTCGGTGGCGTCCTGCTCCTGCACGGCCGTGACGATGTCGCCGACCGTCGTCGTGTCGCGCAGACCGTACGCCTGACCGCCGGTGCTCTCGGCTGCCGCCGTGAGTTCGTCGCTCACCGCGGCGTCCTTGCCCTGCACCGGGTTGATCGCGAACACGCGAACGCCGTTGCCCTTCGCGTAGGCGGCCGCCTCCTCGACGGTCACGATGGAGGCGCCGTTCACCTCGTTGTCGGTCGCGAGGATCACCGAGCGCGAGCGCTCGTCGTCGGGGTGGTCGAAGGCCATCGCGCACGCGGCCAGCCCGTCGCCGATGAGCGAGGCGCCGTCGCCGTTCAGGGTGCCGACCCAGTGCTCGGGAATGTCTTCGGTGTAGTCGAAGCTCTCGCGCACGCTCTGCAGGTGCTCGCGGACGAACTCGTAGTCGTCGGTGAGGGGGAAGACCTGCACGGGGGAGCTGTTGAAGATCGTGAGTCCGATGCGCTCGCCCTTGAAGCCCTCGAGCAGCTCCTCGAAGACGCTGAGCACCTCGACGTCGACCTCGCTCATCGAGCCCGACACGTCGAGGCACAGCATGATGTCGCGGCTCGTGTTCACCGGCTGGATCGTCTGCGACGACATCGGCCGGGCGGCCACGACGCCGGCGCTCAGAGTCGCGATCGCACCGAGGGCGAGGATGCCGGTGAGCCCGAGCACGCGTCGGCGCAGTGCGGAGCGGAATGTCGGCAGCGCCCGCAGGCGCTCGGCACGGGCGATGCGCGCTCGCTCACCCGCCGCGGTGCGCGCGCGGGAGCGGAGTCCGAGGAAGAGGCCGATCCCGACCGCGAGGATTACGACGCCCGCCGCGACGAGGATGATCCACCAGTTCGCTAGTGCCATGAGCGCACCACCGTTCTGGCGGCCTCGGCGCCGGCGGTCGGATCGATCGCCGGGCCCGGGCGGAAGATGCTGGGGTAGAAGTGCCGGCTGATCGCATCGATCAGCGCAGGATGCACTCCGCGGGCGACGAGATCGTCGAGCGCGAGCACCGGCGCCTCGAGACCGCTGTACTCGTTGACGAAGGTGCGGACGACCTTGCTGAGCTCGAAGTTGGCGTGACGAGCCGACAGCCTGCGCGCACGGTAGTCGTCTTCGATGCGCTGGATCCGATCGAGGTATTCGAGCCGCAGCTGCGACAGCACGTCCATCGTGAGCAGCTGCGGGCCGGGCTGATTCGCATCGAGCTCGCTGAGCCCGCGCCGCGGGCGGGTCAGGACGACAAGGAGCCAGGCGCCCAGCACCAGCGCCGCCAGGATGCCGAAGGCGAGCAGCATCCACCATCCGGAGTACTGGAACGGGGGATACAGTTCGTCAGAGCCGGGCATGAGACCTCCGGTTCAGCAGCTGCAGCAACTGAGGCACCGCGTCGTCCTGCCCCTCGAGCACGCTGTGACTGATCTCCATGCGCTTGAGCGTCTCGACGAGATAGGCCGCATCCGCCGCGGTCTGCTCCGTCAGCTCGCGCACGACCTCGACGTCGCCCTGCACGAAGTCGGGCACGTCCCACATGGTGTCGACGTCGGTGCGGGTCGCGTTCGTCGCGTGGTCGAGCACGACCTCCGCATCGCGCACGGTGAGCCACAGCACGTCATGCTGCACGCGCAGCCGGCGCAGCATCCGTTCGGTGTTCTCGGTGATCGGCGCCTCGTCGGTGATGATCACGACGATCATCCGGCGCGAGATCGTACGGGTGATGAACGACAGCAGCGCATCGCGGTCGCTGGGGGCGTGGCTCGAGTCGATCGCCGAGTCGATCGTCTGCAGCGCATGCTCGAGGGCGCCCTCGCTGCGCCCAGGCGCCCGGCGCCGCACGCGGTCGGCGTCGCCGTAGACGACCGTGAAGTCGTCGCCGTGACGGAGGGCGAGCACCCCGAGAACACCGGCGGCGAGTATCGCGAGGTCCTTCTTCGACTTCTCGTCGTGGGCGAGTGCCGCCATCGACCGACCGGTGTCGACCGCGAACATGATCGTGTGCATCCGCTGCGCACGGTGCCGCTTCACAAGCGGGGTTCCCTGCCGGGCGGTCGCGCGCCAGTCGATGTCGCGCACCTGATCGCCGTACTCGTACTTGCGCAGGTCTTCGAAGTCGAGGCTGCGGCCGTGCATCAGCGACGCGTAGGCGCCGTCGAGCGCGTGCAGCGACTTGCGCGACGAGTGGATGAAGAGCTTGCTCTTCACCTGGGTGATCAGGCTGGGCATCTGCGCTTTCCGGCTGGGTCCCTGAGCTTGTCGAAGGGTTCGGAGGGTCAGGGGGTCGGCACGGCCGCGAAGATCTGGTCGATGATCTCCTCGCTGCGGATGCCTTCGGCGTCGGCCTCGAACGTGAGCAGCACGCGGTGGCGCAGCACGAGATGGCGGAGGGACCGGATGTCCTCGGGCAGCACGTGCGCGCGGCCGTTGAGCAGCGCGAGCGCACGCGACGCCTGCAGGAAAGCGATGCTCGCACGCGGGCTCGCACCGTATTTGATGTAGCGGGCGCGCTCTTCGCCGATGTACGGTGCGGGGTTCCGCGTCACGTACGCGAGCGAGACGATGTAGTTGCGGATCGCCGGGTCGACGTAGATGCGCGAGGCGGTGTCCTGCAGCATCCGCACGTCGTCGAGCGTCACGGCGCTCTCGACGTGGCGGTCGGGGTCGAGCACGCCGGAGTCGATGCGGCCGAGGATCTCGAACTCCTCTGCGGGGCTCGGGTACTCCACGATCTCCTTGAGCAGGAAGCGGTCCATCTGCGCCTCGGGGAGCTCGTACGTGCCCTCCTGCTCGATGGGGTTCTGCGTCGCGATCACGAGGAACGGCTTCGGCAGGTGGTGGATCTCGCCGCCGATCGTGGTCTGGTGCTCCTGCATGGCTTCGAGCATCGCGCTCTGGGTCTTCGCGCTCGAGCGGTTGATCTCGTCGAGCAGCACGAAGTTGGCGTGCACAGGACCGAGCACGGTGCGGAAGGTGCCGCTCGACGCGTCGTAGATCTGGTTGCCGGTGATGTCGCTCGGCAGGAGGTCGGGCGTGCACTGGATGCGCTTGAACGACGCCTTGACCGTGTCGGACAGGGTGCTCGCGGCGGTGGTCTTGGCGAGACCGGGCACGCTCTCGAGCAGGATGTGACCGCCCGCGATGAGCGAGATCAGCAGGCTCATGCGCAGGCGATCCTGGCCCACCATCTTCGCCGAGTACGAATCTGAGATGATCCCCAGGACCTTGCTCGCGTGGGCGAGTTCCTCTGCCGACGGGCCCTGCCTGTTCACAGGCGCCTGCTCGGCGTTCGCGCGCGCCTGTGGTGCGGCGGCGGCCGCCTGCTGCGGTGCCGCCTGCGCGGGAGGGGCGGGAGCGATCGGCGTCGCGGGAACAGGAGGTGCAGGCGGAGGCGGGACCTGACCCGCGACTGCGCCGGGCGCGTAAGGCTCGTTCATCGGTGTCTCCTCTTTCGCACGGGGACACGACGGCCATCCCCCGGGAATCAGCGTAACGGCACTGCGCTGTGCTCGCGGTGGGGAGAACTGCCCATGACGGATGCCTCGGCATCCGCTCTGCGGTCAGCGGGGCGGGGTGAGGCCGGGGTGAGATTTCCCCAACTCGTCGGCGCCGACCGCCACGATCGGAGACATACGTCCGTTGTTCGTCTGGTCGGGAGGGACCTGAATGCGCGAGTCACAGGGAAGAAGGCGCCGATTCCGAGCGCTCACATCGGCGGCGACGGCGGTGCTCCTCGCCGCATCAGCTGTGCTCACGGCGACGCCGGCGTCGGCCGCGACGGTGTACGAGATCACCGGGCGCTGGACCGACGGCACAGCGGCGACGGTGAGCCCCGGCGAGGTCATCACCGCGCAGTGGCGGGTGAACGTCAATGACGATTCCCCTGCGCCGTCGAATGGGGCCGTGGACAACGTCACGGCGACGTTCACAATCGAGCACGGCTACTTCTCCGGGATTCCTGATGCCTGTATGACCCAGGATGTGACGCCCGTCTCCTCGCTGTCGGACGACAAGAAAGTCATGGTCTGCAACTTCGGCACCCACGACATGGGCACGGCGCTCACAGTCCAGTCGCCTGTCGTCGCGGACGGGGTGAGCGGTGACGCGATTTCCGTATCCGGTACGGTGGGCGGGGTTTCCGCATCACTGCCAGAGGTCCCCATCGTCACGCCGTTCGGGATGGACATCAACTGGACCAACCCGAGCCTCACGACGACGAACGCGGGTGCCTCCACCGATTTCCAGTTCGAGTGGACGCTCAATCTTCTGAAGGGCAGCCAGGCGGGACCGGCCTCGGTCTCGTACATCATCGACATCGCCCCGAACCCGGGAGCGGTTTCGACGGCGATCGGCTGCATGCCGTTCAGCACCAGCGGCGCAAGCTCAGGGCACCCGTGGTCAGCGGGTTCTCACCCCGCTGAGCAGATGGCGAACCAGGTCGCCTGTTCGTTGACCCCGACGGCGACGCCGAACCAGTACACGCTCACTCTCAGCGGCATCGACTACTCGCCCGCGAACGTCCCCACCCTCGACTCGTCCGGGAAGCCGCTTCCCACCGATCGGGATGCCATCGCAAGCGGTGCGGTCGTCTTCCGCGTGCCGACGCCCGGTTCGGGAAGCGTGCAGCTGCAGTCCTCCGCGCCCACTTACACCGCCGCAGGGACGACGGCGATCACGGTACAGGACGACGCGTCGAACAACACGGCGACGAAGGCGTTTACAGTGCCCGGTGCCTGGTCCTCGGCATTCCTGCCGCAGTCCGTGGGATCCACTGTCAGCGCATGGAGCGGACAGATCGAGACCTCCGCCGGTTCGCAGATTACGATCCAGCAGCATTGGCTCCTGCACTCGGGTGAGACCCCGGCCACAGTGATGCAGGCCTGCTCGGTCTACGACTCGCGCTGGATGAGCTTCAACGGGCACGTTACGAGAGGAATCGGAACCGGTCAGAACACGAGCTTCGGTACCACTTGGTACTACACCGGCACCCTGGCATCGGTTGACCCGGCTTCACCGTCCTACAACCCTGAAGCACTCGCGACGGACTGCGACCAGGACCCGGGCGGATGGTCCACCACGCCGCCAGCAGATCTCAGCACCGTGAAGGCGACCAAGCTGGTGTTCACCGGGGCCGATGTCGCAGCGTATCCGGCGTCGAGTGGCGGATTCGCCTGGTACTCGCAGGTCACCCTCGCAGCTCCCGCCGGAACGGACATCTGGAAGTTCGACTCGTTCAAGGTCGGCGCACAGCCGTGGGCCCACGACTCGGCAAACCTGATCTCGCCCACACCAGGCCTGCGGTACTCGGGAGTCAACGCCTTCCGTGACGTGGTCCGCATCGTCAGCGTCGCGCCGTTCCTGCAGAAGTCCTCGGATCGGTCCTCTGTTCGACCGGGCGAGAGCGCCACGTTCACCCTCAACTACGCCGCCAACGGCGGGCCCGGTCGTCCGCTCACCGTCGACGACTACGTGATCACCGATACGCTCCCCGTCGGAATGACGTACGTGGAGGGCTCCGCTTCTCCGGCACCGAGCGTCTCCACCGACGGGTCGGGTCAGCAGGTGCTCACCTGGATGTTCGACGGCGTCACCACGAACGAGACCCATGCGCTCACCTATCAGGCGGTGGTGGGCAGCGGTGTGACGCCGGGGCAAACCCTGGTGAACACGGCGAACGCGTCAGTGGCGGGTCATTCCTACCCGGCCAGCAGCTCGATCACCGTGCCGACGAGCGGATACACCAGCATCGGTAAGAGCGCCGACACCGCGTTCATCCCGAACCTCAACGGAGACGGAGTCGGAGCCGGCTCCTGGACCGTCACGCTGCGGTCCTTTGATCCGGTGTCGCAAGCCTTCACCGACACGATCGACATCCTCCCGTACAACGGCGACGGTCGAGGCACCAGCTTCGCTGGCGGGTACGTCCTGACCGGCGTCGTCGCGCCCGGGGCGACCGTCTACTACACAGACGCCGACCCTGCAACGCTGAGTGATGACCCGGCCCTGGCCTCCAACGGCTCCGCGGGCTCAGTCGCCGGCAACACTGTCGGCTGGTCGACCACGATGCCAGCGGCTCCCACCGCCGTGCGCGTGATCGGTCCGGCCCTGGCGGCGGGTGCGACTCAGCAGTTCACGGTCGAGATCGAGACCGACGGCGTCGAAGGCGGGGATCTTCTCGTCAACCGTGCCCAGGCGCGTACCGGGAACACCGAACTCGTGATGCGCACCTCCGCTCCGATCTCGGTCGCGAACCACTATTCGGCATCGCTGAAGAAGTACGTGCAGAACCGGGCCGGAGAGTGGGTCGACGCGAACACGGTCGAGGAGTATCCGAGCTATCACGTGGGCGAGACCGTGCCGTACCGCATCGTCGTCACGAACACGGGGCAGGGAACCCTCACGGAATTGGTCATCACGGACGATCTGTTCCCCGAAGGTTCCTTCACGATCGACGAGCTCGCTCCCGGTGCCGAACAGGCTCACGAGTTCGAGATCGTGCTCGGAGCGGGCGATCTCGACACGGTTGTGAACACCGCGTGCGGCACGGCGGCGACCCCTGCGGACTCGGGCGTCCCGCCGACGATCAACTGCGACCCAGCCGGGGTCGAAGTCGAGGGGGAGCCGACGCACGTGAAGTCGCTCATCTCGGCTTCGCCGATCGGCGGCGGGCAGTGGCAGATCGTCTACGGCATCGACGTGAGCAACACCTCCGCGCACGCGACCACGTACACGTTGTCGGATGAGCTGCACTTCTCTGCGCAGGTCACCGTCGACTCCGCCGTCGTGACGGCCTCTCCTGACGGGGTGCTGCTGGCCGATCCGGAGTGGAACGGAACGGATCGGCTCACGATCTCGGCCGGCACGCCGCTGCTCGGAACCGATGACGAGGGCTACGCCGCGCATCACTACGAAGTCACGGTGATCGCCGACGTGCCCCTGCATCTGGACGGCGCGGATGCCGGCGTCGATCCGACCGCGTGCCCCGCGGAGGGGTCTGACGCGGACCAGGGGTTCAACAACTCCTCGACCATGACGGATGCGACAGGCGACACCGAACAGGATCAGGCTTGTGCGCCGATCCCCTCGATCAGCATCGAGAAGTCGATCGTGGGCGAGCCGGTGAAGGGCCTGCACGGAGAATGGTCGATCGTCTACGAGATCGTCGTCGCCAACGACGGCTCGGCCGCGACCGACTACACCCTGACGGATCGTCTGCGGTTCGGGACCGGTATCACAGTGAAAAGTGCGAACATCGCACAGACGCCCGACGGTGTCGTATCGAGCCCGACCTGGACCGGGCGCGGAGCGGCGGGATCCGCCGAGAACGTAGTGGCGAAGGATGAGCTCGGCCCTGGCGCGGCGCACACCTACCGCGTGCAGGTGACGGCCGTGCTCGACACGAGGACGGCGGATCGCACCGCGCTCATCTGCCCGGCGCCCGGCGCGGGTGACGTGGGTGGCTTTGCCAACACCGCGGGCGTGGAG
The DNA here is from genome assembly GCF_044987465.1 of Microbacterium sp. ZW T6_19. Classification (NCBI taxonomy): domain Bacteria; kingdom Bacillati; phylum Actinomycetota; class Actinomycetes; order Micrococcales; family Microbacteriaceae; genus Microbacterium; species Microbacterium sp. ZW T6_19. The sequence continues at coordinate 346,513 of NZ_JBJDRH010000003.1, read as the reverse complement.
AGCAACGATCTCGCTGCCACGGACGACGCCTGCGCGGTGCCCGAGTGGCCGGCGGGGGTGACGTCTCCGCTGGCGTCGACCGGCGGCGAGCTCAGTGTCGGCGTGCTGTCTGCGGCGGGAGTCCTTCTCCTGACTGGCGCGGTGCTGCTCTTCCTCCGACGCCGGCGAGTGATCGCGGAGTAGCGGCTGAGGGAGCCGTCGTCGCCGCGACGACGGCTCCCTCCTCGGCGGGCGCACGCCCTCTGTTCGGGTGAGAACTATGATCAGGGGAGCGGTCCCGCTGGGGGGAGGCCGATGCTCCTGTTGACGTAGACATCTCACCGAAGGCATCATGACGATCGGCTCGCCCTCCGACCACGGTGCGCGCGCGCCGATTCCGGCCGCGCTGATCGCTTCTCTGCCCGACACCGTTCCGGACGATGTGCTCTCCGCCCTCCGCCTCGGAGATCCCGGGGCGGCTCTGCGAGCGGCCCTCGACGGGCACGACCTCTCTTCGGCGACCGACGTCCTGCGCATCGCCTGGTTCGATCTGCTGCGCGACGACCATCTGCACGAGAGCAGGACGGCGCTGGAGAAGCTTCCGGCCGCAGCTCTCACCTCGCATCCCCTTCTCGCCATGGCTCTCGGGATACTGCTCAACGCCGACGGACTGCGCCGCACGAAAGCCGCCTACTACTTCGGGCTCGCCTCGCTCGGGATACGGTCGTGGACCGAGCGAACACCGGCTTCGGAGCGGGCCCTGGTGCTGTCGAGCGAGAGCGCCGCGCTGCGGTTGATGGGCAAGTCTGCGCTGTCCGTGCGGTCGGCAAGAGCAGGAGTGGCTGCGCTGGAGGAGATCCGCGATGACCGCGCCGCTCTCATCGGATACCTGCCGCGCCTCTACTCCCAGCTCGGCGCCTCTCTGTACTACGGAGGAGCGGAAACCACCGCCCTGCAGGTGTTCGCCCGTGGTTATGCCGAGTTCGGCGAGGCGGATGTCTCGAGCTTCAGCAGCTTGTCGATGATGGCCGGCATCCATGCGCTGCGTGGGAACATGACCGAGGCGGCGTCGTTCGTCGCCATCGCGCGAGGCGAACCGTGGACCGACGAGCAGCGGGCGATGTACACCGGAACCTTCTACCGGCTGGCCGAGGCGCTCCTCGCGCTCGAGCGGTTCGACACCGGCATGGCGGCGCAGCATCTCGCCGCCATGCGGCACGACCGGCGATCGATCGAGCACTGGGTGGCGATCGGACGGGTCGAAGCGATGACGGGGCTGTTCGCCGGCGACCCGGCGGGGGCCCTCGCCCGGCTGGAGGAGCTCGTCGTGCTTCGAGGTTCCGAGGGGCAGGCGGCCGCCAACCGGAGCCGGCTGGTGACCATCCGCAGCGTGCTCCATCTCGCGCTCGGGAATCACGAGGCGGCCGCGACGGTGCTGCGACGGGACGCAGGTCGCACTCCGCAGGATCACGTCGACCGAGCCAGAGTCGCTCTGGCTACAGGCGCGACCAGCGATGCGCTGCGCCATCTCCGAGCCATAGCGGGGCGCACGCAGAGCACGAGGACCCTGGCGCAGGCGCTCACGCTCGAATCCGCGATAGCGCTGCGGGCCGGCTCCGGCCGGCGAACAGATGTGCTGCTGCGTCAGCTGATCTCGACGATCCGGCAGTCGCAGCAGCGCACCGCCCTGCGCCTCGTGCCCCCGGAGGATTCGGCGCTGCTGTCCGAGGCCTTGACCAGGATGGGCGCCGCCGATCTCGCCGAGATCGGCGAGATCGGCTCGCTCCTCGCCGAGCCGGATCGTCCTCGCCTCACGTCGCGGGAGCGGGCCGTGCTCGAGGTACTGGTGCGATCGGGCTCACGGAGCGCGATCGCCGCCGAGCTCTTCGTGTCGCCGAACACCGTCAAGACCCACATGAAGAGCCTGTATCGCAAGCTCGGTGCCCGCACTCGAGAGGAAGCGCTCACGATCGCGATGCATCGCCGGCTCATCTCGCCGACGAGCCTGGACACGCTGTCGTGACCCGTCAGACCTCCGGCGACGGGTCGAGGTGGACCACGAGGATGCTGTTGATCTGCGCTGCGCTCGCCGCGGTACAGGCCGTCGCGTCGCTGGGCGTATCACCGGTGACTCCGGCGATCGCCACGGCCGCACCCCCGTTGTACGCCCTGGTCGCTGCCGTTCACAGCGTCATGCCGTTCCTCGCGCGGATACTCACGAGAACGCCCTGGTCAGCCACCCTGACGGCGGGGGTGGCCGGGGCGCTGGTCTGGCCGTTCAGCCCCATCGGGCCGCTGTTCATCGTCGCCCTCGTGACGGGCGCCGCGGCTTTCGACGTCGCCCTGCTCGGCTCGCGGTCTGCCGCATGGCGGCGGCTGATCCCCGCCGCCGCTTTCGCCGGAGTGTCGCTGTTCGTCGTGTCGCTGCCCGTGTTCAGCCCCGATCATCTGACGCCGGTCGTGCTGACGGCCACTCTTCTGGGACGTCTGGGCGGCGAGTTGATCGCGCTCGCGCTCGCCGGCGGTCTCGCTTCAGGACTGTCGCGGTCGGGAGTGCGGGTCAGATGAGGCGAACGGCTCAGATGTCGTCGCGACGGGCCTCGATGGCCGAGCCGGCGGTGCCATCGGAGTAGGACACGCGGATCATGGGGTTGAACAGGTTGAGGCCGAGTAGCGCCCCACCCACGCCGATGGATCCGTTGCCGTCGCTGTCGAACGTGATCGTCCCCGCTTCGAGCGTGCCGTACTTCACGAGCGCCTTCGATCCGGGATTGCCGGTGACGCTCAGCGTGTAGCTGGTGATGAGCCCGAGCGGGCTCTTCTCCTTCTGGACCCCCGCGAACGTGAGCGGCTTCGGGGCGACCGGTGGTGGGGTCGTGGGCATCGTCGGGACCGTGGGTGTAGTCGGCGCTGTAGGCGTCGTGGGCGTCCCGGGGTCTGTCGGTGTCGTCGTCCCGGGTGTCGTCGTACCCGGATCGTCCGAGTGCGGCGTCGTCGGCGACTCGGAATCGGGCGTGGTCTTCGCCCCGTCGGTTGACGGCTCGTCGGTCGACGGCTCGTCCGTGGCGGGCGATGTGGGTGCGCCCGTGCGATCGACCACTCCGTACTCCCCGGCCGGAACCTTGTCATCGGTGCGGTCGGCATATGTCGTCACCGGGGCGTTCGCGAGCGCCGTCACATCGCCGCCACCCGGGCTGAACAGACCGAAGGCGATGAGTCCCGCGCCGACGACGACGGAGCCGATCGCGAGGATCTTCCGCGGTCGCGACCAGCCGTTCACACGCGTGTGCGCGCGAGCGACGGCTCCGGCGGCGGGCAGGGGCGCTGTCGCTTCCGCGCTGTGGCGGACCTTGCGTGCGCCCGTGCTTTCAGGCGCGTCCGAGTCCACAACGGGCCCCTCCTGCCCTTGGAACATCCGTACCGCCGATCCCTTCGTCCGAAGCCGCCGGCTCCGTTCGACCGGCCACTCCCTGCCGATCGCATGCGTGACGTAAATATACCGGGATTCGGATGCCGCCGAAGAGAACGCTCCGGGCAGCCGGGCCGGTCGCCGGTCGCGATCCGGCGCTCTCGGGCGCCGGGGCGCTGGCGTGCTGCCAGGAAATCTTGAACTTCACGACGTAGTATCGAGCCGCGCTGCGAGGGGCCCGTGGGCGCGAATTGAACACAGAAAGCTGTACAGCACCATGACTGATGCACAGGTGTCGCTCGATGAGCGACTCGGCCCCGTGAGCGTCGAGGGATCGGCGCTCGCCGATCAGATCTTCGACATCGTCGGCAACGCCATCGTCGAGGGCACGCTCGAGCCCGGCGAGAAGGTCAACGACAAGGAACTCGCGGCGGCTCTGGGCATCTCCCGCACTCCGGTGCGCGAGGCTCTGCAGCGCCTCACCTGGGTCGGACTGGTCGAAGTCGCACCCAGCCGCTACACCCGCGTCACCGAGATCACCGACGAGATGGTGAGCAGCACGCTCGAGTACATGGGCATGCAGGCCAGCATCGCGCTGCAGCTCGCGATGCGCCGCATGGATGCCGACGAGCTGACCGAGGCGGTCGGGATCCTCGACCGCGTCGTGGCTGCGACCGAAGCCGGTGAGGCCGAAGCGATGATGAACGAGTCTCTCGCGCTCCTCGAGTACCTGGTGGGCAAGAGCGCCAACCCGGTCTTCGCGGCGATGATGGCCGAGACCAGCCTTCTCGTCGCTCGCAACCTCCGCCACCTGCGCCCGGAAGAGGGCTCGGCGGCCGACCGCATCGAGTGCTTCCGCGAGATGCGCGCCGCGATGCTCGCCGGAGACGCTGATTCTGCCGAGAAGTGGTTCCGCAAGCAGCACGGGATCGGCGTCGACACCTCCCTCTGACGCGGTTCACCCTCCCGCGCGCGCCTCTCCACCAGCTCACACACACGGCCGGTGTGAAAGGAGACGATCCCGACCGAGTGGTCGGTATGGATATCGTTGAGGCGGTGGCTGCTCCGTAACACCGAGTGGGCCGGAAGGTTCTGTTTGGGAGGGCAGAATTGTGAGTGAACCGATCGATGTCGGCGTGGTCGAATCGCTTTCGAAAGCGCAACGGGCGGGCGATTGGGATCGCGTCCTGGTGATACTGCGCGACGAATGGAGCGCGCTGTCCCAGGATGCGCCGCAGGTCCTGATCGATGTCATCGCCGCCCTGCCGCAAGAGGTGATGGCCGAGAACAGTCGGCTTCGTCTGGCCATTCAGTACCTGCGCCGCTCGCTCGATCGCCAGCCCCAGGGGCGCGCCTACGACGACATCATCAGCGACGACCCGGAAGCGGCACCACTCGACCGCCTTGCCTCGCTGACTGGACGCATCGCCGCGGCGCGGGGAGCGGGCCGACATCGTGATGCCGTCAGGGCGACGGAGGTCGCCGTCTCGACTCTGCGCAGCATGCCCGTCGAGGTGATTCCGACGTTCGCGAACGCACTGCCGGAGTTCCACTATCACTGGGGAGTCACCTTCCTTCTGGTGAGTCGCTTCGACGACGCTCTCGAGCAGTTCACGCACAGCCACGATTGGGCCGTGTCCGCTGGCAACCGGATGGTCGACGCCCGCGCGGTCGGCGCTGCATCTCTCATCCACGCGCTTCACGGGCGGGGCCGACAGGCATCCGAATGGCTCGCGAAGCTCCCGCCCATCCCCGACGACGCCTGGTGGGCGAGCGACGCTGCCACCCCAGCGCGCCTGGCCGACGCGATCCTGCACACCGAGCGATTGGAGCCTGACGCTGCGCGCGTGGTCTTGTCGCGCATCGACATCCGCTTGTCGTTGGACTACTGGGGTCCGTACTTCGCGCTTCGCGCCTTTCTCACCCCCGACGACCCGGGCGACGCCCAGGCACTGCTCTCGGAGTTCGACGCATTCGTGGGTGGACTCGCGCCGGAATACGCGAACGTCCCGCTGAACGCGGAGTACACCTCCATCGTTCGGTATCTGCTGCTGCAGATCCTTCACCAGTCGGACCGCGCGACGAGGGCGCTCGGCGATGCGCGGGTGGACGCCGAGTCGAGCGTGGTGCGACAGACGGGCGCCACGCTGCACGCTCTTCGTCTGTTGAAGCTCGGGCGCGGCACCGACGCTCGCGCGGTGATCACGCCTCTGCTGCACACCTCCAGCGCACACCCGCGTGTGCTCATTCCTGCTCTGCTCATCGCCGCCGAAACCGACACTGTCAATCACCGCGATGCGCTTCTGCGTCGTGCGGCGGCGCTGGCGGCGTGGAATCACTGTCATGCCCCCCTGACTCTCGGCTCGGCGGACGTGCGGGGGCGCCTGGCCGAGTTGGTGCGGGAGCGCGGAGAGGGCAAGATCGCCGACCGCCTGCTCGCGGTCGTCGAAAGCGCAGCCGTCGCGGGCGCCGAAGCACTCACCAGACGCGAGAACGCGGTCGTGCGTGCCGCGCTGGCAGGGCGCTCGAACGTAGAGATAGCCGAAGACCACCACACCAGCGTCAACACGGTGAAGACGCACCTGCGCACCGCGTACCGCAAACTCGGCGTCTCGAATCGGTCACAGTTGCAGCAGTTGTTCCAGCTCGGCCGTTGAGCGGCTCCGGCTAGTTCGTGCCGTTGCGCTCTCTGGGCGCCGCGAGGAGATCGGGCGGTCAGGCGACGGGGTGATTTTTCTCGCGGAGGGGTGATTTTCCGTTCTGTGGGTGAGGTGAGTTCTCGGGTCGCTGAAAGACTCCCCCTGGAGTCAGGCCCGAGCGGTCCGTTCAGGCTCTGATCCGGGCGATGAATCCGGTCCTGCGCATCCGCGCTTGTCATGGTGCGAGGGGTGCTCCGGACGTCGTCGCCGCCGGCACACAGGGTCTGCTCTTCCGAGCAGACGGGGAGGAACACATGCGTACACACCATCGGGCGCGATCGCGCCCATCATCTCCGAGAGCTGCGGGGCGGTCGATCGCCGCCGTCCTCGGTCTTCTGGCTCTAACGGGCGCTTCGCTCGTCGGGGTCGCGACTGCTGCACAGGCGGCACCCGGCACGCCGGGCACGCCGCAGGCCAATTCGGTCGTGTTCCAGGAGAACTTCGAGAACGGTCCCGGCACGGCTCCGCAGCTCTTGAGCGCGTACACCGGTGCCGGCGGCCAGACCTACACGGCCGACCAGTCGTGGCTGACCAACTGCAACGGCGCGATCGTCAACTTCAGCATCCCGTACACGTCCCGCGGCAACTGCGTCTCGGATGGGAGTTCGGCGAACCTCCGTCAGCTCGCGTACGCGCTCGGCGTGCACAGCGGCGCCGCCAACCCGAACGCGAATGATGTCGTCGCGGCATACACGGAGAACAACCCGGGCGCGAACGCGGTCGAGTTCCAGACGGTCAACAACATTCCGCTCGCTCAGGCATCCGGGCGGTTCCTCACGTTCAGCGTCGACACCGCGGCGGTGAACTGCCAGGTGTCCGCGCCGCAGTACCAGTTCGCGTTCCTCAACGAAGGGGGCACCGCGACCAACGTCGGCGGAGTGCTGGACGCGTGCACGTCGAGCTCGACCGTGACCGCTCCGGCGGTCGGACCTCTCGCCGCTCGGGCCGTCAGCGTGGGCACGTACACCTCGAACGGCTCGGTGCTGTTCAGCGGTTCGGCGCTCGGCATCCGCATGACGAATGCGAACGGCTCGGGTATCGGAAACGACGCGGCGTTCGACAACATCCGCATCCTCGATGTCACCCCGCAGCTCGACAAGTCGTTCAGCCCGGCATCCCTCGTCGCCGGTGAGGTCTCCACTCTCACGCTCACCGTGACCAACACCAACGATCTTGCGGCGAAGAACGGCTGGTCGCTGACCGACGACCTGCCCGCCGGACTCACGATCGCCGACGGCGCCGCCGCGACGACCTGCCCCGCAGGCGTCGTGGACGCGCCGGCCGGCGGCACGTCGATCACCGCGTCCGGCAACCTGACCGCCGGAATGGCGTCGTGCACGATCACCGTGAACGTCACGTCTCCGGTGGCCGGTTCGTTCACGAACGGCCCCGATAACATCACCAGCACGGGCCTGAACCCGCCCGCCGATTCCACCGTCGTGTTCGATGAGCAGGCACCCGCGATCCGCGTCGTGAAGTCGGCCACGCCGACTTCCGAGGAGGAGTTCACGGTCGGCCAGGAGGTCACCTATTCCTTTGTCGTCACCAACACCGGCAACGTCGCTCTGACCGACGTCGAGGTCACCGACACCGGATTCACCGGAACGGGTGAGCTGTCGCCCATCGTCTGCCCGGCAGGCGCCGCGAACCTCGCGCCTTCGGTGTCCGTGACCTGCACCGCGACGTACACCGTCACGCAGGACGACGTGGACGCGGGGTCGATCACGAACAGCGCGACCGCCACCGGCACCCCGCCGGAAGGCACGCCGCCGGTGTCTCCGCCGTCGGAGGTCACGATCCCGTCGGTCGACCCGGCGCCCGCGCTCACGATCGTCAAGAGCTCGGATGTCGAGACGATCAGCGAGGCCGGTGAGACGATCACGTACTCGTTCCTGGTCACCAACACCGGGAACGTCACCCTGAACGATGTCACCGTGTCCGACACCGACTTCTCGGGCAACGGTGAGCTCTCGGCGATCACGTGCCCCGCGGGGGCTGCGTCCCTCGCTCCGGGCGCGGACGTGACCTGCACCGCGACCTACGTCGTGACGCAGGCCGACGTGGATGCCGGAGAGATCACGAATGCGGCCTTGGTGACCGGCACCCCGCCGAACCCGCTGACGCCTCCGCCGGTCACGCCGTCGAACGAGGTCGTGGTCGATGTGCCGCCTGCCCCCGCTCTCGAGGTCGACAAGACCGCGAACCCGGAGACGATCACGGCTGCAGGCCAGACGATCACGTACTCGTTCCTGGTCACCAACACCGGAAACGTCACGCTCAGCGACGTCACCGTGACCGAGACGGACTTCTCGGGCACCGGTGCGCTCTCGGACATCGCATGCCCGGCGGGCGCTGCATCCCTCGCTCCGGGCGCCTCGGTCACCTGCACCGCGACGTACGTCGTGACGCAGGCCGACGTGGATGCCGGATCGATCACGAACGCGGCCACCGGCACTGGCACGCCGCCGAACCCGCTGACCCCGCCTCCGGTGTCCCCGCCGGACGAGGTCACGGTCGACATCCCGCCGACCCCGGCGATCACGGTCGTGAAGTCCGCCGATGAGGCCGCACAGGCCGACATCGCGGTGGGGCAAGAGGTCACGTACTCGTTCCTCGTGACCAACACCGGAAACGTGACCCTGACCGACGTCTCGGTCGTCGAGGGTGACTTCTCGGGTGCGGGCGAGCTCTCCGCGATCGCGTGCCCGGAAGCCGCGGCAGCCCTCGCCCCGGGCGCTCAGGTCACCTGCACCGCGACCTACACGGTCGTGCAGGCAGACGTCGACGCCGGCACGGTGACGAACTCCGCCACCGCGACCGGCACTCCGCCCACCGGACCGGACCCCGTGTCACCGCCGTCCGAGGTGGCGGTTCCGAGTGCTCCGGCGCCCGGGCTGAACGTGGTGAAGACCGCGAGCATCGACCGCGCCACCGCGGTCGGACAGGCGATCACGTACTCGTTCGTCGTGACCAACACCGGCAACCTCACGCTCACGGACATCGTCGTGAACGAGACCGGCTTCACCGGCACCGGAACACTGTCGGCGGTGACCTGCCCGGCTGGGGCGGCGTCGCTCGCGCCCGGCGCACAGGTCATCTGCACGGCGACGTACACGGTGACGCAGGCCGATCTGAACGCCGGATCGATCCGCAACATGGCGACGGCGGGGGGAAACACCCCCGGAGGCGATCCGTTCACCTCCGACCCGTCGACGGTCACCGTCCAGACGCCGGGGACGCCGCTTGCGGTCACCGGTGGTGAAGTCGCCGTCGGTGTCGTGATCACGGGCCTGGCGCTCCTCGTGGGCGGCGGGATCCTGCTGCTGGTCCGTCGCCGTCGTACGGCGGAGGCATCGAGCCAGTGACCGACTGATGCATGAGGACTGGGCGGTGCACGCGATACGCGTGCACCGCCCAGTCCCGTTCCGAGGTGCCGTCGACGTCGGCCGCCGCGTCCGGATCTAGACGCGGATACCGCCATATCGCTAGGTTCGAGTCGGGGACGCGGGACTCATGCGTGGCGGAGGACACATGACGGACACGACCGAGCGGAACAGCGGCACCCGAGACCGAGTCTGGCGGCGGCTGCGTCGCCCGGGGCTGAGCATCCAGTCCAAGCTCCTCATCATGCTGCTCGCGGTGAGCCTGCTCTCGTCGATCATCGTAGGCGCGATCGGGTTCCTCAACGGTCGTCAGTCGCTGCACGCGGCGGCGGTCGATCAGCTCATCACCATCCGGTCGATGCGCGCCGCCGAGGTCGTCGAAGCCATCGACGACGTCAAGGAATCGGCGTCGCTGAACTCGCGCAACCTCAGCGCGCAGACGCTGTCGACACAGCTGAACGCGGCGTTCGACGAGCTGCAGCAGCAGCAGATCAGCGGTGAGCAGCAGGCACAGCTCGAGTCGTATTACGCAGACACCTTCATCCCGAAGCTCGAAGAACGCACCGGCGACGACTACGGGACCGAGGCGTTCCTCCCCGAATCCAGCGCCGGGAAGTACCTGCAGCTGCAGTACTCCGTGAGGAACCAGGACTTCGACGCCGACTACGACACGCAGCTCACGGGCAACGACGCGGGCGACGGCACGACGTACTCGGCGATGGCCGAACGCTACGGCGACTATTTCAGCAGACTGATCGAGCGCGCGGGCTATGAGGACGCGCTGCTGCTCAACCTCGACGGCGACGTCGTGTTCTCGGCGTACAAGGGCGTCGACCTCGGCACCAACCTCAACACGGGGCCCTACCGCGACACCGCCTTCGCCGACACCTATCGCGAGGTCATCGCCACGAACTCCGTCGACAGCGTCGGGATGACCGACTTCGAGAGATGGATCCCCTCGTTCAACGTGCCCTCGATGTGGGTGGTGTCTCCCGTGGGCAACGACAGCCGCATCACGGGCGCCATCGCCTTCCAGATCCCGATCGACACGATCAACGGGGTCACGACCGGCCACGAGCAGTGGAAGAGCGAGGGGCTCGGAGACACAGGCGAGGTCTATCTCGTCGGACGTGACGACCTCATGCGCAGCACCGCTCGGCTGCTCGAAGAAGACCCGGAGGAGTACCACCGACGGCTCGTCAGCGGAGGCATCGCCCCGTCGATCGCCGATCGGATCGTCGAGGTCGGCGGCACCGTGCTGCTGCAGCCGGTCACGACCAAGGCGGTGGCGGATGCTCAGGCGGGCAAGAGCGGCACGACGGAAGGCCGCGACTTCATCGGCGGTGACAGCCTCACCGCGTACGCCCCGCTGGAGGTCGAGGGTCTCGATTGGGTGATCATCGCGCGCATCGACACCGCAGAGGCCTTCGCCCCGGTGGCCGACTTCACGCGTACGGTGCTGCTGTCGCTGCTCGGCATCCTGCTCGCCGTCTCGCTGCTCTCGCTGCTGCTGGCCCAGGTCTTCACCCGACCCATCAACCGTCTGGTCGGCGCCGTGCACAGGGTCGCTGAAGGAGACCTCGACGTGCAGGTGCCGCACTCCTCGCGCGACGAGTTCGGCGACCTCGGCAGCGCGTTCAACGACATGGCCTCGAGTCTGCGGATCAAGCAGCAGCTGATCGACGAGCAGCAGATCGAGAACGAGAAGCTGCTGCTCACCCTCATGCCCGAGAGCGTCGCCACGAAGTACAAGAAGGGCGACGAGGCCATCTCCGAGGCTCACGAGAACGTGTCGGTGGTCTTCGCCGAGGTGGTCGGCCTCGACGACCTGGCCCGCGGCCTGAGCAGCGAAGAGGAGATCGCGCTGCTGAACACGCTGATGCGCGGCTTCGACGAGGCGGCGGAGAAGACGGGCGTCGAGAAGGTCCGAACGCTGCGCGGCGGATACCTCGCCTCCTCCGGGCTCGTCGTGCCCCGCGTCGACAACATCCGCAGGAGCGTGGAGTTCGCGCGCAGCCTGCTCGGCGTGATCGAGCGGTTCAACGCGCAGAACGGCACGCAGATCTCACTCAGGGCCGGCGTCGACACGGGCACCGTGACGAGCGGCCTCGTCGGCCGCACCAGCCTCGCTTACGACTTGTGGGGCGACGCGGTGAACCTGGCCTACCGCGTGAGATCGGTCAGCGGCGAACCCGGCATCTACGTCAGCCAGACGGTGCGCGACCGCACCCAGGAGCTGGTGACCTACGTCGAGGCCGGGACCGTGGAGTCGCAGGGCCGCACCGAGACCGTCTGGAAGGTGGCCTGACATGGCCGAGGCGTTCCAGGATGGCTGGGCCTGGTGGGTGATCGCGCTCGCCGCGGGCGTGCCCGTGCTCCTCGTCGTCCTCACCGAAGCCATCGGCGCCCTCGGCAGGCGGGGCAACCCGGTGGCCAAGCCGCTGCGGATGCTGCGCAACTGGGTCGTGCCGGTGGGCGCGCTCTTCGCCCTGCTGGCGTTCGCGATCCAGTCTCCGGCAGATCAGGTGTGGGTGCGGGTGGTCGCGACCGTCTTCGGCTTCCTCGTGATCCTGCTGGTGCTGTCGGCGTTCAACGTGGCGCTGTTCGCGAACGCGAGACCGGGATCGTGGCGGGAGCGGATCCCCTCGATCTTCGTGGAGATCGCGCGGCTCACGCTCGTCGTGATCGGCCTCGCGCTGCTGTTCTCCTGGGTGTGGGAAGCCGACGTGGGCGGCCTGTTCACCGCGCTGGGTGTCGGATCGATCGTGATCGGTCTGGCGCTCCAGAACGCGGTCGGCGGAGTGATCTCGGGACTCCTGCTGCTGTTCGAGCAGCCGTTCAAGATCGGCGACTGGCTCGACACCGGTGGTGTGAAGGGCAGGGTCGTCGAGGTGAACTGGCGTGCGGTGCACATCGACACCGGCTCCGGCATCCAGATCGTCCCGAATTCCAACCTCTCGGGCGCATCCTTCACCAACATGAGCCAGCCCGACGGGCCGTACTCGGCTGAGGCCGAGGTGAAGTTCTCGACCGACGATCCGCCGCACGAGGTGATGGCGCTGCTTCTCGAGACCGCAGACGCCCTTCCGATGCGGATGCCGGGGGAGCGCGCCTCCGTGCGGTACTCGGGTGCGGGCGCCTACGGCGTCTCGATTCCGGTCGCCGCGCCGGCCGAGGCGGCGCGAGCGCTGTCGACCTACCTCTCCTGGCTTTGGTACGCCGCTCGCCGACGCAAGTTCGCGCTCGACGGGGATGCGACCGACCCTCTCGCCGAGCCGCAGGTGCTCGTCGCGGCGCTGGCCGAGATCGCGTCGACCCTGCACCTGCGCGAGGACGATGCCGAGGTGCTGCGCTCGACCGCGCACCTCGAGCGCTACGGGGTGGGCGAGGTCGTGCTCCCCAGCGGGGTCGTACCCGATGAGGTGCGCGTGGTGCTGTCGGGTCGCGCGGTGCTCTCGGTCGAGGCTGACGGCGGGCGCATCGAGGTGGGTGTCTCGGAGAAGGGCGAGATGATCGGGCAGACCGCCCTGACCCGGGAGCGCACCAAGGTCGTGACGGTCGCCGGTGAGATCCTGACCGTGGTCGTGCTGCCTCTGGAGACCGTCGACGAGCTGATCAGGACCCGCCCGCGTCTGGCCGCGGAGATCGGGGAGTCGCTCGAGTTCAAGCGCACTCAAGCTGAGGCACGGCTCGCCGAGCTCGGCATCGCCCGGGGCGGAATCCGCGGGCTCTGATCGGGCCGGCGGCCGACGTGCTCAGGAGACGGATGCCGTGACCGGGGCCGCGCGTCGGCGCCCGACCCACACGACACCCGCCGCCACGGCGAGGATCGCGACGGCGATTCCGACGATGTAGACGGCGACGCCCGCATAGCCACCGGGGATGAAGTGCGGGTTCAAGAACGGGTACGGGTACCACCAGTGGTCGCCGGTCGCAGGGGCGACGATGAAGTCCGCTCGGATCAGCGTGTACACGACCCAGACGATCGGAAAGACCGCCGCGACCAGCACGCGGTTCCAGGGCATCGCGCGGTGACGCGGGGCGAAGAGCACATCGGCGAGCAGGAAGACCGGGATCACGACGTGCAGAACCTCGTTCGACCACGGCACGGTCTGGCCCTGCGGAAGCGCGTAGCCCCGCAGGAGCAGGTTGTAGACGATGCCGGTGACGATCATGTAGGTGCTCGCGCACACCAGCAGAGTGGCGAGCCAGGTGGGTTCGCGCTCGGCGCCGCGGCCCGCGGTCCATGCCCAGATCGCGGCGATTGCGAGCGCGACGGCGGCGAGCACGTTCGATTCGATCGTGAAGAAGCTGAAGAAGTTCGTCGCGACGGTGGGGATGTGGCCGCCCCACTCGGTCTGCGAGTCGAATGCGTTTCGCAGCGTCTGCGACAGCTGCGCGATGATCGCGGCCGTGCCGAGAAGGGCTGCCGCCATACGTGCAAAGGGCCACCAGGTTGTCATGTCGCCTCCGGTTGCTCACTCTAGCGGCGGGGCCCGCCGAGGGGGAGAAGACCACGCAGAACGGGGCCGCCGGGGCCTTGGGTAGGATGGAAAAGCCCGAAGAGGGCCAGCTCATCAGCCGGTGCAAACCCGGCGGAAGCAAGGGGGTCTCCCATGCCAGGAATCGTTATCGTCGGCGTCCAGTGGGGCGATGAGGGCAAGGGCAAGGCCACCGACCTGCTCGGCGAGCGCACCGACTGGGTCGTCAAGTTCAACGGCGGCAACAACGCCGGTCACACCGTCGTCGTCGGCGACGAGAAGTACGCGCTGCACCTGCTGCCCTCCGGCATCCTCTCGCCGGGCGTGACCCCGGTGATCGGCAACGGCGTCGTGATCGACCTCGAAGTCCTCTTCAGCGAGCTCGAGGCGCTGAGCGCCCGCGGCATCGACATCTCGCGGCTGAAGGTCAGCGCGAACGCGCACATCATCACGCAGTACCACCGCACGCTCGACAAGGTCACCGAGCGCTTCCTCGGCAAGCGCAACATCGGCACCACCGGCCGCGGCATCGGCCCGGCCTACGCCGACAAGATCAACCGCGTCGGCATCCGCGTGCAGGATCTCTTCGACGAGAACATCCTCCGCCAGAAGGTCGAGGGCGCCCTCGACCAAAAGAACCACCTGCTGGTGAAGGTGTTCAACCGTCGCGCCGTCACCGTCGACGAGATCGTCGAGGAGCTGCTCTCGTACGCCGAGCGCCTGCGCCCGATGGTCGCCGACACCGGCCACCTCATCGCCGAGGCTCTGGGCCGAGGCGAGGTCGTCGTCTTCGAGGGCGGCCAGGCGACCATGCTCGACATCGATCACGGCACGTACCCCTTCGTCACCTCCTCGACCGCGACGGCTGCGGGCGCAGCATCCGGATCCGGTGTCGGCCCCGGGGCGCTCGACCGCATCGTCGGCATCGTGAAGGCCTACACGACGCGAGTCGGATCCGGCCCCTTCCCGACCGAGCTGTTCGACGAGCAGGGCGAGTGGCTGCGCAAGCAGGGCTTCGAGTTCGGCACCACGACCGGCCGCCCGCGTCGGGTCGGCTGGTACGACGCGCCGATCACGCGCTATGCGACCCGCATCAACGGCATCACCGACCTCGTGCTCACGAAGCTCGACATCCTCACCGGCCTCGAGCAGGTGCCCGTCTGCGTCGCCTACGACGTCGACGGCGTGCGCTTCGACGAGGTGCCGGTCAACCAGACCGAGTTCCACCACGCGACGCCGATCCTCGAGTACTTCCCCGGGTGGAGCGAGGACATCTCGACGGCGCGCACCTTCGAGGATCTTCCGCAGAACGCCCAGGACTACGTGCTCGCGCTCGAGAAGATGAGCAACACCCGCATCTCGGTGATCGGGGTCGGGCCCGAGCGCGATCAGGTCATCGTCCGTCACGACCTGCTCGACTGAACATGACGCGGTTCTGGCTCGGCGGCTACGGCCCGGCGATGGAGGGTTCGGCCGACGGCATCGGGATGCTGGCCGGCGACGAGACGGCGGCGACCGCGCTGAGCTACCGAGGAGCCGTCACCGAGACGCCCTCGCCCTCCTGGCTCGCCCCGCATCCGACCCTCGACGTCGTGTACGCGGCGCTCGAGGGCGACGCGGCGGTGCAGGCGTTCGTCCGCTCCGGAGAGTCGGCGCTCACGCCCCTCGGCGACCCCGTCGAGGCCGGACAGTACGTCTGCCATCTCGCGGTCGCTCCTTCAGGGCGCTACCTGATCGCCAGCTGCTACGGCGACGGACGGGTGGTGCGCATCGGCATCGACGGTGCGGGACGTCTGGTTCCTGATGCCGCGCACAAGGCCGCTGAACTGCGAGCGGCGCTGCTCGGCGAGCCGCAGGATGACACGGGGGCCCCCGCGGGCACCGGTGTCGCCGCGACCGACCCCTATGGCGCCGAGGGCGTCCGCGAGTCGCACGCGCATGCTGCGGCGTTCCTCGCCGACGGCCGTATCGCGACGACTGATCTCGGCTTCGATCTGGTGCGGATCTGGCGGCCGACGGCGGGCGGACTCGTGCTCGACCACGAGGTCGTGCTGCCGAAGGGCACGGGGCCCCGGCACATGGTGGTGCATCCGAGCGGACATCTGCACGTGGTCACGGAGTACTCCTGCGAGGTGTTCACGCTCGCCGCCGGTCCCGACGGCACCTGGTCCGTCGTGTCATCGGTGCTGTCGAGCCCTGTCGCCGAGGTCGGCGTCGACTTCCCGGCCGAACTCGTGCGCACCCGCGACGGGCAGTTCCTGTACACGGCTCTGCGGGGAAGCAACACGATCGCCGCGCTGCGGGTCCGCGGCGCGGGAGAGAGCCTCGAGCCGATCGCGCTCGCCGACTCGGGCGTCGACTGGCCGCGGCACCATCTCGTGCACGAGGGCAAGCTGCTCGTCGCCGGTCAGCGCTCCGACACGATCAGCCTGCTCGATCTCGACGAGCGCACGGGTGCGCCCCTCGGCATCCGTCATCAGGCTCCGGTGCCGACGCCGACGCACTTCCTGCCGGTGCGCTGAGGGCGATTCCCGCGCTCACGCCCGCTCTGCAGACTCGGATTCACGCCGCGACTTGACCTCAACCTTTGTTGAGGTCTTAGCGTCGAGCCCATGACCATCGACACGGGAGAGGTGCGGACCGCCACGGCCTCCGCGCCGGGCATCATGAGCGGCACCTATCTCTGGATAACCATCGGCGCCTGCGCCCTCGTCTTCCTGGGGGCGTTCGAGTCCCTGGCCGTCACGACGGTGATGCCGGTCGTGAGTGCGGACCTCGGCGGGGAGCGTCTCTACGCGCTCGCCTTCGCCGGTCCGCTGGCCACCGGAGTGATCGGCATGGTCGCGGCGGGGAACTGGGCGGACCGCCGGGGACCCGTCGAACCGCTGTACACCGCTGTCGCCGTCTTCGTGGCGGGTCTGCTCGTTGCCGGTCTCGCCCCCAGCATGGAGGTCTTGGTCGCCGGCCGTTTCGCGCAGGGGCTGGGCAGCGGTGCGCTGACGGTCGCGCTGTACGTGGTGGTCGCGCGCGTGTATCCGCGCGACCTGCACCCGGCGATCTTCGCGGGCTTCGCGGCCGCGTGGGTGGTGCCGTCGCTGATCGGCCCCACCGTCGCCGGCATGGTGACAGAGCTGTGGAGCTGGCACTGGGTCTTCCTCGGCGTCGTCGCGCTCGTGCTCGTGGCGCTGCTCATGGTCGTCCCCGCTCTCAAGAATCTCGCTCGCGACGGCGGCGACCGCTCGATCCCGTGGTCGCTCGGACTCCTCGGCTGGTCCGTCCTGGCCGCGGTCGCCGTTCTCGCGCTCGATCTTCTGGGCGACGTGCCCGGCGCGGGGCCCGTGCTGGCTGTCGCGGCCGTGATCGTGGCTCTGATCGCCGTCCGGCCGCTGCTGCCCAAGGGCAGCCTCGCGGCTCGTCGAGGTCTGCCCTCGGTGATCCTCGTCCGAGGGCTCGCCGCGGCGGCGTTCTTCGGAACGCAGGTGTACATCCCGTATCTGCTCACCGATCGCTACGACTTCACCCCGACGCTCGCCGGGCTGTCGTTGACCGGCGGCGCCTTGGCCTGGTCGGCCGCAGCCACCGTGCAGGGGCGCATGGGCACACGGCTGTCGAGCGTCGTCGCCGTGCGGATCGGCACTGGTCTCGTGGTCGCGGGCATCCTGCTCGCGCTCGTGTCCGCGGTGCTGCACATGCATGCCCCGGCGATCGTCGCCGCCTGGATCGTCGCCGGCACCGGCATGGGGCTGATGAGCCCGCGCACCAGCGCCCTCACCCTCGAGATGTCGACACCCGAGAACCAGGGCTTCAACAGCTCGGCGATGACCGTCGCCGATTCCTTCGGCAGCGCCCTGTCGCTGGCCGTGACCGGCGTGCTGTTCGCCGCCGCCGCCAGTGCCGCCGCCGTCGCGGACCCGTTCGTCGTCGTTTTCGCCTTCGCCGGTGCGGTCGCCGTCGCAGCGGCTGTGCTGTCACCCCGGCTGGCGCCGCGAGCGGACGGAGACGCCGCCCGAGAGGTGGCAGCGCCGTGAGGGCGATCGTGCAGCGCGACTTCGGTGGGCCGGAGGTGCTGAAGATCGAAGAGGCTCCGCTCCCCGAGCCCGGCGCGGGAGAAGTCCGGGTGCGGGTCGAGGCGGCCGGCGTCCACGCCGTCGACACCGACATCCGTCGAGGAGACGGTCCGCCGTCGATGCCGCGGCCGGTGCTCCCGATGACGCCTGGGCGTGAAGTCGCCGGCGTCGTCGAGGCGGTGGGTCCAGACGTTGATACGAGCCTGATGGCGGCACGAGTGGTCGCGCACGTCGGCTTCCGCAGCGGCGGTTACGCGGAGTTCGCCCTCGCGCCGGTCGCATCGCTCCATCTGATTCCCGACGAGGTCTCGTCCTCGCAGGCGGTCGCGGCAATCGGCACGGGCCGAACGGCGCAGCTCATGTGGGAGAACGCGCCCGCGCGTGCGGAGGACGTAGTGATCGTTCCTGGAGCGTCGGGGGGCCTGGGGAGCCAGCTCGTGCAACTGTCGTCGGCGGTCGGGGCGACGGTGGTGGCGCTGTACGGCGGAGAGTCGAAGCGCGCGACGGTGGAACAGCTCGGACCGGCCGACCCGAGGTTCATCGCCCTGGACTCGACCGATGAGGCGTGGCCGGAGCGGATGACGTCGCTGCTCGGAGAGCGACAGCCTTCACTTCTGTACGACGGCGTGGGTGGCGCGGTCGGTCGCGCCGCGCTCGAGACCCTCGGTCGCGGAGCCCGCATCGTGATCATCGGGTGGGCGAGCGGCGCACCCGTGCGTATCGACACCGACGACCTCATCGGCAGATCGCTCACGGTCATGGTCCCGCTCGGGCGTCCGCCGGCAGACCTGAGGGCTCTCGAATCGAGGGCGCTTGCGGCCGTGGCGGCGCGGCAGGTCGATCCGCCGGTGGACGAGTATCCGCTGGAACGCGCGGCAGAGGCTCATGCCGCGATCGAGCAGCGTCGTCAACGTGGGAAGGTCGTGCTCGTCACGCCCCGCTGAGGATGCGGCTCATCGGCCGCGGCCCATCGGCCGCACGGCACGAGTCGGCGGGAATTCCCCCGAGAGCGCGAGTGTTCTGGCACCCTGGACGCACGCACCCCGTCGAATGGAGCCGCCGATGACCGACGAATACGATCTGATCGTGCTGGGCGGAGGCCCGGTGGGAGAGAACGTCGCCGACCGAGCGGTGCAGGGCGGCCTGACCGCCATCATCGTCGAGAGCGAACTCGTCGGCGGCGAGTGCTCGTACTGGGCGTGCATGCCGTCGAAGGCGCTGCTGCGCCCGGCGCAGGCGCTGCGCGCAGCCCAGCACGTGCGCGGCGCGGCCGAGGCCGTCACCGGAAAGCTCGATGTCGCGGCCGTGTTCGCGCGGCGCGATTCGTTCACGAGCGACTGGTCGGACGACGGGCAGGTGCGCTGGCTCGAGTCGGCGCACATCGACCTGGCACGAGGACACGGGCGGCTCACGGGTGAGCGCGAGGTCACCGTGACAGACGCCGACGGGACGACCCGAGTGCTGCACGCCC
This sequence comes from Microbacterium sp. ZW T6_19, assembly GCF_044987465.1. Lineage (NCBI taxonomy): Bacteria > Bacillati > Actinomycetota > Actinomycetes > Micrococcales > Microbacteriaceae > Microbacterium > Microbacterium sp. ZW T6_19. The sequence continues at coordinate 327,024 of NZ_JBJDRH010000003.1, read as the reverse complement.
GCCATGCCGTGGCGATCAGCACGGGATCGGATGCCGTCATCCCGCCCATCGACGGCTTGGCCGACGCGTCGCCCTGGACGAGCCGAGAGGCGACAAGCGCCCAGGCGCTGCCCGAATCGCTCGCCGTGATCGGCGGAGGAGTGGTCGCCGTCGAGATGGCCACCGCGTACGCGGCGCTCGGCTCGGCCGTCACGGTCATCGCCCGCAGCGGACTGCTCGGCGGCATGGAGCCGTTTGCGGGCGAGCGCGTCGGGGCCGGCCTGAAGGAGCTCGGCGTCGACGTGCGCCTGTCGGTCGGCACGGAGTCTGTGCATCGAGACGAGGAGGGCGTGCACATCGTTCTGTCCGACGGCTCGACGGTCACGGCATCCGAAGTCCTGGTCGCGACCGGGCGATCCCCGCGCAGCGGAGACATCGGGCTCGAGACCGTCGGGCTCGAGCCGGGTAGGTGGATCGCGGTCGACGACACCCTGCGCGTCCCTGACGTGCCGTGGCTGTACGCGGTCGGCGACGTCAACGGGCGCGTGCTGCTGACCCACCAGGGCAAGTACCAGGCGCGGGCCGCGGGAGACGTGATCGCGGCGCGAGCGCTCGACGGAGCGGTGGATGACGCGCCCTGGGGGCGTCACGTCGCGACCGCCGATCATGCGGCCGCCCCGCAGGTGACGTTCTCCATCCCGGAGGTCGCCTCGGTCGGACTGACCGAGAAGGCGGCGAAGGATGCCGGCATCGCAGTGCAGGTCGTGGACTACGACCTCGGCTGGGTCGCGGGCGCGAGCCTGTACGAAGACGGGTTCGAGGGGCAGGCGCGGCTCGTGATCGACACGGAGCGCGACGTGATCGTCGGCGCGACCTTCGTGGGGCCGGAGGTCGCCGAACTCGTGCAGACCGCGACATTCGCGATCGTCGGCGAGGTGCCGATCGCGAGGCTCTGGCACGCGGTGCCCGCCTATCCGACGGTGAGCGAGATCTGGCTGCGGCTCCTCGAGGGCTACGGGCGGGATTCCGCGTGATCGCCCCATCCGATCGGGGAAGCGCTCCGAACAGGTGACGGAATGTGTCGCACATCGACGCGTGCGCGCGCAATCCTCCCCCCGATGTCCGACACCTCTTATACGCTCGAACCACATCTGAGGAGGCAGCACCATGAAGGCCGTACTCGCAGGAACCACCATCGCCGAGGCCGACGAGAGCGATCTCATCCGCATCGAGGGGAACTGGTACTTCCCTCCGGCGTCCGTCGCGCCCGACGTGCTCGTCGAGAGCCCGACCCCCTACACCTGCCCGTGGAAGGGCGTGTGCCAGTACTGGTCGGTGCGGGCCGGCGGTGAGCTTCACGAAGACCTGGCATGGTCCTACCCGCATCCGTATCCGACCGCCTTCGACCGCGTCGGCAAGGACTTCTCGGGCTACGTCGCGTTCGCGCCGGGCGTCGAGGTCTCGCCGTAACCCCGACGGGAGACCGCCTTGATCGAGTTCCGCAACGTCACGAAGCGATTCCCCGACGGGACGCTCGCCGTGAACGACTTCAGCCTCGTGCTGCCCTCGCGCAAGACCACCGTCTTCGTCGGCTCGTCAGGATGCGGCAAGACGACTCTGCTGCGCATGATCAACCGCATGGTCGAGCCGACCTCGGGCGACGTCGAGATCGACGGTGAGAGCGTGCTCGGCGGCGACCCCGTGAAGCTGCGCCGGAGCATCGGCTACGTGATGCAGAACTCCGGCCTCATGCCGCACTTCAGCGTGATCGACAACGTGTCGACCGTACTGCGGCTGAACGGCGTGGGGCGCACGGCCGCCCACGCCCGCGCGCGCGAACTTCTCGACACCGTCGGACTCGATCGCGCACTCGCCGACCGCTACCCGAGCCAGCTCTCCGGCGGGCAGCAGCAGCGCGTCGGCGTGGCCAGAGGACTCGCGGCCGATCCCAACATCCTGCTGATGGACGAGCCGTTCGGCGCCGTCGATCCCATCGTGCGCGCCGATCTTCAGCAGGAGACCAGCCGGCTGCAGCGCGAGCTCGACAAGACCGTGGTGTTCGTGACGCACGACATCGACGAGGCGTTCCTGCTGGGCGATCAGGTCGTGATCCTCGACAAGGGAGCGCGCATCGTGCAGGTGGGCAGCCCCAGCGAGATCATCGAGAGTCCGGCAGACGACTTCGTCGCGGCGTTCATCGGCGCCGACCGAGGGCGTCGGGCGCTGAGCCTCAAGCAGACGCCGCGCGGGCTCGTCGTGGTCGACTCGGAAGGGCGCACGCAGGGCGCGATCGTCGGGTCGGATGCCGCGGCTCCCGCTTCTGCCGACGGAGCCGCCCCGTGAACTGGGTCGTCGACAACTTCGGGCTGATCCTCCAGTTGACGGTGATCCACCTTCAGCAGAGCGTCATCCCGATCGTGCTCGGATTCGTGCTGTCGCTGCCTCTGGGCTGGGTCGCCTGGCGGTACCGCCTGGTGCGCGGGCCGGTCATCGTGCTCACAGGGCTTCTCTACACGATCCCCTCGCTCGCCTTGCTGATCCTGCTCCCCGCGACGCTGGGCTATTCGGCGATCAGCGCGCCCAATCTCATCATCGCCCTGACGATCTACGCCGTGGCGATCCTCGTGCGCGCGGTCGCCGACGGACTCGATTCGGTCGACGAAGACGTGAGGCAGGCGGCGACGGCCACCGGCTTCGCCCCGTTCCGCCGCTTCTGGGCGGTCGAGTTCCCGCTCGCAGGTCCCGTGATCCTCGCGGGACTCCGCGTCACGGCAGTGAGCACGATCTCGCTCGCGACCGTCGGCATCCTCATCGGCGTGACGAACCTCGGCTACCTCTTCACGAACGGCCTCGAGCGTCGCATCATCGCCGAGGTTTTCGCCGGCGTCATCGCGGTCGTGATCATCGCCCTCGTGTTCGACCTGGTGCTCATGCTGATCGGCCGGGCGCTGATGCCGTGGACCCGGGCGAACGCAGCTGCGGCGCAGGGGGCGACCGCTCGCGTCGCCACGACGAGGGCGGCCGCATGAATCTCTTCGCCGAGGCCATCGCCTGGATGCTCGCTCCCGCGCAGTGGACGGGCAACTACGCGCTGCCGAAGCTGCTGGGCGAGCATCTCGCGCTGACGGCGATCTCGGTTCTCATCGCCGCGGCGATCGCCCTGCCGATCGGCTGGCTCATCGGCCACACGGGCAGAGGTCGCGAGGTCGCGGTCGCGGTCGCCGGCGCCGCGCGTGCGATCCCGGCGTTCGGTCTCATGGTGCTCCTCGTGCTGCTGCTCGGCGTGCTCCGCATTCCTGAAGCGGCGATCACCACCTTCGTGCTGCTCGCCATCCCCTCGCTCCTCGCCGGGGCGTACACGGGGCTCGAGGCCATCGACCGCCGTGTGATCGATTCCGCCCGCGCCATGGGCATGACCGAGTGGCAGATCTTCTTCAAGGTCGAACTGCCGCTCGGGCTGCCGCTTCTGCTCGGCGGCATCCGCTCTGCTCTCCTCCAGGTGATCGCCACGGTCACGATCGCCGCCTACGTCAATCTCGGCGGACTGGGCTGGCCGATCATCCAGGGCATCCCGTTGCGTCGCTTCGACCAGGTCCTCGCCGGCGCGATCATCGTCGCGGTGCTGGCTCTCCTGGTCGACCTGCTCCTCGCGGCCGCCCAGCACGCGGCGGTTCCTGCCGGCCTGCGTCCACCGCGAGCCGTGCGCCGTCGCGCGGCCGACCCGGCACCTGCATCCGTCCCCGCCTGATCCCACCCACAGCACCAGAGATCCCCGCACTCCCAGAGAAGAGGAAGTCATGTTCACAGCACGAGGCAAGCGCACAGCCTTCGCCGTCGGCCTGGTCGCCGCAGCCGCACTCGCCCTGTCGGCCTGCAGTTCGAGCAACCCGCTCGACGAGCCGTCCGATGCAGGCTCCGGCTCGGGCGACTCCGACACGATCGTCGTCGGCTCGCAGGCGTATTACTCCAACGAGATCATCGCCGAGATCTACGCACAGGCGCTCGAGAACGCTGGATTCACGGTTGAGAAGAAGCTCAACATCGGCCAGCGCGACGCGTACATGCCCGAGGTCGAGTCGGGCGAGATCGACGTGTTCCCCGAGTACACCGGCAGCCTGCTGGAGTACCTCTCGAAGGACGGCACCGACGTCACGAGCCCCGACGACGTGTACGCGGCGCTCAAGGAGGAACTGCCCGAAGAGCTGACGGCCCTCGACTACGCCGAGGCGTCCGACCAGGACACCTATACGGTGCTCAAGAGCTTCGCCGACGAGAACGGCCTGAAGACCATCGCCGACCTCGCCAAGGTCACGACTCCGGTCACGATCGGCGCGGCACCCGAGTTCGAGCAGCGTCCCTACGGGCCGGCTGCGGCCAAGGAGGTCTACGGCGTGGACCTCGCGTTCTCGGCCACGGGCCAGACGACGCTCGAATCGCTGCTCGCAGGTCAGATCCAGGTCGCCGACATCTACACGGCCGACCCGGCCTTCCAGACGGAAGACATCGTCGCGCTCGAGGACCCGAAGAACCTGATCCTCGCATCGAACGTCGTGCCGATCGTGTCGAGCGACATCGCCGACGACGTCTCCGACGTGCTCAACGCGATCAGCGCCAAGCTCACCGCGGAGGAGCTCGTCGGACTCAATGTGCAGAGCACGGTCGACCAGAAGTCGTCGGCTGACATCGCCAAGGCCTGGCTCGAGGAGCAGGGTCTGGTCTGATCGCTTACAAGGAAGGGGCCTTCAGACGACCGTCGGAAGGCCCCTTCCTCGTACGCGCCGTGTGGCCGAAGGGAGCGGCCTGAGAGAATAGACCGTATGGCAACGGACACATCGGCATGATCTCGAAGCGCGATCTCGCCCAACGGCTCGACATCTCCCTGGAGATGGCCGACCGCCACGGTTTCGGCGACGGCGCGAGCGAGTCAGAGCTCGCGGCGCTCGAGCAGGATCCGCCCGCATGGCTCGTCCAGTCCCGATCGAACCGCAAGAAGGGTGCGCGCCCTGTCTGGGTCACGTTGACCTGCGATGTGTGCGGCTATTCCGAGACGGCGAGGCCGAAGAAGTGGTGGCCCGAGTTCACCTACGTGATCTGCCGCCAGCACTCAGTCGACGAGCTTCCGAAGCCGGCCGCCGGGCTGCATCGCGGGTACTTCGAGGGCGTCGGAAGCCGGTTCGTCGGCGTCGTCGACCAGGGGCTCTAACCCGCTCGATGACGCAAGCCAGCGCTATGTGAGAAAGCGGCTGTGACTACACCCGGGCGTCCTGCCGGGGAACCCAGACCTGGTTGATGATGATGAGGATGGATGCCGCGACCGGCACCGCGACGAGTGCTCCGAGCAGTCCGAGCAGAGTGCCCCCGGCGAGGGCGCCGATCACGACGAGCGAACCAGGGATGGAGATCGCGCGGTTCATCACACGGGGTGTTATGACGTATGCCTCCACCTGCATGTACACGAGATAGACGATTCCGAAGACCAGCGCGGCGACCGGGTTCGTGAACAGCGCCAGCCCCGTTCCGATGATCCAGAACATCACCGAGCCCACGAGCGGGATCAGCGTGATGCAGAACGCCACCGTCGCCATCAGCGGCGGGAACGGGAGTCCGAGGAACAGGTAGAGCAGGAACGCGAGCAGCGCGTTGAAGAACGCGAGCACGACCATGCCCATCACGTAGCCGCCGACCGAGTCGGTGATCTGCTCGGTGATCTCTCCTGCCCTGATGCGGTCGCGCGCCGGGGCGAGGCGCAGGAGGCCGGTCTTGATGCCGGGGAGGGTCGCGACGAAATAGAGCGTCAGAACCAGCACGACGATGGCCCCCGAGATGCCGCTCGCGATGCCGGCGCCGATCTTGAGCGCTCCGCCTCCGATCGCGGCGATGTTGCCCGGATCGGTGAGGAACTTCTGGATGTCGGCGACGAGGTCTTCGAACTGGTCGCCGAACTGCTTCTCGAGGGTCGCGTAGATGTCGGTGCGGGTGAAGTCCTGGATCATCCCCGGCACCGAGCGCACGAAGCTCGCGACCTGGTCGATCACGATCGGCAGCACCATCCACAGGATCAGCCCGACCACGACGATCAGTCCGAGGATCACGACGACCACCGAGGCCGCACGCGAGAGGCCGCGACGCTCGAGGAACCGCACGGCGGGGTCGAGGCCGAGAGCGGCGAACAATGCCAGAGCGATGTAGATGAGCACGGTCGACAGACTCGTCACGGCGAGGCCGAGCACGATCGCCGCCAGCCCGCCGAGCGTGACGAGGAAGCCGAAGACGAACGGCTTGTCGATACGGGTCCAGAACGAGCGGCTCGGCGTCATGGGCTCGATCACGACGCGGCGCGGGTCGGGCGTGATCATCATCTCCACGACGGGTGCCGCTGCTTCGTCCGCCGGGACGGATGCCGTGGCCTCTTCGCTCTCGGACGGCGTCGGTTCTTCTCGGCTCATGTGCTCACGATATCGGGCCGCGTGGGGACCGTAGAGTATGTGCATGACCGACGCGCTGGACCCGAAAGCCGAACTGCTCCGACTGCGCGCGAGCATCGACAACATCGATGCGGCGCTGATCTTCATGCTCGCCGAGCGATTCCGCGCGACGCAGCAGGTCGGTCATCTCAAGGCGGAGCACGCGATGCCGGCATCCGATCCCGGCCGCGAGGAACAGCAGGTCGCACGCCTGCGCGCTCTGGCGGAGGACGCTCACCTCGACCCCGAATTCGCCGAGAAGTGGTTCAACTTCGTGGTGGCGGAGGTCATCCGTCATCACACCGAAGCGGCCGAAGGACGATGAGCTGATCCCCGGGTGGACGACGGTGTGTGCAGCACTCATCCACCCGGGGCAGTCAACTTAGTTTATTGAATAAACTATGGTCGAGGGTACGCAGTACCCGGGACCCTGTCAACCATTTCCCGACGATGGACCAGCAATGCTGAACAGCGACGATGTTCTGGATACTCAAGGCTCTGTTCGGCGTGCGAATCTCCGGCGTGCGCTGCAGCTCGTGTTCCGGGGCCGGGGAGTCCAGACCAGGGCCGGTATCGCGAGGGCTACGGGGCTCACTGCGGCGACCGCGTCGTCTCTCGTCGCCGAACTCATCGACAGCCGCCTGATCGTCGAGGGCGCGCAGGCCGCGAGCACCGGTGGCAAGAGGGCGACGACTCTGAGCGTGGATGCCGCGCACCACCTGATCCTGGTCATGGTGATCCGGCCGACCGATGCACGGCTCGCGCTGCTGGTGCTCGACAGCGCGGAGATCGACGTCCGCACGATCGCCTACTCCGCTGAATCGCGGGATCGGAAGCTCGATGAGGCCGTCCAGGCGATCGCCGTCGACTACGGCGAGCGTCTGCTCGTCGCCGCCGCTCAGCTGCCCGGAACCACCGACGGGCGAAAAGTGCTCGAGAGCGTGCAACTCGGATGGAGCGACGTGCCGCTCGCCGATCGGCTCGAGGCCGCGCTCGGTGTGCCGGTTCTGCTCGTGAACGACGTCGATGCCGAGGCGATCGCCGAAGCGGTCGGAGAGGTGCAGAGCCCGGGCTACCGTCTGTTCGTTCACATCGGCGTGGGAATCGGCGCGGCCGTGACCATCGATGGGCAGCTCGCCCCCGGTCCACGCGACCGCGCCGGTGAGATCGGGCACGTTCAGGTCGAGTTCGGCGAGCAGGCGCGCCTGTGCCGGTGCGGGCGTCGCGGATGCCTCGAATCGGCGTCGTCGATGACGGCGATGCTCGGCGAGGACTTCACCGACGCGATGGGCGAGGGCGAGGTCACCGTTCTCGCCCGGGCGGTGGATGACGTCATCATCGCCGAGGGCGCGCGTGCGCTCGCGCGCACGGTCAAGCTCGCGTCGGCCCTCCTGGATCCCACAGAGGTGGTCGTCGGCGGGCCCGTGCGCGCACTCGGGGAGCGCTTCCTCGATCTCGTGCGCGAAGAGGCAGACTACCTCGCGACCGGAACGACATCGGTGCCCGTGCGCTACGCGCGGGGCGGCACGAATCCGTCGATCGGGGCAGGACAGCTCGCGCTCTCGTCGGCGCTCGGTGTGCAGTGGAGCGCCGAGCAGCTTTCCGGGACCGGCGCCGACGGGAGTTGAAGCGGGCGACGTGCGCGGGGGAGTATGGTCGCTCGCATGACAGCCGACTCCACGCTTCTCGAGGTCGCGGCGGAACTGTACGCCGGGCCGCCTGAGGAGTTCGTCGCCACACGCAATGCTCGGGCGAAGTCCGCAGCCGATCGGGTGCTCGCCGAGCAGATCACAGCGCTGCGCAAGCCGAGCGGTGCTGCCTGGGTGGTCAACGTCTTCGCTCACGAGCGTGCCGCGCAGCTCGGCGAGGCGCTGCGACTGGCCGAGGAACTCCGCGAGGCGCAGGCCGATCTCGATGCGGCCGCGCTTGCACAACTGGGGCGCCAGCGCCGGGCGCTCACCGCCAAGCTGGCCGCCGAGGCCGCGTCGCTCGCGAAGGCGCGCGGAGCTCGAGTGACGGATGCGACGCTCGAGGCCGTGCGTCAGACGATCTCCGCCGCGTTCTTCGATCCGGAGGCCGCGGCCGCCGTCGCGTCGGGCCGCTTGGTGCGCGAACTCGAACCCGCTGCGACCGTCGACCTCGCGGCTGCTGTCGGTGGAGGAACCCCTGAGGCGCCGGCATCCGCTCCCGAGCCGGTCGACGAGCTGCGGGCGCGCCGTGAGCGGCACAAGGCCGAGAAGGCCGTGCACGACGCCGAGCAGGCGCACGCGCGGGCGGTGAGGGATGCGCAGAAGGCCGACAAAGATGCGCGGGATGCCGCGGAGCGCGCCGAACGGGCTACGGCGAGGATCGCCGAGCTCGAGAAGGAGCTCGCCCGCGCCCGCGTCGACGCGGATTCGGCGGAGGAGGAAGCCACAGCCGCGAAGGAGCGTCGGGATGGCGCCGCCGAGCGGGCCGCCGAGACGGACGCTGCCGCCGCTGACGCGAAGGCCGCGCTCGACGCTCTGCGCGACGGATGATGCTGTGCCCGCGGGCAAGCAGCCGCGGCCCTGAGGACGTCGGACTCGCTCTACAGGATCAGGCTCCGTAGTCCGCGTCGAACCTGACCGGGCTCTGATTCGCGCCGCAGATCTCCGAGATGGTGGAGTTCTGAGCGCCAATCGACGACATGACGTCGCCGAGCACGCGCTGCGGGTCCCGCAGGATCGGCACGAGTTCGGCGAACGACTCCGCGAGGCGCGACGGTGAGGAATCCGCGAGGTCTGCGAGCGAGTCGGCAGCAGTGTCGATGCGCTCGTTCCACTCGGCCTCGTCGATGTCGTCGTACCGCGTGTAGCCGATGTCGGCGTTGTAGATGAGGCCGTAGGCCGTCGAGTACGCCGCGCAGTCCTCGGCGATCTCCGGGTCAACGACGAACGCGGCGGTGGAGAAGCTCGGGGTGACCGACCACGCCACGCCCGCGGCGATCACGACAGTCAGCGACCCGTCTGTGGTCGGGGTGAGCGGCCACTTGAACACCGCAGTGTCGCCGCAGTTGCCTCTTTGAAGCGACAGCCCCTCGCCCCGGGGGTCGTCGACCCCGACCTGGAACGTCACGTCGCCGACGCAGTCGACGGCAAGGGTGACCGAGCGGAAGTCTCCGTCCGGGATGGGGAACGCGACGTCCATCGGCATGGCCGTGCCGGTTCCAGCGATCGGCTCGCCGCTCCGGGTGACGACGGCCTCTGCCGCGGTGGCCGACGGCGTCGGCGAAGGAGGCGCATCGTCGGAAGGCTGCGACGCCGAGCATCCGCTCAGCAGGATCGTCGTCGCCGCGATCACGGCGCCGATTCGCAGAAGACGTGCGTATGCCGGCATGATTCCCCCTCGGTCAGGAGATGTCTACCACTCCTCCGCCCCGGCGGGGACGGCAGACGCCACGTGTGTGGACGACCACAACGCTCCGTATGCCGCCGGCATCCCTCACCGACCCCTCACGAATCGGGAATCGGGGGCCGACAGGCCAGATCGGGGGACGTTTCGACCGATTCGTCCCCCGATCTGGCGTGTCGGCCCCCGAAGTGGGCGGGCGGAATGCGTCCTACTTCACCGAACCCGCGGTGAGCCCGCCGACGAGGCGCTTCTCGATGAGCATGAACAGGATGACGACGGGCAGGATCGCGACGAGCGAGACGCCGAACACGTACTGCCAGCTCGTCTCGTACTGGCCGACGAACTTGGTGAGCGCCACCGAGAGCGGCTGGTTCTTGTCGGTGGAGAGGATCACGAGCGATGCCGCGAACTCGTTCCAGCAGGCGACGAACGTGAAGACGATCGCGGTCACGATGCCCGGCCACACCAGCGGCAGGTTGATCTTGAACAGCACCGTGAAGCGCCCGGCGCCGTCGATCTGCGCGGCCTCGTCGATCTCCTTGGGGATGCCGGCGAAGAACGAGTGCATGATCCAGATCGCGAACGACAGGTTGAACGCGGCGTTGATGAAGATCATCGCCGCCCAGGTGTCACCCATGCCGAGGACGGTGAACTGGCGGAACAGACCCGAGGTGAGCACAGCCGGCTGCAGCATCTGCGTGACGATCACGAGGAACAGGAACACCATGCGACCGGGGAAGTGGAACCGGGCCGTGTAGTACGCGGCGGGCAGCGACACCGCGAGCACCAGCAACGTCGCGAAGACGGAGATGATGATCGTCGAGACGAGGTTGAACGGCAGCGGCGTCTCGGGCGTAGCCCACATCGTGATGAAGTTCTCCCAGTGCCACTCGGTCGGGAGATACGTGGGGTTCACCGAGCGGATCTGCGGCTTCGTCTTCACCGAACCGAAGAACATGATCAGGTACGGGAGCACGAAGATCAGGAGCACGAGCAGGCCAGCGGCCATGCGCAGGATGACGCGGGGCAACGACACCTGATCCTCGGTGTAGCGGCGCTTGCGTCCGATCTGGGGAGCTCGAGCTCCCGTGCCGCGGGTGGTCACGAGGGCGGTCTCGGTCACGGTCATGATCAGACCTCCTTCATGGGCTTGACGGCCTTGACGTAGATCGCGACGATCACGATCACGATGAGGAAGGCGACGACCGACAGCGCGCTCGCGACGTCGACCTTCTTCTGCAGCTCGATGTACTTGAAGATCATCGTCATGATCGTGTCGGCGCCGTAGCCGGGGATCGACCCGGTCATGACCTTCAGGATCGGCAGCGAGTTGAACACGTTGATGATGTTGATGAGGACGGCGACCGCGAGGGCGCTGCGCAGCTGCGGGACGACGATCGTCCAGTAGGTGCGGGTGGCCCCGGCTCCGTCCATCTTCGCGGCCTCGAGAGTGTCGGAGGGCACCGTCTGAAGGCCGGCGAGGATCGTGTACGTCGTGAACGGCAGCGACACGAAGATCGCGATGACGATCGACCAGATGAACGCGGTCAGCGGGTTCTTGGTCCAGCCGAAGCCCACGGGGTCGCTCGACAGGCCGAGGTCGTACAGGAACTTGTTGAAGATGCCGAAGTACGGCTCGAGGCTGTAGTAGAAGACCATCGTGGTCATCACGACGGACGCCGCCCAGGGGATGATGACGGCCATCCGCACGATCTGCCGGCCGGGGAAGGCCTTGTTCAGGATCTGGGCGAGCCCGAGCGAGATGAGCACGGTGAACAGCACCACCACGACCACCCACACGATGGTGCGGAAGAAGATCGGCCAGAACTCGGCGAAGGCGAACACGGTCGCGAAGTTGTCGAAGCCGACCGAGCCTTTGTCGAGGCCCGAGAGGGAGATGTCTCGGGTCGAGTTGAAGAACATCACGCCGGCGGGGAAGAGGACCACGCCGATGATGAGCACCAGGGCCGGTGCGATCCAGGGCAGCGCCTGGAGGAGGTCCTTCAGGCTCGGCCTGCCGCGCGCGGCGCCTGAGGTCTTCGGGGCGCGGGAGCGGCCGGAGGCCGCCCCCGCGGGGACGGAGGGGGTGGCTTTCGCCGCCCCCTCGAGGTTCGAGGACTCTGTCGTCTGGCTCATGGTTGTACCCGAACCTCTCCGTCTCTCGAGGCTCAGCCTGCGTCGACCTGTGCCTGGATCTGCTTCAGCACGTCAGCCGCCGGCTGCGACTGGAGCTGACCGAACAGCGACTTGAACGCGCCGTCGGCGGCCGACCACTTGGCGTTCGTCGAGGGGTAGAACTGCGCGTCGGGCAGCACGTCGAGGAACGGCTTGAGCTTCTCGTCGCTGTTCAGCTGCTCAGCACCCGACTTGGTGACGGGAAGGAATCCCTCGGCCTGCACCCACGGCACGTAGACGTCGGCGGAGTAGTAGTAGTCGAGGAATGTCGTGATCGCCTCCTGCTTGTCGTCGTCGTTCTTGAACGCCATCAGCTGGTCCATGACACCCAGCGTGAACGGCGAGCCGTCGGCCGTCGGGATCGGAACGATCGAGTAGTCGAGGTCGGGGTTGCCCTCTTCGATCTGGCCCACCGTCGGCGGGAGACCGACCTGCATGCCGATCTTGCCCTGGATGAAGATGTCCATCAGCGGCGAGCGGTTGGTCGAACCGGGGTCGGCCTGGGTGGCTCCGGCGTCGATCATCTTCTTGATCTGCTCGGCGCCGGCGAGGTTCTCAGGGGTGTCGATCGTGATCTCGGATGCGTCGCCGAACGAGCCACCGCCGCCCCAGAGCCATACGGCCGCCTCGGCCTGCGCCTCTTCAGATCCGAGCGGCATGCCGTAGCCGGCCACGCCGCCGCCGAGGGCTGAGACCTTGGTCGCGGCATCCAGCAGCTCGTCCCAGTTGGTCGGAGCCTCGACGCCGGCCTGCTGCAGCAGCGCGTTGTTGACGAAGAGCGCACGAGCCGATGCGATCAGCGGCAGGGCGTACGCCGTGCCGTCGACCTCGGCGTTCTTCAGGAACGCGTCCTGGAAGTCGGAGTAGGTGTCGTCGGAGACGACGTCCTTGGCGGGGTACAGAAGGTCGTCGCCGACGAAGCCGGCGAAGGGGCCTCCGTTGTAGATGTCGGGGGCCTCGCCGGCCTGGATCTTGGTGGACACGACCTTCTCGAGGTTGTCCCACGACTGCACCTCGAGCTTCACCTTGATGTCGGGATTCTCCTTCTCGAATCCCTTGATGACGTCTTCCCACAGACCCTTGGTCGCGTCGGAGTAGCTGGGGACGAGCAGGTCGAGCGTCGTCGCGCCGCCCTCGTCGCCACCGCCACCGCCAGAACCGCCGAATCCGCACGAAGCGAGTGAAAGGGAGGCGACGGCTGCTACCGCAGCTGCGCCGAATCGCAGTGACTTCTTCATGTGTTGCTTTCCTCACTGTGTGTGTCCGCCGCTTCGGAGGAGAGCGGCGAGGGTGCCCTCCGATGGAGCGGCAGGGCGCCTCCAGCAGAGCGGCGATGATGCACAGCCGCGAACACTCACGCGACGGTGCGTGTGATCCCGCTCCTCACGGAACGGAGATCGCAGAGCCGGGGTGGGCTCTTGGTGACCTCTTCGTCCACGGAATCGGCGGAGAGGCGGTGGAACTTGTTCGATTATTTGTCAAGGAAACGAACAAAATCAAGAGCACGGTTGCATTCATTTCCTTGAGCGCAATACTATGATCGAATCACGCATAGAACAATCACAATCACGCAAAGACTTTGAAGGGGTCGATCATGACCGACGTTCTGCCCGGCGCGCACATGCGCGCAGAGCTCATCTCGCAGCCCGAGACCTGGGCCCGCGCGGCCGATCTGCGCGATGGCCAGGCGCTGCTCCCGAACCGCGGCGCCCGTGTCGCCGTCGTCGGCTGCGGCACCTCGTGGTTCATCGCGCAGTCCTACGCCGCGCTGCGCGAGAACGCGGGGTTCGGCGAGACCGACGCTTTCGCCGCGTCTGAAGCCTTCGTCGATCGCGGCTACGACGCGGTCGTCGCCCTGACGCGTTCCGGCACGACGACAGAGGTGCTCGAGCTCGTCGACAGGATCAAGGGACGCATCCCGACGATCGGAGTGATCGGCGATGAGTCCTCGCCCCTCGTCTCCCTGGTCGACGAGGCCGTGCTCATGCCGTTCGCCGACGAGAAATCGGTCGTTCAGACCCGCTTCGCGACCACCGCCCTCGCGCTGTTCCGCGCCTCTCTCGGAGAGGACCTCGCGAGCGCCATCGCCGATGCCGAAGCCGTGCTGGCGGGCACGGATGACGACGGCCTGCGCGATGCCGAGCAGTACACGTTCCTCGGTCGTGGCTGGACCATCGGTCTCGCGCACGAGGCGGCCCTGAAGATGCGCGAATCCTCGCAGTCGTGGACCGAGTCCTACCCCTCGATGGACTACCGTCACGGCCCGATCGCGATCGCCGCCCCCGGACGGATCACCTGGCAGTTCGGCGAGGCTCCCGAAGGGCTCTCGGCTCAGGTCGAAGCCACGGGAGCGCGCTTCGTACAGCATCCGATCGACCCGATGGCCGATCTCGTGCGTCTGCACCGTGTCGCCCTCGATCGAGCCGTCTTCCGGGGGCTCGACCCCGACCAGCCGCGCAGCCTCACGCGTTCCGTGATCCTGGATGCATGATGTCGACGCCCGAAGGCGTCGGCATCCCTGACGTCGGACGCGACACCACGGGTGAGAAGCTGGCCGCGGTGCGCGCGCTCGGCGCCGGCGCGCCGGTGCTCGCCTTCGACGTGGGCGGAACCGACATCAAATCCGCGCTGTTCGACGCGAACGGCACCGCGCTCGGCCTGCGTCGCACGCCGACGCCCACCGCAGAAGGCGATCGCACCGCCGTGATCATCGAGCGTCTCGGTGTGCTCGCCGCCGAGCTCCGAGCCGCGCATCCCGATGTGGTGCCGCAGGCGGTCGGCCTGGTCGTGCCGGGGATCGTCGACGCGGATGCCGGCATCGGAGTGTTCGCCAGCAACCTCGGCTGGCACGATTCGCCGCTCCGTGACCTCGCGAGTGCGAGGCTCGGCCTTCCCGTGGCCTTCGATCACGACGTCCGTGCAGCGAGCTGGGCGGAGCATCGCCTCGGCGGTGCCCGTGACTATGCGGACGCTGTCGTCCTCGTGATCGGCACCGGCATCGCCGGCGCCGTGCTCGTCGGGGGACAGCCGTACACCGCGGGCGGCTATGCCGGCGAGATCGGGCACTCGCCGATCGCCGACGGGCCCGAGTGCGCATGCGGCGCTCGTGGCTGCCTGGAGGCCGTGGCCTCGGCCGGAGCGCTCGCTCGCCGCTACCGCGAGGCGACGGGCGTGACGCCCGATGGCGCGAAGGACGTCATCGCGCGCGCGGCCGCTGGAGATCAGGCTGCTGCGGACATCTGGAACTCCGCCCTCGACGCACTCACCCTGTCGCTCGCGCAGCTCACGGCGGTCCTGGCGCCGCAGGCGGTCGTGATCGGCGGCGGCCTGTCGCGCGCGGGCGGTGCGCTGTTCGATGAGCTCCGCGCACGGCTCGAGGCGCGACTGAGCTTCCATCGCCTGCCCGTCCTCGTTCCGGCCGAGCTCTCCGGCAACGCCGGCCTCATCGGCGCCGCGCTGCGGGCCAGGGAGCTGACGTGATCCTCACCGTCACCCCGAATCCCGCGCTCGACCTCACCTGGCACGTCGAGCACCTGGCCTTCGGCGGTTCGCACCGAGCGGATGCCGGCATCGCCCGGGCCGGCGGCAAGGGCCTGAACGTCGCGAGGGTCGTTCACGCTCACGGCGTCCCGGTCGCCGCGATCGCCACGGTCGGCGGCGGCACCGGCGTCGAGTTCGCCGCTGAGCTGAGCGCATCCGGCGTCCCGCACGTGCTGGTCGAGGTCGCGGGAGCCACCAGACGGAGCATCGCGGTCGTCGACGAGCAGCGCGGCGACACGACGATCGTCAACGAACGCGGCGTCAATCCGTCGGATGCGGAGTGGGCGGCTCTTCTCGCCGAGGTCCTCGAACGGCTGCCGAGCGCGTCTGTGCTCGTGATCTCGGGCAGCCTGCCACCCGGTGCGCCGGACCAGCTGCTGCCCGTGCTCATCGGGGTCGGCCGCGATGGCGGCGTCCCCGTGATCGTCGACACCTCCGGGCCTGCGCTGCTGCGCGCCGCGGATGCCGGAGCATCCGTCCTCAAGCCCAACGCCGCCGAACTCGCCGAGGCCACAGGCATCGCCGACCCGATCGAAGGCGCTACATCGCTCATCGACCGGGGCGTCGAACTGGTGCTGCTGTCGCTCGGCGCCGAGGGGATGCTGGCCGTGACGGCATCCGGCGCACTGCACGCGCGCCTCGACGCACCTCTCGCAGGAAACCCGACCGGCGCCGGCGATGCCGCCGTCGCGGCATGCGCCGTGCTGTTCGCAGAGGGCGAGCGCGATTCCGAGCGCATCCTGCGCCGCGCCACGGCATGGTCGGCGGCCGCCGTGCTCATGCCGCTCGCCGGCGAGATCTCCGACACCTGGCCCGAACTCGAAGCGCGCGTGACCGTGCGACCGTACTCACCGAAGGACCCTGAATGACCCTCGTCTCCGCCCGCGAACTGGTGAAGGACGCCGCGAGCCGCGGCTCCGGCATCGGCGCGTTCAACGTGATCCACCTCGAGACGGCTGAGGGTCTGGCGCGCGCCTCGGAGCAGGCGCAGCTGCCGGTGATCCTGCAGATCTCGCAGAACTGCGCCGACTATCACGGCGGCCTCGAACCGATCGCACTGGCCACGCTCGCGGTGGCTCGCCGCTCGTCGATGCCTGTCGCGGTGCACCTCGACCACGCCGAGCGCCCCGAGCTCGTCGACGAGGCGATCGCGCTGGGGTTCGGCTCGGTGATGTTCGACGGTGGCGCACTGCCCTATGACGACAACGTCGCCCTGACCGCTGCCGTCGCCGAGCGGGCGCACGCGGCCGGCGTGTACGTCGAAGGCGAGCTCGGCGAGGTCGGCGGCAAGGACGGAGCGCATGCGCCGGGTGTCCGCACCGACCCCGACGAGGCACGGGCCTTCGTGGAGGCGACGGGAGTCGACGCGCTCGCCGTGGCGGTGGGCTCGTCGCACGCCATGCTCGATCGCTCCGCATCTCTCGATCTCGAGTTGATCGCGCGGCTGCACGCCGCCCTCACTGTCCCTCTCGTGCTGCACGGCTCCTCCGGAGTCGCCGACGCCGTCATCGCCGATGCCGTACGCGCCGGCATGACGAAGATCAACGTCTCCACGCACCTGAACGGGTTCTTCACGCGTGCGATCCGAGACGCTCTCGGCGCCGACGACTCGCTCGTCGACTCGCGCAAGTACCTGAAGCCCGCCCGGGACGCGCTCGCCGGGGAGGCCGCGCGGATGCTGCGATCGTTCGCCCTAGAGTCGTAGTCATGAAGCGAGCCGCGCGTCTGAACGCGATCCTCGATCTGCTGGCCGCGTCGGGGGAGGTCACGGTCGAGGACCTGGTCGAACGCTTCGGTGCGTCGCAGGCCACCACTCGACGTGACCTCGACAGTCTCGCCGAGCAGCGCCTTCTCACGAGGACCCATGGCGGCGCCGTCGCCCAGGCCGTCGCCTACGAGCTGCCGATCCGCTACAAGAGCCACCTGCGCACTCAGCAGAAGAAGGCGATCGCCCAGGCCGCGGCCGAGCTCGTGCTCCCCGGCATGGTCGTCGGCCTCTCCGGCGGAACCACGACGACGGCCATCGCCGCCGCGCTCGCCGCGAGGGACGATCTCGCGGAGGGCGGCGGCATCACCGTCGTCACGAACGCCGTGAACATCGCAGCCCAGCTCGCCACCCGCCCCGACATCAAGGTCGTCGTGACGGGCGGCGTGATCCACTCGCGCAGCTACGAGCTCGTCGGCCCGTTCGTCGAACAGCTGCTGCGCGGAGTGCGCCTCGACATCGCATTCATCGGGGTGAACGGGATGGATGCGGCATCCGGCGCCTCCACGCAGGATGAGCGCGAGGCTGCCGTGAACCGCATGATGGCCGAGCGAGCCCGGCAAGCCGTGGTCGTGACCGATTCCAGCAAACTCGGGATCACGGCATTCGCCTCCGTGGGCGAGGCCGAGCTCTTCCCCGTGGTGCTGACGGATGCCGACGCCGACGCCGCAACTCTCGCCGCGCTGCGCGAAGCGGGCTACGAGGTGCGCACGGCCTGAGCCCTGGCTCGGCGACCGGATGAAACCCGGCGGGGGTGCCGCGGTTGCAACCGCGGCACCCCCTGAGTAGTCGGTGTCCATGTCGTGTCCCTGCACTCCCCAGTGCACAGGTTCCCCAGTTCGACTGCGCCTCCCGCGCTCCGCCTTCTCGAAGCCCTTTCGCATCGGCACCTTCCGAAGATCAGGAGCGGGTCAGGCCGCGTCTGATACATCGAATGGAGAAATTCTTCAGAATCCGCTGCCGTGGCATTGGAACGGCGCATGAAGGCCGGTGCGGCGAGATGCCGCGGCCAGCGCATCCGCAGGATCCTCGCCTGCCGCGAGGCCCGCATGCACGGCTGCGAGCAGCTCTCCGGCCACAGCATCCGCCACGACCACCGGTGCGGCGATCACGCACCGCGTGCCGGCGTGGAGCCAGACCCGGGTCATGCCGAGCGCCTCTTCGCCCCACCGCACGGAAGAGCGGCCGAGCTCGCAGGCCGACAGCACGACCGTGGCCGGAGTCTGCGGAATCAGGTCGATGTCGTAGCCGAAGAGCGCGCCGTCGGCGAGCTCGAGCCCCGAGAACAGCGGGTTGTCGGTGGCGTGCCGCCCATGCGCGGCGATGTGCAGGACGTCGCTGCGCGCGGCGAGATCGGTGACCGCGTCGACCTGTGCGCCGTCGCCGGTCAGCACCTCGGCGACCTCCCAGGCGTCGGCCGCACGTCGCACCTCTTCCTCTGCGCGCGGTACCCGTGGGCCCGCCGCGAAGCCGGCCGTCGCGGTCAGGGCCTGGCCGCCCACCTCCGTCACAGCTGAAGCGGGGCGTCGACGAACGTGGTCGCCGTCGCGATGCTCGAGCCACCGGGAGACCGAGGTCGCCAGCGTGAACGGCACGCCGTGCAGGCTCGGCAGCATCGCCCACGGGATGCCGCCGAGCACACCGGGCACGGTCAGGGCGAAGCGCCCCGCGTCGACCCCCAGCGGCACGATCAGTTCGCGGTCGAGACGCTGCAGGCGATCCGCGAGCGAGCGCTCGACCGGCCCGGCCATCGGTCCTCCGCGGGTGAGCGCGGCGACGTCGAGGTCGGCTCGCAGACCGTCGAGAGCGGCCTGCACGCGAGGCCAGTCGAGAGCGACGGTCCATGAGCCGGATGCCGTCGCCACCAGACATCGCAACTCCGCGCCGGTGAACACGTAGGCGAGAATCGCGGTGTCATCGCCCAGCAGCACCTGGGCCTCGGAGAGCCCGATCCGATCTCGGCTCCCCGAGGTGCCGGTTCCCGACCACTGGCGTTCCCGCACCCGGTCGCGCAGCGCTCGCACGCGTGCGTCGGCGGTCCAGTCGGAACCGGCGAGGTCGGCGCGCAGCATCCGCAGCTCGGCGAGATCCGCCGAGAGCCCGTCATCGTGCGGCGGGCGCACAGGAGCGACCTGCTGGCTGAGGTGGCGGGCGCGCTCCGACCACTCGAAGAGAACAGCAGGGTCGCCCGATCGGGCCGCGGCCCGGAGACCCGCGAAGATCAGTTCGGTGCCGTGCATCGCCACCGAGGCCTGAAGGTCGAGAGCGCCGAACGACTGCTGCCATGCCGTGAGCAGTTCGAGGCCCGCCGCCGCGTCGCGCCGTGCCTGCGCATCGCGCCCGACGCTCGAGGCGCGCACCGCCCGCACTTCGAAGGCGCGCAACCGCAACGGCGTCGGGGCGTCGGCGGCGAGGCGCGGCATCCGCCCGTCGTCGACGAGTCGCGAGGTCAGTGCCAGCGCGGTCGCCTCGGTGCGGAATCCCGCTGTGCGCAGAGCGGATGCTGTGCGCGCGAAGTCCGCGGCCGCGGTGGGGCGCGAGGCTCGCACCCGCGCCTCGAGCCGCACGGCGTCGGCTCGGGCCGCCCAGCCCTCGTTGCCGAGGCGGGTGAAACGGCGCGCCGCCGTGGCGGCCGTGCGCTCAGCGGCCGCGACGTCGTGTCGCAGCTGCGATCTGGCGAGATGGAACTCCGCCTCACCTCGGGCCTGGCGCATGCCCTGCGCCCCGAACTGCTCGGCCACCGTGGCGAGCAACTCTTCGGCCTCGGTCGTGAGGCCGGCATCGCGCAGCACCTCGGCGCGGTCGAGGTCGCTGATGGCGGCGGCGAGATCGCTCGTGGCGGCGAGAGTCGGTCGCGAACGGGTCATCGACGCGAGCGCGGTCACCAGGTCGCCGCCCAGCAGCGCGGCGTAGCCCAGGTTGTGGCGTGCCTCGGCGAGCGGCTCGTCCTCCCCTCGGGATTCGTAGATGGCCGCGGCCCGTTCGAGATCGGCGACGCATGCGGCGAGCTCGTGCAGCTGCATCCGCGTCACCGCACGGTTCATGAGAAGGTTCGCGAGTTCGGTCGTCTCGGCGCCGACCTCGTCGGCGTCGCCCGAGTCGGCGGCGGCGTCGATTCCGTCGATGGCCAGCGTGAGCATCGCCTGCGCCTCATCGAGGCGACCGGAGTGCAGCAGAAGTGTGCCGAGCTGCCCTCCGAGCATCGCCGTCGTCTCGGCGCTCAGACCGGGCCGGGCGAGGGCTTTGCGAGAGAGCCGCTCGGCGTCGCCGGGGTGCCCGGTCTGCGCGAGGACGTAGGCCAGAGTGCCGTCGATCCGCGCGCGCAGGTCGTGATCGTCGGCACGGGCCGATGCTGCGGTCAACGCGCGTCGTGCCTGGCCGAACCTCCTGGCGTTCGCCGCGGTCACTCCACGGCGGTGCAGTTCGGCGGCAGACAGGGGCATGTCCCCAGGATGGCGTGCCCGAAGCGCCGGGGGAAGTGCGCGGCGCTCGAGATGTTCCGCGTTCGCCGGCTGTGAGCATCGCGAGGCGGCCGATCAGCCGGCCGAGGGGCGCCTCCGTCGACGTCGGAGCGCGCCCGCTGTGCCCGTGATCAGCCCTGAACCACCGGCGTGGGCAGTCCCTCCATCACCTTCTTGACGGCCTCTGCCGCGGTCGAGGTCTTCACCCCCGCGAGGGGAACCGCGCCGAGCTGCGCCGCGATCCGACCCGCGACGTACGGGGCCGCGAACGACGTTCCGCTCCACACCGCGAAGCCACCGCGGTAATCGTCAGGGTCGAGCGTCTCCCGGCTGAGCCCCGCGAAATCTGCTCTCGACGACGCCTGTTCTCCGCCGACGAAGGCCGGTGACGTGCTCACGACAGCGGCGCCGGGTGCATACACGCGCACCCACGGGCCGACGTTCGAGAACAGCGCGACCGAGCAGGAAGACGGATTGAGCGCGCCCACCGATACAAGGGGAGCGTCGTCATCGCGGGGGATGCCGTTGTCGGCGCCCGGCCACGCCCACAGCGAGGCCGGGAACGACGGGCGGTCGATCGCGTCGTTGCCCGCCGAGCACACGACGACGCAGCCGAGCTCGCGCGCCCTGGTCAGCAGGGCGTTCAGGGTCAGACTGAAGAGCCCGTCGGTGGGCGTCTCGTGGTAGTACCCGAGAGAGAGGTTGAGGACGTCGATCGGATGCCCGGTGTGCGGGTTCTCGCGGTGCCGTCGCAACAGCTCGACGACCTGCGCGAGAGTGTCCAGGAATGTGCTCTCGTCGACGACGCCGAGAGCGCCGGCGATGCGGATCGACAGGATGTCGGCATCCGGCGCCGCCTGGCGGATGACACCGGCGATGAAGGTGCCATGCCCGGCCACCGCATCGATCTCGCCGTCGAGCTGCCCGTACAGATCCGGGTAGCGCTCCGGATCCGCGTCGTCGGTCAGCCCGACCGGCACCCCGTCGACGTCGACGTGCTTCGTCACGATGTCGTCGGGAAGCCACTCATGCACCCCGCATCCGGTGTCGAGCACCGCGACGACTGTTCGGCGGCCCTTGCGCGGGGCGGGGCCACGCAGCGGCGCCGGGCCGAGCCAGCTCACCGGCTGCCGAGCACCGCGCCCCGGCTGCAGGTAGTCCTCGCTGCCCGCGGCTCCCCCGGCGCCCACCGGGTTCGTGCGCGTGAACGGATTCGTTCGCGTGAACGGGTTCGTCCTGGTGAACGGGTTGAGTCCCACGGGGTCGATCGACAGCACGTGCTCGAGGCTCGTGCGGGGCATGGGCGAACGAGAGATCCTCCGCGCGCGCTGCAGCACGCGCCAGGCGTCGGGTGCCACGGGCGATTCGCCGCTGCCCGCGTCATCGGGCGTGGTGAGACGGGCGCGCACGAACCAGGGGATCTCGGCGGTGAGACCCCGCCGCTGCGCGGGCTCGTCGAGGATCAGCTGCCAGCCGAACGACGCCGCCGCCTCGTGCAGGGTCTTGACCTCGCGGTCGTAGGCGCCGTTGTCGTCGTCGTGCGTGATCAGCAGCCGCTCGGGCAGGTATGCGGTGGGGAAGGCTTGGATGCCGTCGACTCGTTCGACGTTCGGATCGAGCGCCGTGCCGCGGCGGATCGATCCTTCCGCGCGATCCTGCCAGGTCCATCCCTCGGGCTGCTCCATCGGTCGTTCCTCTCATGGCGGGCGTGCCCGCGGTGTCGTCGTCGGATGCCGGTCAGATGCGGGTGGTGGCCGTCATCACAGCTCGAACTGCGGTGTCGACAGGGTGCGATCCTCATCGCCGACCCTGGTCGTCAGGCGCACTCGGGTGAGGCCCGCGGGCACGTCGTCGAAGACGAACCGACCGGTGTCCGAGGGGGCGGTGGAGCGGATGCCGTCGCCCTGGCTGAGCACGATCGCCGCCGAGGCGGTGTCGACCCAGCCGTCGATGCGATGGCGTCCGCTCGCCGTCGTGGTGACGTGGAGCAGGATGCTTGTGGTGCCGTCGCTGAACTGCAGCGTGAGAGCATCCGCGTCTCCCCTGACCTCTCCGAGAGGCTGGTCGACGAGGGTGAGCAGCGCGTACTCCGCCGACAACGAGTCGGTGGCGACGGTCGCGATCATGCGATCGATCAGGCTCGCGGGAATCGGGTCGACCTCGGTCCACAGGGAGCGGAGCCGCGCGAACAGCTCGGCGTCTTCGTGCTCGGTCATGATGCTCCTCCCGCAGGCTCCAGCAGGACGCGGAGTTTGGTGAGGCACCGCTTGCGCGTCGGACCGATGCTGCCGATCGGCATCGCCAGGTCGGCGGCGAGAGCGGCGTAGTCGGGGCGGTCTTCGAACGCGATCACGCGCAGCAGCCGCTGGCACCGCTCGTCGAGGGCTTGTACGGCTGCCCAGAGCCGTCGTCTCTCATCGCCGGTGGTGGCGCGCTCCTCGGCGGAGACCTGTGGCGGGAGCAGGACGTCGAGGCCGTCGGCATCCGTCTGATCGACTCTGCCGTGCGCTTTGCCGACCTTCCACGCCTCGCGGCGGGCGGTGGTCGTGAGCCATGCCGCGACCGCACGCGGATCGGCGACCCGTTCATGCCCGCGCACGAGCTGCAGCCACGTGGTCTGCACGACGTCCTCCGCGAGCATCCGCTCGAGGCCGTAAGCGCGCACCACGTGCCAGAGCACAGGAGACATCAGCCGCACGAGGTCGTCCATCGCGCGGCTGTCGCCGTCTCTCCATGCGCCGAAGAAGGCTGCGGCTCTCTGCCACCGCGCCGCCCCGTCTTCGGTCGGATCGAGATCGGCGTCGGGACCGCCGTCGATCATGAGACCCATTGTGATCACACCATGAAGGAGCGCGGCAAGGGTTTCCTGATACGTGTACCGGATAAATGAACCCGTGGAGCGGGTGAGGCCCCGTTCACATCCCGCAAAACCCGGGCGGATACGGCCCGTGTGGATGCCGGCGCCGGCCCCCTCGCGAGAAGGAGGTTAGCGTGGAGGGGTGATCGTCCTCGCTGTCGTGCTCTTCCTCAACGCCGCGTTCAACGCCCTCGTCTGGCCGCAGTTCTACAAGCGGGTCTCGAACGACCCGCGCGCGAGGGACGAGAACGGCAAGTCGACCGCATTCCTGAAGGTGCACGCGGTGCTGATCGCGATCGCGCTCGTGCTCGCCCTGGTCTCGGTGCTCGTCGGAGTCGTCGCCCTGACGGGGGCTCTCTGACCTCTGCGTGCGAAAAGTCGGAGCCGCGGCGCGACACGCCGCCCGCGGGGTCTCCTGCACGGCATGTCGCGCGCAAACTCCGACTTCTCGCACGCCGGGGTGAGTCCTGGTCGAACCTGAAGCCAGGCCCGCGTCACCTCCTGGTCAGGGCCGCGCGACGGGCTGCTGCAGCTCGGTGACCCAGTCGGACTGATCTTCCGATACCGCCCGCACGTAGAGCTCGCGGCACGGTCCGCTGGGCACGAAGCCACGGGCGATGATCTCGGCGTGTACGGCTCCCCAGGTCTCACGGATGCGATCCATCGACCCCAGGTGCACGCCGCAGATCGCGAGCTCGACAGCAGGCAGATCGACGAGTTCGAGTCCCTCTCGACGCTCTCCGCCGTATGCGTAGCCGGCCGTGATCTCCATGCCGTCTTCGGTGAGCTCGTACTGCGCGATCGGCGTCGACAGCGCGCCGCACTCGTCGCCGAGCACGCGCTCGATGCGCTCGAACAGGGGGCCGACCGCGGCGCCCACCTCGTCCTCCGGCACGGAGGCGACATGCGCGGCGAGGCGCACGGCGGGCAGGGGCTTCTCGATGATCTCGACGGTGGACATCTGGTTCTCGCTCTCTATGAGGTGGAGCCGCCGTTCCACGTCGACGAGTCTGGCCGCGGCGACGCGGTGCTCCTCTTCGACTTCGGCTCGGCGTACGCGCAGCATGGCCGCGATGCGGCCGGCGTCGATCCCCTGCTCGAGGATCTGCGCGATGTCGTCGAGGCCGAAGCCGAGCTGGCGCAGGGCGACGATCCGGTGCAGCCGCTCGAGCTGCGATGGATCGTACGACCGATAGCCGCTGGACTCGTCCACGTGGGCGGGCACGAGCAGCCCGGCGGTGTCCCAATGCCGCAGCATCCGATGGGTCACCTGGCCGATCTGCGCGAACGCTCCGATGGATAACATGTCTCCGTTATCTCGCCTTCCACAGTGTCAGGGTCAAGTCTCTCGCTCCTGCGCGTCCTGGCGGGCTCTCATCACGATGCGGGCAAGGCCGCGGATGAGCACGGCGGCGAGCGGCGAGCGCGGCGTGCCTACGGCTTCGCTCGGCGGAAGGCGAGGAACGAGAAGAGCGCGAGCACGGCCACGACGACGAGACCCCACAGCGCGACGCCGACAGTGCCGAGGGCGCCCAGAACCTGGCCGACGTCTCCCCACCATTCGAAGCGCGTCGCGAGGTAGGCGAAGCCGATCAGCGCCAAGCCCAACGCCACGCCGATGATCGTCAGCACCACGCCGCCCCAGGTCTTGAAGATCGTGGCGCCGGTGAAACCGATCACGAAGAAGAACAGCGCGAGCGTGAAGAACACGACGAAGGCGCCGAGCGGACCAGCCACCCACGCCCACGGCTGGTAGAACATCCACCCGTTGACCCCGTATCCGCCGGTGGCGAGCTCGATGCCCCCGCCGATCAGGAAGAGCAGGCCCATGAAGGTGCTGCCGAGCACCGCCGTCAGCATCGTCCCGAGGAAGAACTCGCGACGGGTGATGCTCATCGCCTGTGAGAACGGGAAGGTGAGGGTCATCGCCGAGATGCCGATCGCGAAGAAGTACCACAGCGGCGCCTGTGCCCCGCCGCCGTACTTCGGTTCGCCTGACGGGATCAGGAGGTAGATGAGAATCGACATCGCCGTCGCCGCGGCGAGGATGATCAGCGGGATCCAGAAGAACGTGTTGCGGTTGATCAGCTGCAGGCGGACGACGTTGAGTATGCGTCGCATCACACGACCTCCTCTTTCACGGCGGACTTGGCCGACGAGTTCTGCGTGAGTCGAACGATGAGCTGCTGCAGCGATACGGGCGCGAGTTCGAGGCCGGCGGCGATGACATCCGCTCGCTCCTCCGGCGTGAGCGCGCCCAGAGTGGTCACCGAGACCACCCGGCCGAGGGATTCCCGGTGCAGCACCTCGCGGCCTGTCGTCCATGAGTCGACGACGGACGCGTCGCCGATCACGGTGATGGCGCGGTCGCGCACGGCATCCGTGTCGTCGTTGAGAATGATCCGGCCGTTGTCGATCACGATCACCTTCTCGATGAGGTTGGCGACCTCGTCGATCAGGTGAGACGAGAGGATGACGGTGCGCGGGTGCTCCGCGTAATCCTCGAGCAGGCGGTCGTAGAAGATCTGCCTGGCCACCGCATCGAGGCCGAGGTACGGCTCGTCGAAGAAGGTGATCTCCGCGCGAGACGCGATTCCGATGATGACCCCGACGGCGGAGAGCTGACCGCGGGAGAGCTTCTTGATCTTCTGTCTCATCGGCAGCTGGAACTGCTCGACCAGATCGTCGGCGACGGCCTGGCTCCAGTTCGGGAAGAACATGCTCGCCGCCTTGAAGGCGTGGCGCGGGTGCGCGTCGTCGGGGTACTTCTGGCTCTCGCGGACGAAGCAGAGCCGGCTGAGCACCCTCGCGTTCTCGTACGGATGCTCGCCGAAGACCTTCACGGTGCCTGACGTCTCGAAGTTCTGCGCCGTGAGGATCGACATGAGCGTGGTCTTGCCGGCGCCGTTGCGGCCGAGCAGGCCGTAGATCGCGCCCGGTTCGAGCGACAGAGTGACGTCGTCGAGGGCGTTCTTGTCCTTGTATCGCTTGGTGAGGTTGTGCACCTCGATGACGGCGGTCATGCGGGGCTCCCTTCGGTGCGAGCGGCCCGCTCGGCGAGCATGTTCGCGAGATCGTCGGGGCCGAGCCCGAGCGTGCGGGCCTCGGCGAGCAGTGGATCGATGTAGCGGTCGGCGAACGCGGAGCGGCGTTCGCCGAGCAAGAGATCTTTGGCACCGGCCGCGACGAACATGCCGATGCCGCGGCGCTTGTAGAGCACTCCCTTGTCGGTGAGCATTGCGACTCCCTTCGCTGCCGTGGCCGGGTTGATCCGGTAGAACGCCGCGAGTTCGTTCGTCGAAGGCGCCTGCGATTCCTCGGTCAGCGAGCCGTCGAGGATCGAGTCCTCGATCCGCTCGGCGATCTGGAGGAAGAGCGGCTTGCCTTCTTCGATCACGGGTCCTCCGGAGGCAGTTGGTTGGTTAGTTACATGACTAAGTAACCCATGGGTCTGAGCGCTTGTCAAGATGAGCCCCAAAACGCAGAAGAGCCGCCTCGGTATGCCGGGCGGCTCTTCCAGGGATGGGGCGCGATGCGTCAGGACCGCCCGAGCAGCGACGCGAGAAGCGGCAGCTGCGCCGGATCCTCCAGCGCGGTCCCCACGGCGACGACGCTGGCACCCGCGCTCAGATATTCGCAGGCGTTCGTCGCGTTCATTCCTCCTGTGGTGACGAACCGGGCCTGCGGGAACGGCCCGCGCATGGCGGTGAGCCACTGCGGCCCGAGCACTGAGGCGGGGAACGCCTTCAGCCAGGTCAGCCCCGACTTCATGGCGAGCTGCACCTCGCTCGCGGTCGCGACGCCGGGCATGCTGAGCATGCCCGCCTCGTGCGACGCGCGGACGACCTCGAGGTCCAGCCCCGGGCTGACCGTGAACGATGCTCCGGCTGAGGCCGCCTGGGCGACGTGCTCGAGCGACACCACGGTGCCGGCGCCGACGATCTTGCCGCGTTCGCGAGCAGCGGCCGAGACCACGCGCAACGCCTCGAGGTCTTCCGGCGTCTGAATGGGGAGCTCCACCATGTCGATGCCCAGATCCCACGCGGTCGTCGACACCGCGAGGCTGCGCTCGACGCCCATGCCGCGCAGAATCGCCATGAGCGGTGCGCCCCCGAAGAGCTGCTCGAAACCGGAGTTGTCCATCGTCTTCCTTCTCTCGTCTCCGGCCGCGGGGGCGGCCGGTCCTGTCATCGATCGCGGGCGGTCAGCCCGCGGCATCCGTCTCGCCGACACCGACCACGTCGTGGGTCGACTGCAGCACCAGGTGTGCTCGCTCATGTCCGCGCCGCAGGCTCTCGTGCGGAGAGCTTCCGTTCAGCACGCCCGACAGATATCCGGCGGCGAACGCGTCGCCCGCTCCGACGGCCTCGACCACTTCGGTCGGGATGGCCGGCACGAACACCACGCCGTCGGGGGAGAACTCCGTCGCTCCGACCGCACCGTCCTTCACGACCAGGTGAGAGGGAGCCGACACGAGCGTTCGCACGTCGGCGGCGGTGCGGCATCCCCACAGCGTCTCGGCCTCGTCGAGCCCGACGAACACGATGTCGGCGCGGTTCGCAAGTGCGAGCAGCGCGGGCGCTGCCTCGGATGCCGACCACAGCGCCGCGCGATGGTTCACGTCGAAGCTCAGCAGGGCCGGACTCGCGGCGACGCGGTCGATCACGGTGTCGATCATGGCGGCGCAGCTCGCGGAGAGCGCGGGCGTGATGCCGGAGACGTGCACGATCCGCGCGTCTTCGAGCGGCACCTCGGCGATGGTCTCGGGGGTCATGCGCGAGGCGGCCGAGCCGGCGCGGTAGTAGCGCACGCCGTGGCCGGGGTCTTTGAAGTACACCCCGGTGGGTGCGGCGGGGTCGAAGCCCACCCAGCGCGTGTCGACGCCGTGTGAGGCGACAGCGCGGTGCACGCGGTGTCCGAGCACCTCGTCGCCGAGGCGGCTCACCCATGCGGCGCTCTGGCCGAGGATGGCGACGTGCGCGGCGACGTTCGACTCGGCGCCTCCGATGCTCAGCCGCACATCTTCGGCCTCGGCGAGGGGCGTGGCATCGGTCGGCGTGACGAGGAGCATGGTCTCCCCGATGGCGATCAGGGCCGGGGTGGCGGCTGCGGTCATGATTGTCATGATGACGAGTGTGTGCAGCGCACGCAACGAGCGTTGCAGCATATGCACAGACATGGTTCCTGGAGTAGGTTCGACCCAGTACCAGGACTGCGGAGGACTCGGATGGCACAGCGGCTTCTGCTCGACGGGCTCGGCGCCGAGCGTCTCTCGGCGCGCGACAAGGGCATCCCCGAGCGCGCGTTCGGGCTCACGGTCGACGCATTCCTCGCCACAACCCCCCGGCTCCCCGAGTTCTGGACGCCGCTGATCGCCCTCGACGGCGCAGCCATGCGCGACAACATCGCCCTGATGGCCGACTGGTCCGCCGAGCGCGGACTCGAGCTCATGCCCCACGGCAAGACGACCATGGCTCCCGCCCTGTGGCAGCGCCAGCTCGACGCCGGATGCCCAGGCATCACGCTCGCCAACATGGACCAGGTCCGCGTCGCCCGCACCTTCGGTCTCGCCGACATCATGCTCGCGAACGCCGTGATCGACCCGCGCTCGCTGCGCTACCTCTCGGCCGAACTCGCCGACCCCGACCTCTCGTTCGTCAGCTGGGCCGACTCGCTCGAGACGGTGGAGCGGATGCAGGGTGCACTCCGCGAGATGGGAGTGCCCCGCCGCGTCGACGTGTGCGTCGAGCTCGGCGCCCCGGGTGGACGCACCGGCGCACGCACCGTCGACGAGGCGATCGAGATCTCACGGGCGATCTCGGCATCCGACGTCCTCCGCCTCGCCGGTGTGGCAGGGTACGAAGGCAGCCTCGGCCATGACCGCTCTCCTGCGGCGCTCGCCGCGGTGCGGGGATATCTCGAGAATCAGATCGCACTGCACGATGCGATCAGCGATCTGTACGACGACGAGGGCGACGTCTTCGTGACGGCCGGCGGCAGCGCCTACTTCGACCTCGTCGCCGACGTGTACGCCCCGGCCATCGCGCGCGACGATCGCACCCGTTTCACCTTGCGCTCGGGCGCCTACATCGTGCATGACGATGGCTTCTACCGCGGCATCTCCCCTCTCGACGGCGGTCGCAGCGACGAGGGGCGGTTGCGTTCGGCCATGCACGGCTGGGCCCGTGTCGTCTCGCACCCCGAACCAGGGCTCGCGCTGCTCGACGGCGGCAAACGCGACCTCCCGTTCGACGAGGGGCTGCCAGAGCCGCAGGGCGTCGCCGCCGACCTCGGCGCCCCGCTCACAGCGCTGCCCGGTGCCACGATCTCGGCCATGAACGACCAGCACACGTTCCTGCGCTCCGCCGAGGTACACGTCGGCGATGTCGTGCGGCTCGGGCTGTCGCACCCGTGCACGGCCTTCGACAAGTGGCACTACCTGCCGGTCGTGGCCTCGCCCGATGACGACCGCGTGATCGAGCTCGTGCGGACGTTCTTCTGACATGTCGCAGAGCGTGCGCAGGGCCGCCCTCATCGTCGATGCGATCGCGTCGCGTCCGCAGAGCGTGGCCGAACTCGCGACGGAGTTCGGGCTGCACCGCTCGACCATGTTCCGCGAGCTGCAGACGCTCGAAGACGTCGGCTACGTGCGTCGACGGGCCGATGGGGCGTACGTGCTGGCGTTCCACCTCGTCTCGCTCGCCCAGGTCGCGCTGGAGCATCTCGACCTCAGGAAGGCCGCAGCTGCTCCGCTGCGCGATCTGCACGAGGTCACCGGCAACACCCTGCACGTCGCCGCGCTGATCGACGACTCGATCGTCTATGTCGACAAAGCAGAGGACCAGAGCGGCATGCGCATGTACTCGCGCATCGGGTCGCGCGTGCCGCCGTACTGCACGGGGGTCGGCAAGGCGATCCTCGCGGACCTCGACGATCAGCGCAGGGATGCCGTGCTCGCCGGCACCGCATGGACACCCCACACCGCCAACACCCTCACGTCGAGGGGTGCGCTCGACGCCGAACTCGACGTGATCTCGGCTCGGGGCTGGGCAGTGGACGACTCGGAATTCGAGGACTTCGTCAACTGCGTGGCCGTGCCGATCCGCGGCCCGATGGGCGTCGTGGGCGCGCTTTCGCTCACCGCAGTCCGCGCTGTGCAGGATCTCGACGAGCTCGCCGTGCGCATTCCGCTGCTGCAGCGTACGGCGGCGCAGATCGCCCGCGAGGTCGGCTGACGTATCTTGGGGAGGTGCCCGACTTCCCCTACGCCCGCCTTCGCCGGCGGCCCGACGTCGAGGCCGAGAACCTGCAGGCTCACGACGCGACCGATCTGCTGCTCGTCGAGAGAGCGCTCGACTCCGACATCCCGGGTGCGGAGATCACCGTCATCGGCGACGAGTACGGCGCGATCACGCTGGCGCTGACGGATGCCGGGCTCAGCGGCATCCGGGTCCATCAGGATCTTGCGACCGGTCGGAGAGCACTGGCGCTGAACGCCGAGGATCTCGGTCTGACCGGCTTCGTGTCGCACGAGCTCGACTCGGCATTGCTCGCCGGCGCTCGGCTCGTGCTCCTGCAGCTGCCGAAGTCGCTCGCAGAGCTCGAAGAGATCGCAGATGCCGTGGCGCGCTGGGCCGCTCCGGATGCCGTGCTCGTCGCCGGGGGCAGGGTCAAGCACATGACTCTCGCGCAGAACGAGGTGCTCGCGCGTTCGTTCGCGTCGGTGCAGGCGCAGCGTGCCGAGCGGAAGTCACGGCTGATCGTGGCGTCATCTCCGCTGCCCGCCCCCGCATCGCCGCCGTTCCCGGTGACGGCGCAGCACGAAGGTCTGACCCTCGTCGCGCACGGTGGCGCCTTCGCCGGAGCCCGGCTCGACATCGGCACTCGCGTGCTGCTCGACGCGCTCGGGCGGATGCCCGTGGGGGAGACCGTCGTCGACCTGGGCTGCGGCACGGGTGCGCTCGCGGTCTCGTACGCGATCGCTCACCCCGGGGCTCACGTGATCGCGACCGATCGCTCGGCGGCGGCCGCGGCATCCGCTCGAGCCACCGTTCTCGCGAACGGGGTCGACGACCGCGTGACCGTGACGCATGACGACGCCGGATCAGAGATCGCCGAGGGATCGATCGATGTCGTGCTGCTGAACCCGCCATTCCACCTCGGCACGAGCGTTCACACCGGTGCGGCGACCCGGTTGTTCGAGGCGGCGGCTCGGATGCTGCGCCCCGGCGGCGAGCTCTGGACGGTCTACAACTCCTCGCTCGGCTACCGCGCCGAGTTGACGCGTCTGATCGGCACTACCGAGCAGGTCGAGCGCACGCCGAAGTTCACGGTGACGCGCAGCGTCAGGCGCTGACTCTTCATACTCGCGAGACCCGCGCATTCCCCCGGTCAGCCGCGGAAACCGAACAGTGATCAGCATCCCGGATTTGCCCCTGATCGGCCATTTCGTTATGTTGGTCTGTGGGTCTTCTGGCCCAAGACCAGTCCGCGGCCGCGTCCTTCTTTCGATGTGCTGTGCTGCGAAGAGGCGTGGGCGTACGGTCGATGTTCTCTGCGAGGGATCCGAAATCCCTTGCCAGCGCCGCCACAGCGAAGCACTCGAAACGGCCCCGTGAACGTCACCCGGGCGTAACCGAAGCGGGCTCGCCCCACAGGGCGCGCCGCGGGGGAAACGTGTCCGAAATCGCACTTGAAGCGCGCCATCTCTACAAGGTGTTCGGGAAGAATCCGAACCAGGCCGTTCGCCGGCTGAAGGCCGGGGAGCGCCGCACCGACGTCACCGACGCAGGAACAGCCGCCGTCATCGACGCCGGCTTCACCGTGAACCGCGGTGAGATCTTCGTCATCATGGGACTGTCCGGCTCGGGCAAGTCCACCATCATCCGCATGCTCAACGGGCTGCACGAGGCGACCGACGGCTCGGTCCTCGTCGCCGGCGACCCGATCACCGGCATCCCCGCCTCGCGTCTGCGCGAGATCCGCCGTGACCGCATCTCGATGGTGTTCCAGCACTTCGCCCTGCTGCCGCACCGCACCGTGGTCGCGAACGTCGCCTACCCGCTCGAGCTCAAGGGCGTGCCCCGTGCCGAGCGCCTCGCGAAGGCCGAGGAGATACTCTCCCTCGTCGGGCTCGAGGGCCAAGGCGACAAGCTGCCCTCCGAGCTCTCGGGCGGCATGCAACAGCGCGTCGGCATCGCCCGTGCCCTCGCCGCTGACACCGACATCCTGCTGATGGACGAGGCGTTCAGCGCCCTCGACCCGCTGATCCGCCGCGAGATGCAGGAGCAGCTCCTCGAGCTGCAGGAGAAGCTGCAGAAGACCATCGTCTTCATCACGCACGACCTCAACGAGGCGATGTTCCTCGGCGACCGCATCGCGGTGATGCGCGACGGTCGCATCGTGCAGATCGGCACGCCGGAGGACATCCTCACAGACCCCGCCAACGACTACGTCGAGCAGTTCGTGCAGGACGTCGACCGCGCCCGCGTGCTCACCGCGTCGAACGTGATGGAGCGCCCCCGTCCGGTCGTGGCCGAAACGGCAGGACCTCGCACTGCGCTGCGCCAGATGCGCGACGCCTACATGTCGGCGACCTACGTCGTCGGGCGCGACCGCAAGCTCGTCGGCATCGTGACCGACCGCGACGCCGTGAAGCTGGTCCGCAAGGGCGAGACGACGCTCGCGTCGATCCTGAAGCCCGTGCCGCTCGCGGTCGACGAGAACGAGGTGCTGATGAACCTGTTCATCCCGGCCGTCGAATCGCCCGTGCCGCTGGCGGTGACGGATGCCGACGGCCGACTGGTCGGCGTCATCCCGCGCGTCACCCTGCTCGCTGCCCTCGGCCCCGGTCCCGGCGCGACGGGCGAGCTCACGCTGCCGCTCATGCCGATGCCGCAGGCCGAGATCGACGCGGTGCTCGATGACGGTTGGACCGCAGAGCCGGCGACCTTCCCGGTCGTCGAGCGCGGACTCGAACGCGGAGAAGATGCGACGCCGAGCGAGGAGATCACCCGATGAACTTCCACCTGCCCGTCGGCACCTGGGTCGAGTCCGCCGTCGACTGGATCAAAGCCAATCTCGACGGCTTCCTCGACGTCGTCTCGTTCGTGGTGACGTTCCTCGTCGAGGGCCTCACCTTCCTCCTGCTCCTGCCCTACTTCTACGTCGTGATCGTGGTCGCGGCGCTGATCGCCTGGCTGGTGCGCTCATGGCAGCTCGCGATCGGCACCGTGATCTCCTTCGGTCTCATCGTCGCGATGGGACTGTGGGTGCCCGCGATGCAGACGCTCGCGCTCGTGCTGGTCGCGGCGCTCGTGGCGGTGCTCATCGCGATCCCGCTCGGCATCTGGTCGGCCCGCAATCCCACTGTGCGCGCGGTGCTCAAACCGGTGCTCGACTTCATGCAGACCATGCCGGCGTTCGTCTACCTGATCCCCGCGATCGTGTTCTTCAGCATCGGCGTGGTTCCCGGTCTCGTCGCCACGGTGATCTTCGCGCTGCCCCCGGGCGTGCGCCTCACCGAACTCGGCATCCGCGGAGTCGACTCCGAGACCGTCGAGGCCGGGCAGGCCTTCGGCGCGACGCCCTCGCAGATCCTGCGCGGCATCCAGCTGCCGCTCGCGATGCCGACGATCCTCGCCGGCGTCAACCAGGTCATCATGCTCGCGCTGTCGATGGCCGTGATCGCCGGAATGGCCGGCGCCGACGGACTCGGGAAGATGGTCGTCGAGGCCATCTCGACCGTGAACATCGCCAAGGGCGTCGAGGCCGGTCTGGGCGTCGTGCTCATCGCCGTCTTCCTCGACCGCGTCACCGCGGCGCTCGGGTCATTGGGCCGCCACCCCGGCTCCCTGCTCTGGACGCTCGCACAGCGACGCTCCGGGCAGCGTGCTGCCGCGGCATCTGCGGCGGTGGCCGACGCCAGTGCGGTCCGCACCGACGAGAAGGAGCTTCAGAATGCCTAAGAACAGGATCTTCAGCGCAGCGGCTCTCGGGCTCGCGGCGACGCTCGCCCTCGCAGGCTGCGCGACCGACGGCGCCGGCGGCACCAGCAGTCTCACCGGCGACGGTTCGAGCGCAGGCGGCGGCGACAAGGGAACCATCACGCTCGGCTATCTGCCCAGCTGGACCGACGGCCTCAGCACGGCGTTCCTGCTGCAGGATCAGCTCGAGAAGCTCGGCTACGACGTGGAGATGAAGACGCTCACCGAGGCGGGGCCGCTCTATGCGGGACTCGCTCAGGGCGATGTCGACCTCTACCCGTCGGCCTGGCCCGAGCTCACCCACGCCGAGTACATGAAGAAGTACTCCGACGACATCGAGGATCTCGGCGCGTACTACGACCACGCGAAGCTGACGATCGCGGTGCCTGAGTACTCCGACATCGACTCGATCGAGGATCTCGCAGGGCGCGGGGGCGACTTCGGCGGAAAGATCGTCGGCATCGAGCCGGGCGCGGGCCTCACAGGTCAGGCGGGCAAGATGCTGTCGGCATACGGGCTCGACGGCGAGTACTCGCTGCTCACCTCGTCGACCGCGGCCATGCTCACCGAGCTGAAGGCGGCCACCGAGAAGCAGGAGGACATCGTCGTCACGCTGTGGCGTCCATTCTGGGCCAACGACGCCTTCCCCGTGAAGGATCTCGAAGACCCGAAGGGCGCGATGGGTGAGGCCGAAGGCCTGCACTTCCTCGGCACGAAGGGGTTCTCCGATGAGTTCCCCGAGGCGGCCGAGCTGATCGAGAAGATCACGCTCGACGACGAGCAGTACGGAGCGCTCGAAGACCTCGTCGTCAACCAGTACGGCGAGGGCGAAGAGGCGGATGCCGTCGACGCCTGGCTCGAGGAGTACGGCGACCAGTTCGACTGGACCGTGAACGGCTAAGGGGTCACGCACCACGCGCAACCCCCTGACCCGTCCACGTCCCCAGGCGTAGCCTGGCGGCGTGGACGGGTTCGCAGCGGTCGATTTCGGGTTCGCCCGCGAAGTCCTCCAGCGGGGCATCGCGGCGCTGTATCTCGTCGCTTTCCTTTCGACGCTCAACCAGTTCCGGCCGCTGCTCGGCGAACGCGGTCTGCTTCCCGCGACGGCGCTGCTCGAATGGGTCGCGGCGAGCGACGCCAGGAAGCGGATGCTGAACCCGACGCTGTTCCGGCGCATCCGCTATACAGATCGACGCCTCGTCATCCTGTGCTGGTTCGGCATGGTCGTCTCGCTGTTCCTCGTCGCCGGCATCCCGCAACTCGGTCCGCCCTGGGTGCCGATGGTGTGCTTCCTCGCGCTCTGGCTCGGCTACATGTCGATCGTCAGCATCGGGCAGACGTTCTACTCGTTCGGGTGGGAGATGCTGCTGCTCGAAGCGGGGTTCCTCGCCGCCTTCCTCGGCTCGAACGACCAGCCGCCGCCGACCGTGGTGATCGTGCTGTTCTGGTGGCTGCTGTTCCGGCTCGAGTTCGGCGCGGGAATGATCAAGATCCGCGGCGGCCGCGAATGGCGGGATCTCACCGCGCTCATGTACCACCACGAGACGCAGCCGATGCCCGGTCCGCTGAGCCGCCAGGCGCATCTGCTGCCGCGGTGGTTCCACCGAGTCGAGGTCGTCGGCAACCACTTCGCGCAGTTGGTGGTGCCGTTCTTCCTGTTCGCGCCCCTTTTGAGCTGGGTTCCTGAGCCTGTCGAAGGATGGGTTCCCGGGCCCGTGCCGCAGATCGTCGGCGCCGTGGCGGGTGTGATCGTCATCGCCACGCAGTTCTGGCTCGTGCTCACCGGCAACTTCGCCTGGCTGAACTGGGCCACGATCGTGATCGGGTTCTCTGCGATCGGCCTTCCCTCGACCGTTGAGCGAGCCCAGGGAGACGAGACGCCCTGGGTCATCGACGGCATCCAGCTGTACTGGTTCGCCATCACCTGCGCCGTCGGCATCCTGTATCTCGCTGTCAGCTGGCCCGCCGTGCGCAACCTCTTCGCGCGTCGTCAGCTCATGAACGCGAGCTTCAACCGCTGGCAGCTCGCGAACGCGTACGGAGCGTTCGGCACGGTGACGAAGGAGCGCGTCGAGATCGTCGTCGAGGGATCGCCCGACGAAGACGGCGCGGAATGGCGCGAGTACGAGTTCAAGGGCAAGCCCGGTGACGTGCGACGGGTGCCGCGGCAGTTCGCGCCGTATCACCTGCGTCTGGACTGGCTGATGTGGTTCCTGCCGCTCGGGCGTTCGCTCGACGACTGGTTCACCGGGTTCCTGCTGCGGTTGCTCGAGGCGGATGCCCCCACCCTCGCCCTCTTGCGGACCGATCCGTTCGCGGGCGAGAAGCCCCGGTGGGTGCGAGCCGTGTCGTACCGCTACCGCTTCGCCGCCCGCGCCGAGCGCAAGGCCGAGGGTGCGGACGAGGCGCCGTGTGATTCTGGGCCCGTTCGGGTTGCGGTGACCGAGCCCTCTCCGGTTGCGGAGACCGAGCCCTCTCCGGTTGCGGAGGAGATCACACGCATTGAAGGGGCGGATGCCGCGATTCGATCCTTCTCAGCGTGAGATCTCCTTCGGAGCGTGAGCGAGCGATGTCGAGGAGGAACGTTCGCCGCCGCCGAGCGCGGCGAAACGCCCCGGCCGGGGATGAACCCCGGACGGAGCGTTCCGTCTCGCTTGGCGAGATCAACTGATCTTCTTGCGGTACGAGACCATCGCCAGCACGTAGGCGACGACGAGGATGCCGACGCACCAGGCGAGTGCCACCCAGATGTCGTTCCCGACCGGCTTCTCGGCGAACAGCGCCTGGATCGTGTTGACGATCGAGGTCACCGGCTGGTTCTCGGCGAACCACCGCACCGGGCCCGGCATGGTGTCGGTCGGCACGAAGGCCGAGCTGATGAACGGCAGGAAGATGAGCGGGTACGAGAACGCGCTCGCGCCGTCGACGGTCTTCGCGCCGAGTCCGGCGATGATCGCCAGCCAGGTGAGGGCGAGGGTGAACAGCAGCAGGATGCCGATCACGCCGAGCCAGGCGGTGACGCTCGCCCCGGTGCGGAAGCCCATCAGGAATCCGACCGCGAAGATGATCGCCAGGGTGATGATGTTCGCGACGAGAGACGTGATCACGTGCGCCCACAGCACGCTCGATCGGGCGATCGGCATGGAGTGGAACCGCTCGAAGATGCCCGACTGCATGTCCGTGAACAGCCGGAACGCCGTGTAGGCGATGCCTGACGCGATCGCGATCAGCAGGATGCCGGGAAGCAGATAGTTCACGTAGTTCTCGGTGCCGGTGCTCTGCTGGAGCGCCCCTCCGAACACGTAGACGAAAAGCAGCATCAGCGCGATCGGGGTGACCGCGGTGGTGATGATGGTGTCTGCGCTGCGGAAGATGTGCCGCATGGAGCGGCCGGTGAGAGTCGCCGTGTCGGCGACGAAGTGCGTGCTCATGCTGCGTTTCCTCTCTGATTCTGGGTCCCTGAGCCTGTCGAAGGGCCGGCAGAGGTGCCGACGAGGGTGAGGAAGATCTCCTCGAGGGTGGGCTGCTTCTCCACGTACTCGACCTTCGCAGCCGGGAGCAGCTGCTTGAGGTCGGCGAGCGTGCCGTTCGCGATGATGCGGCCCTCATGCAGGATCGCGATGCGGTCGGCCAGCTGCTCCGCCTCGTCGAGGTACTGCGTGGTGAGCAGCACGGTGGTTCCGGTGTTCGCGAGCTCCTTGACGACGCCCCACACCTCGATGCGCGCCTCGGGGTCGAGACCTGTGGTCGGCTCGTCGAGGTAGATGACCTCGGGGTGGCCGACCAGGCTCATCGCGATGTCGAGCCGACGGCGCATGCCGCCGGAGTAGGTGCCGGCCTTGCGGCCGCCGGCATCCGTCAGCCGGAACTTCGCCAGCAGCTCGTCGGCGATCTTCCCCGCCTCGGGGAGGTGGCGGAGTTTGGCCACCAGCACGAGGTTCTCACGTCCGGTGAGCACCTCGTCGACCGCGGCGAACTGCCCGGTGAGGCTGATGGACTGACGCACCTTGAGCGGATCGGAGGCCACGTCGTGGCCCTGCACGGTGGCCGTGCCGGCATCCGCCTTCAACAGTGTGGAGAGGATGCGGACCATGGTGGTCTTGCCGGCGCCGTTCGAGCCGAGGAGGGCGAAGATCGACCCCTTCTGCACCTCGAAGTCGACACCGCGCAGCACGTGCAGGTCCTTGTACGACTTCTCGATGCCGCGCACCGAGATGGCTGCGTTCGTCATGACTCCTCCTTCTTCTTCGCGTCGTCGAACGCCTTGATGAGGCGCGCGCGCTCCTTGTCGATCCACTGCCGCCCGCCGTACGCCGCGGCGTAGTTCTCGGCGAACTCGACCGGGTCATCGCCGACGATCGCGCTGACCGGCGTGCCGTCGATCGCGGCGCGCTCCCACAGGTCGGCGATGTCGAGGAACATCTTCACGATGGTGTCTCCGTCGGTCACGCCGCCGTAGTACATGTTGTAGCGCTGCTGGGCCTTCGCCATCTCGCGGTACGGCTCGGGCAGGGCGTTGATGCGGGCCTGAGCCTGCTTGTACTGCTTCTTCTCTTCGAGCGATCCGGTGATCGCTTCGATCCACTTCGCGGCCATGTCAGTTCTCCTTGTTGCTCGTGGTGGTGGTGTTCAGCTGTTCGATGTGCTGCGCGAGGAAGTTCCAGGTCTTCCAGAAATCCTCGAGTTCCTCGCGGCCCTGTGCGTTGAGGGAGTACACCTTGCGTGGCGGCCCCTTCTCGCTCGGAACCTTCTCGACGTCGACGAGGCTCTTCTGCTCGATCCGCACGAGAAGCGCGTAGATCGTCCCCTCGGCGATGTCGGCGAACCCGTGGTCGCGCAGTCGCGTGGTGATCTCGTATCCGTATGCCGGCTGCTCGGCGAGGAGAGCCAGAACGAGGCCCTCCAAGGTGCCTTTGAGCATCTCGGTCATCTGCTTGCCCATCAGGCCCTCCTTTCCTTGGTCTCGGTACTCAGTGTTGCTGGGTACCGGTACAAAGTAACACTGAGTACCGGTACTTAGCAACACCGAATACCAAAGAATTTTCACGCACTCCGAAGATGGCCGTGCGTGAAGCGGAGAATCCCGGCTGTGGTGCTCGGATGCCCGTCAGTCGCGCAGGTAGGCGAGCACGGCGAGCACCCGCCGGTGCCCGCTGTCGCTCGAGGCGAGTCCGAGCTTGGCGAAGATGTTGCCGATGTGCTTGCTCACTGCGGTCTCGGAGACGAAGAGCCGTGCGGCGATAGTGAGGTTGTCGAGCCCCTCGGCCATGAGCCCGAGGACCTCGCGTTCGCGAGGCGTCAGCGTCTGCACCGGGTCGTCGGCGCGCCGCCTGCTCATCAACTGGGATATGACTTCGGGGTCCATGACCGTTCCGCCCGCGGCCACGCGGCGCAGCGCGTCGACGAAGGACGACACCTTGCCCACACGCTCCTTCAGCAGGTAGCCGAGGCCATCGGCACCGGCCGCGAGGAGCTCCCCGGCGTATCTGTCTTCCACGTACGCCGAGAGCACCAGCACCGGGAATCCGGGGCGACGTGCCCGCGCCTCGGCGGCGGCCTTGAGCCCCTCGCTCGTGAATGTCGGCGGCATCCGCACATCGACCACGGCGGCATCCGCTTCGTCGAGGCGGGCGAGGAAGTCATCGCCGTTGTCGACGGCCGCCACCACCTCGAAGCCTTCGCTGCGCAGGAGCAGCGCGAGGCCCTCCCGCAGCAGGGTGTCGTCCTCGGCGATCACGATCCGCACGGAAGCTCCGTTCTCAGAGACGTCGGTCCCCCGACCGGACTGTCCAGGCTCATGGCGCCTTCGAACGCCTCCAAGCGGCGGCGGATGCCGGCGAACCCGCCGCCCGGCCGCTCGATCGCTCCGCCCACACCGTCGTCCTCGACGGCGATGCGCAGGCGGTCTCCCTCGCGGGTGACCCGCACGACCGCGCGAGTCGCCCGGCTGTGCTTGCTGATGTTCGTCAACGCCTCGGCGACGACGAAGTAGCTCGCCGATTCGACGGCGGCGGGGACTCGTCCGATGTCCGTCGCCTCCAGAGTGCACGGGACGATGCTGCGCCCGGCGAGCGAGGCCAGCGCCCCCTCGAGGCCGAGCTCGTCGAGGATGGGCGGATAGATGTCATGCACCGTACGGCGGAGGCCGGCGAGCGCCTCGGCTGCGGCCTCCTGCGCGCGCTGAAGGGGCGCGGACACGTCTCCGGCGCCGGTCTCGAGCGCCCGCTCGGCGATCCCGAGCATCATGACCACGTTCACCAGGCGGTTCTGCGCGCCGTCGTGAAGGTCGCGCTCGATCCGTCGCAGTTCGGCCCCGTGCGCGTCGAGGGCGGCGGCCCGGCTCAGAGTCAGCGCGTCCACCCGTGCGGCCAGGCGCGACACCTCGGGGGCCGTCAGGAGCCGTGCCGACAGTCCGGACAGCAGCCGTGCCGTGGCCGGGATCAGCCACCATGAGACGAGCGCATAGGCCGCGGCGATGAGCGGCATGGTCGCCGCGAGCGCCCACGAGGTCACCGGGTACGGAACGCGGAGCGGATCGTCCGCGGGGACGAGATACCAATAGAACGGCACGGCGAGAGAGCTGACGACGCCGAGCGGGATCGACACGACGGTGAGCGAGACGAACAGCACGGGAAGCGCGTGCACCGTGAGCCAGAGCGCGTCGCGACCCGCGGAGCGGGAGAACGCGAACCGGAGCCTCTCATCGATGCTCGATCCTGGTGACAGGGCGGCGGGCGTGCCGGTGATGACCTCGCCCCGTCGCCGGCCGATCCGCAGCCTGGCGCTGTCGCTCCACGACCGCAGCGCCTTCACCGCCTCCGGCATCAGCAGGACGCCACCCGTGATCAGCATCAGCGGCAGGAGCGTCAGCCCGACGCAGAACAGGACGACCGAGACGACGGATGCCGCGGCCTCGACGGCGACGAATCGCCAGTCGCGCAGCCAGCTCAGCATCCGTGATCGCATCCTGC
Source organism: Microbacterium sp. ZW T6_19 (assembly GCF_044987465.1). Taxonomy (NCBI): domain Bacteria; kingdom Bacillati; phylum Actinomycetota; class Actinomycetes; order Micrococcales; family Microbacteriaceae; genus Microbacterium; species Microbacterium sp. ZW T6_19. The sequence continues at coordinate 285,455 of NZ_JBJDRH010000003.1, read as the reverse complement.
CAGTCTGCCGCAGGCTGTTCCCGCGCACGGTATAGCCAGCACCACCATCGATCGGGTGGCCCGCAGGATGGGGGCGTCGTTTCGTCGTCTCTAGCGTCGAAGCATGACCTCTCTGCTCCCGGGCCGCGCCCCGGCCACGTCCCACCCCACCGAGGCGCTGCGTCTCGAATCCGTCGTCAAGAAGTACGGCTCAGGTCCCAGCGGGGTCACGGCTCTGGCTGGCGTCGATCTCGCCATCGGACGCGGCACGTTCACGGCGATCATGGGACCGTCAGGGTCTGGCAAGAGCACCCTGCTGCACTGCGCGGCCGGGCTCGACACCCCCACGACCGGCACGGTCCGCCTCGGCGGCACCGAGATCTCCTCCATGCGTCGCAGGGCGCTCACGGCGTTTCGACGCGATCACGTCGGCTTCGTCTTCCAGGCCTACAATCTCCTCCCGGCGCTCACCGTGGAGCAGAACATCACGCTGCCGCTGCTCCTCTCGGGTCGTGCCGTCGAGCAGCGCTGGTTGGACTTCCTCCTCGACGCCGTAGGGCTCGCCGACCGCCGACGCCGGCGGCCCTCCGAACTCTCGGGCGGACAGCAGCAGCGAGTCGCCATCGCGCGGGCTCTCGTCACGCGTCCCTACGTCGTCTTCGGCGACGAGCCGACGGGCGCGCTCGACTCGCGTTCCGGCAAGCAGGTGCTCGAGCTGCTGGCGCACTCCGCTCGTGAGCTGGATCAGACAGTGGTGGTCGTCACCCACGACCCCGTGGTCGCCTCCCACGCCGATCGTGTGATCTTCCTGGCCGACGGCGCCTTCGCCGGGCATCTCGACGGCGCCACGCCCGCGCAGATCACCGATCGCATGAGCGCTCTGGGGGAGTGGTGATGGCGGCCGCAGGCGTCGGCTTCGGCCAGCTGGTCCGTGCCGATCTGCGGCATCACCGCGCCGGCTTCGTCGGCGTCGCCGTATCGACGCTCGTCGCGGCGGCGCTCATCACCGGCCTCGGGATCCTGGTCGAGTCCGGGATGCGGGGAGGCCTCGCTCCGGAGCGCTATACGAGCGCCGAGGTCGTCGTCGGCGGCGCGCAGTCCGTCGACGTGCCGGAGGATCTCCCCGTGCCGCTCACCGAGCGGGCAAAGCTCCCGGCCGATGCCCAAGAGGCGATCGCTGCGCTCCCCGGCGTCGAATCGGTCGTCGCCGACGTCACGGTCGTGCTGACGGGCGACCACGGCAGGGTCGAGGCGCACCCGTGGTCGGCATCCGCGCTGAGCGGATTCCGGATCACCGAGGGCGCCGAGCCGAGCGGCCGGCTGGAGGTCGTCGTGACCGGCTCGTCCTCGACCAGCGTCGGCGACACGCTGAGGCTGTCATACGGCGGCGTGGAGGGAGAGTATCGCGTCGTCGGGATCGCGGAGGCGGCGGTCACGACGGAACGGGTGCCGCACGTCTTCCTCAGCGCGCCGCGGATCGCCCAGCTCGACCCGGGCGAGGGCGCCGCCCAGGCGCTCGGCGTGTTCGTCGCGGAGGGAGCGTCACCGGAGGCGGTCGCCGGCGTGATCTCCGAGCGGTTCCCCGCGCTCCACGCGGTCACCGGCTCCTCACGGGGCGACGTCGAGTTTCTCGAGTCCGGAGCCGCGCGCGCGTCACTCGTCACGATCGGCTCGGCGTTCGCCGGCACCTGCCTGCTCGTCGCGATGTTCATCGTCGCGGGCACGCTCTCCCTCTCGGTGCAGTCCCGCCGACGTGACTTCGCGCTCCTGCGTGCGGTCGGAGCGACCTCTGCGCAGGTGCATCGCCGGGTGTCCCGCGAAGTCCTGACGGTCTCGACCGTCGCCGCGGTGATCGGAGTCGTCCCCGGATACTTCTTCGCCTCCGTGCTGCAGAGCGCTTTCGTGCAGGCCGGTGTCATCCCCGGCGATTTCGCCCTCGCCGTCAGCGCGCTTCCGGCCGTGGCCGCTGTGCTGCTCGTGCTCGCCAGCGCGTGGGGAGCGGCGCGGATCGCGGCCAGCCGATCGGCTCGCATCGATCCCGTCGAGGCGCTGCGCGAGTCGGCCACCGGACCCGTCGGAATCGGTCGAGCGAGAATGATCACGGGTGTCGTCCTCGCCGCGGCCGGCGTGATCCTCTCGTGCATTCCCCTTGTGATCCGTGGTCAGAGCGCCGCGGGCGCCGCCGCCGGAGCCTCGATCATCCTGATCATCGCCCTCGCCCTGCTCGGACCGCTGCTCGTGAACCGTGTCGTACGCCTCGCCGGCGCGCTGCTCGGCCGGCTCTCCGCGCCGGGTTTCCTCGCATCGGCGAACGGAACGGCCGACGCCCGCAGGCTCGCCGCAGCCATCACCCCCATCGCGCTCGGCATCGCTCTCGGGCTGGTGCAGCTCGGTGCTCCGGCGATGGTCGCGAACGAGGCTGCGGCGCAGACGAGTGCCGGGGTGATCGCCGACCTGCGGGTGACCGCGCCGGCGGGGCTGTCAGCAGCGGGCGTGGCGCGCATCGCCTCTCTTCCCGGCGTCGCCGCGGTGAACCCGGTCACGGTAAGCCAGGCAGTGCTCGATCACCACGAGCTGGGCAAGGAGGAGATCACCCGTACCGACTTCGTGCTGCAGGGCATCGACTCCGCCGTCGCCTCGAGCACGATCGATCTGCGGGTGCGCGAGGGCGCCCTCGACCTGAGAGGCCCCGACCGGGTGGCGCTCAGCACCGATGCCAGGCAGGTGCTCGGCCTCGACGTCGGCGACACCCTCGTCGGCCGCTTCGGAGACGGAGCGCCCCTCGAGGCGGAAGTCGTCGCGATCTACGAGCGCGGCCTCGGATTCGGAGACGTGACGATGTCGGGAGACGTCGTGCGCGCGCACACGACGACCGGTATGAGCGGCCTCGCGCTGATCGACGCGGATGGCGATGCAGAGAGTCTGCGGGCGGCGCTCGAGGCGGACGGGTTCGTCGTGAGCGGCGCCGGCGGCGTGGCGGCTGCCGGAGCCGACGGCCGATCGCAGCAGGGCTGGGTGAACGCGGTGGCGCTGATCGTCATCCTCGGCTACATCGCGATCGCCGTCGTGAACACGCTGATGATGGCCACTGCCCAGCGCTCCCGGGAGTTCGCGCTGCTTCAGCTGATCGGCGCCTCACGGCGGCAGGTCCGCGCAATGATGAGGACGGAGGCGTCGATGCTCGTGGTGATCGCGACGGTCTTCGGGGTCGCGATCTCCGTGCCGCCTCTGGTGGGCATGAGCATGGGCATCACCGGTCAGCCGGTTCCGATGCTGCCGCTCGTGCCTGGCGCCATCCTCGTCGGCGCGATGGGCGCGCTCGCCCTGGTGGCCCTGGCGGTAGCCACCCATGCGGCGATGCGCACGAGGCCGGTGGACGAGATCGGATCGCGGCAGTAGGGATCGGATCTCGGGGTGCGCAGGGACAGGATACCCCCATGGGGTATCCTGTCCCTGCGCAGACAGGTCGGCCGTCACGCTCACCCACGACTGAAGGAAGAAACGATGAAGATCCCTACCGCGGCTGCAGCCGCGCTCCTCCTCGCCGGAACCGTCGCGCTCGCCGGGTGCTCCGCGGCCGCGCCGAGCGACCACTCCTCGATGCCGGGCATGGACCACGGCTCGTCCTCCTCGACGGCATCCGACGCGCCGGCATCCGGGCCGAACGACGCCGACGCGATGTTCGCGGCGATGATGATCGTCCACCATCAGCAGGCCGTCGAGATGTCCGATCTGGTGCTCGGCAAGGAGGGCATCGATCCGCGGGTCGTCGATCTCGCCGAGCGCATCAAGGCCGCGCAGGCGCCCGAGATCGAGAAGATGCAGGACTGGCTCGACGACTGGGGTGTGGATGCTCCTTCCGGCGGGATGGGTCACGGTGACGGCATGATGACCGAAGACGACATGGCCGCTCTCGAAGCGGCATCCGGCGCCGAGGCCTCGAAGCTGTTCCTCGAGCAGATGATCGTGCACCACGAGGGCGCGATGGCGATGGCCGAGACGCAGATCGCCGACGGTGAGAACCCCGATGCCGTCGCCCTCGCCGAGAGCATCGCGTCCTCGCAGGGCGACGAGATCGCGGAGATGAAAGACATCCTCGGGTCGCTCTGAGACGGGGTGGAGCACTCCTCGCGGGCGGGCGCGCGCGTCACGTCGTTCCCAGCTCTCGAGGAGTTCGGGCCGCAGCGTCTTGGGTAGAGTTCTCGGGACATCGAATCCGAGATCAGAATGGGGATCACGTGGAAGGGCAGTCCGTGAAGAAGCACCAGGACTACAACCCGGGTCCGCGGGTCGGGATCACCTTCTCGACCTTCGACCTGTTGCACGCCGGGCACATCATGATGCTCGCCGAGGCCAAACGCCAGTGCGACTACCTCATCTGCGGTCTGCAGATGGACCCCACGCTCGACCGTCCCGAGAAGAACGCTCCGACCCAGACCGTCGTGGAGCGGTACATCCAGCTGCGCGGCTGCGAGTACGTCGACGAGATCGTCCCCTACTCCACCGAGCAGGACCTGGAAGACATCCTCCGCTCCTTCAAGCTCGACGTGCGCATCGTCGGCGACGAGTACGAAGACCGCGACTTCACCGGCCGCACCTACTGCGAAGAAGCAGGCATCGAGCTGTACTTCAACAGCCGCGACCACCGCTTCTCCAGCTCCGGCCTGCGCAAGATCGTCGCCGCCAAAGAAGCCGAACGCACCGCCAACGACTGAACCCCGACCCGTCTCAGGGGTTGAGGCGTGCCGCGGCGACGCGGGCTTCGAGCATCGGCAATGAGCGCGAGGGCGCGGGCCGGATGCCGAGCGTCGTCGCCAGCTCGAGCGCGAGCGACGCGTGCCCGGCGGCGTTCGGGTGGAAGGGGTCGCCCATGAGGCCCCACGGAACGCCGCCGTTGCCGAGCTCCGTGAAGCGTGCGTGCTGATCGACCAGAAGCACGTCGTCTGCGGCGGCGACCGCGCGCACCGCATCGACGAACTCGACGATGCGCTCGCGGCCGGGCGCGTTGGGCACGTCGATCGACGGCGGCGTCTGCAGCACGGCGATCGAGCCCAGGCTGCGGACGCGGGCGACGAACCGGCTCAGCGACGCGGCGAAGTCGCCCGGTTCGACCGTCGCACGACCGGGTCCGGTCGCGAGGTCGTTCGTGCCGATCATGAGCGTCACGACATCAGGGCGCCACGACGAGACCCGGCGGTCGAAGTCGCCGAGGATGTCGGTGAGGCGGTGCCCGCTGATCGCCGAGTTGATCACGACGTCGCGCGTGCGGCCGAGCTCGCCGCGCACCAGCTCGTGCAGGTGTTCGGGGTAGCTGCGCTCGCCCTGGGTGTGCACGAGGCCGTGCGTGATCGAGTCTCCCGTGAGCACCCAGGTGAGGGGTGCGGCGCCACCGAGAGCCTCGGCGAGACGCCGGAGATCGGATGCTGCGGAAGGGGTGGCGTCGGATGCGAGAGGTTCGGCGTTCGGCACGGCAAAGAGCCTAGCGCCCACGCCCGCTCGGGCTGCCGGCGCACTACTGTGGAGATCGTGAGCCCCGAGTCCGACAGACCGTAGATCGCGGGTGAGCGCAGCCGATGCGCTCCCCGCATCCTCTGTCGACCCCTCACTCTCGCCGTCCGCCCATAGCGCGGTGTCGACGGCGCCAATCCGTCTGGATGCCTCATGCCTTTCCTCATCCCTGTCCTCGCTCTGGCGATCTTCGCCCAGGGCACCAGCGAGTTCATGCTCGCCGGACTCCTTCTCCCTCTCTCCTCCGATCTCGGCGTCGAACCCGCTCAGGCGGGGCTGCTGACCTCGGCGTTCGCCGTCGGCATGGTGGTCGGCGCGCCCGTGGTCGCCGTGTTCGGCGCCCGATGGCGACCGCGCCGTACGCTCGTCCTGCTCCTGCTGACGTTCATCCTCGCGCATGCCGTCGGCGCCGTCTCCACGTCGTTCTGGGTGCTGTTGACCACGCGCGTGATCGCGGCGCTGGCGAACGCCGGGTTCCTTGCGATCGCGCTGTCGACCGTGCGGGGCATCGTGTCGCCGGGGCAGACGACACGCGCGGTCGCGACGCTGCTCGCAGGCACGACTCTCGCCACGATCGTCGGCGTGCCGGCCGGCGCGCTGCTCGCCGGCATCCTCGGCTGGCGCTCGACGTTCTGGGGCGTCGTGGTGTTGTGCGTTCCCGCGATCCTCGGCCTCCTTCTCGACCGGACGCTGGGGCGCGTCGCGACGGCACCACGCGTCCGAGTGCGCGCCGAGCTGAACGCGCTGCGTCACCGGCGGGTGCTCGTGCCCGTCATCCTCGCGGTGCTCGTCAACGCGGCGACCTTCGGCGTGTTCACGTTCCTGGGCGTCATCGGCGCAGACGCGGGCGTGGACGATGCGTGGGTTCCCGCGCTCCTCGCGGCGTTCGGCATCGGGGCTTTCCTCGGGGTGAGCGCGACGGCTCGGGGGGCAGCAGGTCGCGAACGCGCGTGGATCACCGTGGGCGGCTTCGCCGCGACGGCACTCTGGGTGCTTCTGGCCTTCGGTTCGGCATCGGCTCCCGTCGTGTTCGCGGGGGCGTTCCTCGGAGGGATGCTGTCTTTCGCCGTCGGCTCGGCATTGATCTCGAGAATCGTGAGAGAGGCGACCGGGGCGCCCGTGCTCGGCGGGGCCTACGCGACCGTCGCGCTCAACCTCGGGGCGATGGCAGGACCGGCATTCGCCGCTTCCGCCTATTCCACGGCGGGTGCTCAGGGCATCGTGCTCGCCGCGGCCGCGCTCACCGCCGCCGCAGCATCCTTCGCGTCCCTCCTGCTCACGTCCCCCTGACCTGACCCGCCGACGCTCCCAGCGCCAGCCCCGCCGCTGCGCGAGTGCACGGCATCCCGCCGAGTGCACAGGTTCCTCACGTCGAGATCCCGTGCGCTCGGCGAGAGCACGGGATCTCGATGCGCTCCCCGGCCGCTCAGAGCCACTTCTTGTACTTGAACACCCCGTACAGCGCGACGGCGAAGGCCGCCATCGCGCCGATCGCGAGCGGGTAGCCGTAGGCCCAGTGCAGTTCGGGCATGGCGTCGAAGTTCATGCCGTACACGGTGCCGACGAGGGTCGGGGCGAAGATGATCGCCGCCCAGGACGAGATCTTCTTGATCTCGTCGTTCTGCGCCAGGCTCGCGTCGGACTGCCTGCGCGACACCAGGGCGGAGTGCACCGTGAGCGCGTTTTCGAGGATCGCACGGAACGAGTCCACCCGCTCGTTGACGCGGATGACGTGGTCGAGCACGTCGCGCAGCGACCTCTGCAGCTCCTCGTCGATGCGGTACTTGTCCGACCCGCGACGCAGCCATTCCAGCATCCCGGCGAGAGGATGCACCGCCCGCTGGAAGTTGATGACCTCGCGGGAGAGCTGGTAGATGCGGCGCGACAGGGCGTCGTCGTCGCTGTCGCCGAACAGCTCGTCCTCGATCTCGTCGATGTCGTTCAGGAGGCCGGCGACGATCGGCTCGTAGCCGTCGACGACCTCGTCGAGGATCGCGTAGAGCACGGCCTCGGGTCCCATCGCGAGCAGCTCGGGGTTGGCCTCCATGCGCTGCCGCACCGCGACCAGATTCGGCGACTCGGCATGCCGGATCGTGACGACGAAGTCCGGGCCGATGAACAGGTGCAGCTCGCCGAACTCGATCGACTCCTGCTCGTCGCGGTAGCGGGCGGGGCGCAGCACGGCGAAGAGCGTGTCGCCGTAGCGTTCCACCTTGGAGCGCTGATGCCCGGAGAGCGCGTCCTCCACCGCGAGCGGATGCAGGTCGAACTCGCGGGCGACCGAGTGCACTTCCTGCGGGCTCGGCCGGTACAGGCCGATCCACGCGATGCCGTCGACCGCGTCGAGGATGCGGTAGGTCTCGTCCAGGTTCTTCGGGGTCTCCACGCGACGTCCGTGGACGTACACGCCGTTGTCGATGAGCGCCATGATGCGGATCCGTTCATGCAGGCGCACGCCGGGATCGCCGGTGCGCGCAAATTCGTCAAGGGGCGGATGACGCCGCCGACGGCTGCGGAGGATCAGGCCTGTGAGACGCGGAGCGGATGCTCAACGCGTGAAGACGGCCGTGCGCGACGCAGCGGGGGCGGCGTCGTGACTATCACCGGACATCGCCATCACCGCCTTTCGTGCACTCTGGGGGTCGGACGACCCGAGGGGTCAGCTTACTCCTGCCAACCCGGGAGAATGCCACGACGCCGGGTGGTGGGTGGCGCGCCGGACTCGTCGGGGTGTGCCGTTGTAGCGTGGCTCGGATGAGATTCAGCGCATTCGAGACGTACGCCGATCGGAGCGGGATATCCTCACCGATCTCTCCGGAGCCGCAGAACAGCGACTATGAATCGGGCATGGTCGAGATCGACGGCGAGTCGTGGCACATCCGCACGGCGCGGACCACGCCCACCAAGCCCGGTGCGTTCGTGGCCTTCTGGCGAAGAGATGAGAAGGCGAAGACCGTGCCGTACGGATCCGACGATCCGGCGGCGGGGCTGCTGGTGTTCGTGGAGCAGGGCGGTCGGCGCGGGGTGTTCCGGTTCCCGGCCGAGTACCTGGCGGAACTGGGCGTCACCTCAGCAGGAAGCGCGGGCAAGCGCGGGTTCCGTCTGTATCCGAGCTGGTGCGAGGGGTTGAACCCGCAGGCGGCGGCCACGCAGCGAGCTCAGGCGTCGGCGTTCCGGGAGTACTGACTCCGGCTCGCGCGCCCAAGCGTCAGGCGTCGCATCCGTCACTCGACATGCTCGACGCGGGTGTTCGTGCTCGTCAGCGGCGTGCCGTCGGCGGCCGTGACGACGAGCTCGGGGAGCAGGGCGCCGCGATCATCCGTCAGCACGGAATGCGCCTCTCCGGCCGCGAACGCGTGGCGTTCTCCCCACTGCCGCAGCGCGACGACCACCGGGAACAGGTCTCTGCCGGCATCGGTGAGTTCGTACAGCCGGCGTTTGCCCGATGGTGCATCGATCTGGGTGAGCAGTCCGTGTGCGGTGAGTCTGCGGAGCCGGTCGCTGAGGATGTTGCGGGCGATGCCGGTGCGCTGCTGGAAGGCGGTGAAGGATCGCGCGCCGTCCATCGCGTCCCGGATGACGAGCAGGCTCCATCGGTCGCCGACCAGGTCGACTGACCGGGCGACGGGACAGCTCGGGTCTGTCCATGTCATCGTCGGGATATCCATCGGCCACCTCCAGTGAGTTGCAGATTGAAACCAGCTTGCCCTATGTTGCTTTTGGTAGCAAATTGCAACTAACTGAGGACGTGGTCGATATCAAGAGGATGACGAGAGCGACGCTCGCCGTGGTGTGCGCCGTCGCGGTGGCGAGCGTGTACGCGGGGCAACCCCTTCTCGTCGAGATGGGACGCGATCTGGGTGTTCCGCTCGACGCAGTCGGATGGATCGTGGCTGTGGGACAGGTCGGCTATCTGCTGGGCCTCGTCCTGCTCGTGCCGCTGGGAGACGTCTTCGATCGCCGACGGCTGATCATGCTGCACCTCGCGCTGCTCGCCGTGGGGATGGCCATCGTCGCCGCCGCTCCGACGTCTTGGGTCGCCTTCGCGGGTCTGGCGTCGGCGGGATTGTTCGCTGTCGTGGTCCAGACATCCGTGGCGTACACGCTCGCACTGTCCGGGCCGCAGGATCGCGGCCGAAATCTCGGGGTGGTGACCTCAGGCGTGGTCATCGGCATCCTCGGCGGACGGATCGTCGCGGGTTTCCTCGCGGATCTGTGGAGCTGGCGGAGCGTCTACGTCCTTCTCGCGGTCCTTGCTGCGCTTCTGGCGATCGCCGTGCTGGTCATGCTTCCTGCAGACGAGCGCTCAGGGGGCGTTCGATATCGAGCGCTGCTTCGATCGTCGGCCGGAATGTTCGCGCAGCGGGTCTTTGTCGGCCGCGGGCTGATCGCGTTCTTCCTGTTCGCGTCCTTCGGCACTCTGTGGAGCGGTCTGGTCCTGCCCCTCGCCGGTGCGCCATGGCACCTCAGCCCGACGCAGATCGGGCTGTTCGGCGTGGTCGGTCTTGCGGGTGCTCTCGGCGCCGGCCGCGCCGGGCGCTGGGCCGACGCCGGTCGCGCAGACCGTGTCACGGGCGTGGCCCTGACCGCTCTGCTGGCCTCCTGGATCGCGATCGGACAGCTCGAGTGGTCGTGGGGCCTGCTGATCGTCGGGGTGATCCTGCTGGACTTCGCCGTCCAGGCCGTTCACGTCAGCAACCAGCACATCCTCGCGTCCGCCTATCCTGACCGGACGAGCACCGCCGTCGGTGCGTACATGGTGTTCTACTCCCTCGGCTCCGCGCTCGGCGCTGCCGCCACGGCCGCTGTCTACGACGAGGCGGGCTGGACCGGCTCGGCCGTCCTCGGAGCGTGCTTCGCGATCGGCGCACTGGTCGTGTGGGCGTTGTCGAGGTCGGCGGTCTCTGGTTCTTCCCCCGATCGCCTCGAGGTCGGGGCGGCCGGGATGCGCTGATCGACACCGTTCCCGGGCTGCCTTCGGGGCGCGGATGTGCCCTAGAGGGTTTCGGGTCGGTGTACCTGCTCCGGGGCTGAGATCTCCCTGGCGACCTGCTTCTCGAGCACCTCGACGGCCTCGTCGCTGAGCAGGATGAGCCCGTCGAGCTCGTCGCGCACGCGCTTGTAGGCGACGTTGCGCTCGGCCTGAGTCGCGGACTCGTCGACGGCGACCTTGAGGAGCTGCTGCGCGCGGTCGAGGCGCTTGCGCTCTGGCTCGGTGAAGGTCGAGTCGCGCAGGCGACGGGCGTCCTTCTCGGCGATCTCGAAGGCGACGGCGTAGGCGCCGACGGCGTCGAGGTACTCGGAGACCTGCTTCTCGGTGACGTTCGCGTCGGCAGAGGCGGGACGCAGAGCATCCGCCGTCTTCTTCGCCCGAAGGAACGCGGCGACGAGCGGCTGGCGGCCATCGCTCATGGCGGGGAACGCGATGAGCTTGGCGACGTCGAGTTCGTAGTCGAGCCAGCGCGCGGTGATCTGGTCGTGCTCCGCGAAGAGGCGGGTCAGCAGATCGTTCGGAGCGACGGATGCCGTGGTGTCGATGATCGTCGGACCCTGGCGCTTCGGCAGGCCGCGCGCCTCGAGTTCGGCGGACTTGAGCTCCGCCTTGAGGCGCAGCGTCTCCAGGCGCCGTTCATGCCGGCGTCGCGCCGCCCACTCCCAGCGCTTGGCTGCTCCACCCGCCACGCCCATGACGGGGAAGATGAGCCACCAGTAGGTGCCGAGCCACGTGAGGAGCGGTTCCATGATGTGCTCAGCCTACTTCGCGGGCCGATCGCCGTGGAGACCTGTTCCGGTCGCAGTTCGTGCCGTCTCCGGCGGCGGAAAGCGGCACGAATCGCGACCGGAATGGTGATAACACGGCACGGCGCGGCACGAATCGCGACCGGAACGCGCCGGGCCAGGATCACCAGTCGTGCACAGTCCCATCGGCCAGGCGGTTGTAGGGCAGGTACGCCTGTTCGTAGGGGTACCTGCCCGCCTCGTCGACGTCGAGCTCGACGCCCAGACCCGGCTTGTCACCGGGGTGCAGCAGGCCGCCCTGCCAGGTGAAGCTCTGCTGGAAGACCTCGTTCGTGCGGCTTCCGTGCTGCATGTACTCCTGGATGCCGAAATTGTGGATGCTGAGCCCCAAGTGCATGGCCGCCGCCATGCCGACCGGCGAGATGTCGGTCGGGCCGTGCATTCCCGACTTGATCTGGTACATCGCCGCGTAGTCGAGCGTCTTCTTCAGTGCGCTGATCCCGCCCATGTGGGTGACCGCACCGCGGACGTAGTCGATGAGCTGGTCGCGGATGATGTCTTTGAAATCCCAGACCGTGTTGAAGATCTCCCCGATCGCGAGCGGCGTGGTCGTGTGCTGGCGCACGAGGCGCAGAGCCTCCTGGTTCTCGGCGGGGGTGCAGTCCTCGAGCCAGAACAGGTCGTAGGGCTCGAGGGATTTGCCGAGCTTCGCTGCCTGGATGGGCGTCATCCGGTGGTGGCCGTCGTGCAGCAGCGGGATGTCGGGGCCGAACTCGTTGCGCACCGCCTCGAAGACGCCGGGCAGATGGGTGAGGTAGGAGCGCGTATCCCAGTCCTCCTCGACGGGTTTCGCCCCGCGACGGGCGGGCTCGTGGTCGTAGCGGGCCTCGCCGCCGCCGACATCCGCCGACTGCGCCGCGATGCCGTAGATCGCCTTCAGGCCGGGCACGCCGGTCTGGATGCGGATGGCCCGGTACCCCTGCTCGAGATGCGAGCGCACCGAGTCGAACAGCTGGGGAAGGTCGACGCCGGAGGCGTGGCCGTAAGCGAGGAGGCCCGTGCGGGATGCGCCGCCGAGCAGCTGGTAGACCGGCATCCCGGCCTTCTTGCCCTTGATGTCCCACAGCGCCATGTCGACGGCGGCGATCGCCGCCATCGTCACCGGGCCACGGCGCCAGTATGCGCTGCGGTAGAGGAACTGCCAGGTGTCTTCGATGCGATCCTCGTCGGCGCCGATCAGGAGCGGCACGACGTGCTCGGTCAGGTAGGCGACGACGGCGAGCTCGCGGCCGTTCAGCGTCGCATCGCCGAGACCGGTGATGCCCTCGGCGGTCGTGATCTTGAGGGTGACGAAGTTGCGGTCGGGGCTGGTCACGATGACCTCGGCCTTGTCGATGGGCATGCGGACTCCTCGTCGAGAACTTGTATGGCACTCTGATCAAATCACTGCCATACAAGTTTCGTCAAGCTATCGTGACGGTATGCCCGAGACCCCGCCCCGTCCGTCCGCCCGGACGGTCGCGTACGGGCGGATCCGCGACGACATCATCGGCGGTCATTTCGCTCCGGGGGGCCTGCTCTCCGAGAACGAGCTCGCCGCCGCGCTCGGCATCAGCCGTCAGCCCGTGCGCGAGGCACTGCTGCTCATCGCGCAGGAAGGCCTGGTCGAGGTGCGCCCGCAGAGCGGAACCTACGTCACCCGCATCGATCCCGATCGCGTGCGGGAAGCGCAGTTCATCCGCGAGGCCATCGAGCTGGCATCGCTCGCTGCTTGTGCGCCGCCCGAGGAGGAGGACGAGCGGATGCTGCGCGACCTCATCGCGCGGCAGCGCACGGCATCCGACCGCGACGCGTTCTACCCGCTCGACGAGGAGTTCCACCGCGCCCTGCTGGGTCTCGCGGGCCATGCCAACGCCTGGGCCGCGGTGAGCGCCGCGAAGGGGCATCTCGACCGCGCCCGCTATGTCGGCATGAGCGCGACGCGCGCCGTGCAGGACTATGTGGATGACCACGAACGGGTCGTCGACGCGCTCGCCGCCGGAGACATGGATGCCGCGGCCGAGGCTCTGCGCGAGCACCTGCGGTTCGTGTTCGCCGACCTCGAGGCGGTGCGGGAGCAGCATCCGGAACTGTTCGAGGGTGCACAGGCTGTGCGCACCGGCAGGCCCTCGCGGCGCTGAGGCAGCCCGCGGGGAAAGTTCTGCTGACGACTCTTGTGCGAGAAACCTTAGCCGTCTAGGTTTTCATCGACAAGGGTGTCGCCCGACCTGCGCTCGGCGATGAGCCGCAGGCGCGCCCTCGCAGCCAAAGGAGGCAGCTATGAGTTCAGTCAGTGGCGCGGCCGCAGGCAATCCGTCCGGGATGACGTCTGCGAGTCGTACCGTCGGCTCGCCGGAGCATCATTGGTTCACGGAGCCGACCGAGCCGGCGAAGAAGAGCTACGTCACGTGGCTGATCATCGCCCAGTTCGTCTTCTTCATCGCACTGCTCGGTCCCGCGGTCGTGGGCATCGGTCTGAAGATCAGTTCGCTTCAGGCGGCAGGGGCCATCGCAGAAGGGGCCGCTGCCGCGAACTCGGCGTCGGCGATTCTGGGAGGGGTCGGCGCCTTCTTCGCGGCCATCGCGAACGTGGTGTTCGGGCGCATCTCCGATCGCACGACGAGCCGGTGGGGCCGCCGCCGCGTCTGGATCGTCCTGGGCGCCGTGATCATGACGGTCGGATTCGTCTTCATGGCCCTCGGCGACAGCCTGGCGATCGCGACCGTCGGCTGGGCGATCGCCCAGCTGGGCGCCAACATGACGCTCGCCCCCTTCGTGGCGACGATCGCCGACCAGGTGCCGAAATTCCAGCGCGGCGCGATCACCGCGGGCCTCGGCATCGCGCAGAATGTCGGCATCGTCGGCGGCGTCTACGTGGCCGGCTGGTTCTCGTTCAACCTCTTCATCGTCTTCGTCGTCCCGGCGATCCTGTCGATCGTCGCCCTCGTGATCTTCGTGATGGTGCTGCCGGACAAGCAGCTGCCGGTCAAGCCGCCGCGCATCTCCTTCGGCGAGATCCTCGGCACGATCTGGGTGAGCCCGGCGAAGCACCCCGACTTCGCGCTCGCGTGGTGGTCGCGCTTCCTGATCACCTTCGCGGCGTTCGGCTTCACGACGTTCCGGTTCTTCTACATGGTGTACCACCTCGATGTCCCCGAAGAGGAGGTCGGCCTTCTCATCGCCAACACCACCCTCGTCTACACCGGAGCGCTCGTGATCACGGCGTGGATCGCGGGCAGGATCTCCGACAAGATCGGCAAGCGCAAGGTGTTCGTGTGGACCTCGACGGCGTTGTTCGCCGTCGGCACGCTCGCCCTGATCTTCATCCAGGATGTTCCCTCGTACTACATCCTCGAACTGTTCCTCGGCGCCGCCTATGGCATCTACGTCGGTGTGGACCTCGCCCTCGTCGTCGACGTGCTGCCGAACCCGGACGACGCAGGCAAGGACCTCGGCGTCCTTAACCTCGCCAACGCTCTGCCGCAGACGGCGGCGCCGCTGGTCGGCGGGCTGGTGCTGGCGGCGACCGGCGGAGCGACAGGGGCCGACTACACGACGTGGTTCACCGTCTGCGCGGTCCTCTGCCTCGTCGGAGCGCTGGTCATCTTCCCGATCAAGTCGGTGAGATGACCGGCTGACACAGACCGGGCGGCCGGATCCTCGGGGGACTCCGGCCGCCCCACCACCCGCTCGCGTACGGAGGGAGCGTTCTCATGGCGAATTGGTATATCTCCTAGACTTATGCCGATGACTCGTCGGGGGCAGTACGCCAAGGGTGCCGCGAAGCGGGAGGAGATCCTCTCGGTGGCACTCGACGTCGTGGCGGAATTCGGATGCCGCAGCGCATCGAACCGCGAGATCGCCCGCCGCGTCGGGCTCACCCAGCCGGGACTCATGCACTACTTCGGCTCGCGCGAGGAGCTCTACATGGCCGTGCTGCGCGCCAGAGACGCTCGCGACATCGCAGAGCACTGGGTCGACAAGCCGAACTTCGAGGGCTTCCTCGACGTGATCGAGCACAACACCCGCGTGCCGGGTCTCGTGCAGCTGTACGTCGAGTTCTCCGCCGAGGCGAGCATCGGAAAGCATCCGGCGCACGAGTACTTCGTCGAACGGTACGAATGGGTGCGCGACCTCTCCGTGCAGTCCGTGAGGACCGCTCAGGAGAGCGGCGAATTCGGTCAGAACGTCGACGCCGAGCTGATCGCCGACATCATCGTGGCGACCGCCGACGGGCTGCAGCAGCAGTGGCTGCTCGACCGTTCGATCGACATGGTCGCGCGACTGCGGGCCGTGTGGAACGGCGTCGCCGCGCTCTCGCACCTCGGCTCGGTCGACGGCGGCCCCTCCGACGGCTGACCTGCCGTCGGGCCCGCCCCGGGTCCCGGCAGGCGGTGTGCCACCAGCGGCTTGACCTGCCACCATCCGAATCGCGTCGGGAACGTGGTGGTTCGTGAACTGCCTGGTGGCTGACGCGTGCGCCACTCTTCCTGCACATCGTCGAGCTTGGACGGGACCGCTCCAAAGCCTGGGGACAGAGCATTCAGCGCTTGTCGCCAGGTGCAGAGTGAACGGATGCCGGAGATCACACCCGCGAAGATCGAGAGAAGGCGCCGCATCACCCACGAGCAGGCGGAGCAGCTGCTGCGCAGTCGCGAAGACCTTCTCGATGACGGTTTGACGGACCGTTCGCTGCGCGAGCAGGTCGCCGGCGGGAGTCTTCATCGCGTGCGCCGGGGGCACTACGTTGCGACCCGGACCTGGAAGTCATTGTGGCCCGAGGGCCGGCATCTGCTGCACATCATCGCGGTGTGCCGCGACGCCTCGGCGCCGCCTGTGCTGTCGCATGTGTCCGCTGCTGTCGTGCGCGGGTTGCCGCTGTACCGACTGGAACCGAAGAGGGTGCATGTGTGCGTACCGCTTCCCCGCCACGCGGGCAGCGCGAGTGACGTGCTGCGCCACGAGCTCGACCTCGATGACGACGACGTCGAGGAGATCGCGGGGATCAGGGTCACGAGTGCGGCGCGCACAGTGCTCGACGTCGCGCGAACTCTGCAAGCGGAGGCCGCGCTTTCGATCGCCGACGCGGCGTTGGGTTCTGCGGCCGTGACGAGACACCAGCAGGACCCCGAACTCGCCGCGTCCTGGCGAGGCGACCTCGAGCAGCGGCTCGACGCCGTTCGCGGTAGGCGGGGGCTCGCAAGGCCGGGCGCATCGTGGCGTTCGCCGACGGGCGAGCTCAACTGCCGGGCGAGAGCGTCAGCCGACTGCGTCTTCACCGCCTCGGGTTCCGGAACGTCGATCTGCAGGTACGCATCCCCGCGCCAGACGGTCGCTCGTTCTACTGCGACTTCGGTCTCGACGACATCAATTCGTTCGGGGAGTTCGACGGCCTCGGCAAGTATCTCGACCCCTCGACGCGCGGTTACCAGAACGTCGAGGAAGCGGTCGTGGAGGAGAAGTGGCGCGAGGACTGGGTGCGTGGCACGACTCGGAGAGGGATGCTCCGCTGGGGAGGTGAGCATATCGGCACTGTGCGAGCCTTCGCGAGCCGTCTGGCGGCCTTTGGCGTGCCGTTCACAGGCGACCTCCGTCTCGATCGACGTCGCCTGCGCTGATCGGCCGCGGGCGTGCCGGTGCGCCCGCCACCATGATGTCGACCCGCCACCCGGTTTGTCGACGTCGGCAACGTGGTGGGGCGCCGGCAAGGTGGGGGGCGTCGGCATCGTGGTGGGGCGTCGGCATCGTGGTGGCGGGCAGAGGCCCTGGGCCCGCGTTGAGGGAATCCGGCTCGCGTGTCAGGATGAGCGCATCCGGCTTCAGAGAAGCCGTCCGTGGTGTGAGGGAGCGAACATGCAGCTGGCGATGGTGGGACTCGGACGGATGGGCGCGAACATCGTGCGGCGCCTCATGCGGGACGGACATGAGTGCGTCGTCTACGACGTGAACCCGGAAGCGGTCGCGACGCTCGTCGCCGAGGGGGCGACCGGCGCCGACAGCTACGCCGACCTCGCGGCCAAGCTGCAGACCCCGCGCGTCGTGTGGCTCATGGTGCCGGCATCCATCACAGGACAGGTCGCCGATGAGGTGGCGGCCGTCCTCGACCGCGGCGACATCATCATCGACGGCGGCAACTCGAACTACCGCGACGACGTGCGCCGCGCCGCGACGTTGCGTGAGCGCGGCATCGAGTTCGTCGACGTGGGCACGAGCGGCGGGGTGTTCGGCCTCGATCGCGGCTACTGCCTGATGGTCGGCGGATCGGATGCTGCGGTGCAGCACCTCGAGCCGATCCTGCGCACGATCGCCCCGGGCGTCGGTGAGATCGAGCGCACACCCGGGCGCGACGGCGACCTCGCTCCCGAGGAGCAGGGATACCTGCACTGTGGGCCGTCGGGAGCCGGGCATTTCGTGAAGATGGTGCACAACGGCATCGAGTACGGTATCATGGCCGCGATCGCTGAGGGCCTGAATCTTCTCGAGAACGCCGATGCCGGTGTGCGCGAGGCCGAGCACTCGGCCGAGATCGCCCCGCTCGAGGAGCCTGAGTTCTACCAGTTCCCGATCGACACCGCGAAGGTCGCCGAGCTGTGGCGCCGCGGCTCGGTCGTGTCGTCGTGGCTGCTCGATCTCACCGCGGCCGCACTGCACGCGAACCCGCGGCTCGATGGGCTCGCGGGCCGTGTCTCGGACTCGGGTGAAGGGCGTTGGACTGTCAAGGCCGCCGTCGACGTCGGTGTTCCGGTGCCCGTGCTCGCGGCCTCGCTCTT
Organism: Microbacterium sp. ZW T6_19; assembly: GCF_044987465.1. Lineage (NCBI taxonomy): Bacteria > Bacillati > Actinomycetota > Actinomycetes > Micrococcales > Microbacteriaceae > Microbacterium > Microbacterium sp. ZW T6_19. The sequence continues at coordinate 267,420 of NZ_JBJDRH010000003.1, read as the reverse complement.
CGAGCGCTTTGCTTCGCGCGACGAGGATCGCTTCGCCAATCAGGTGCTCTCGGCGATGCGCCTGCAGTTTGGCGGTCACCAGGAGCGCCCGGCCGGCGACGTGCTCGAGGCGGGCGGCCGCAAGGTCGACGAAGGCTGAGTCCGCAGCATCCACGGCGGTCATCGAGCGACGCCGTCACTCGTTCCGAAGGACTTCTCACGTTCGGAAGGAGCTTTGGCCGCTGAGGCTCCTCCTGAACGTGAGTTCTCTTTCGGAGCGTGCGGGGCGCGCGGAGCGTCCGGGTCGCGTGGAGCGCGCCGGCGGTCGAATGTGCCAGGGCGCGCCGAGTCCTTCAGCCGCGCTTCAGCCCCGGTGTGCAGGCTGGGAGGATGCGAATACTGCTCGTCGATGACGAAGTGCGGCTCGCCGACGGCATCCGCCGGGGGCTCGAGGCCGAGGGGATGGTCGTCGACGTCGCGAACGATGGTGCCGCCGGGCTCGGTCTCGCGCACGATCGCGACTACGACGCGATCGTGCTCGACGTCATGATGCCGGGCATGAGCGGCTATCGCGTATGCCAGGCGCTGCGCGCCGAGGGCGATTGGACTCCCGTGCTGTTCCTCACGGCGAAGGACGGCGAGTGGGACGAGGTCGAAGGCCTCGACACGGGAGGCGACGACTGGATGACGAAGCCGTTCTCGTATCCGGTGCTGGTCGCGCGGCTCCGCGCGCTGGTCCGCAGAGGCGGGCGCGAGCGGCCGGCGGTGCTCGAAGCGGGGGATCTGCGCCTGGATCCGGCCGCACGTCGGGTCTTCCGCGGCGATACGGAGATCTCGCTCACGGCGCGAGAGCTCGCGGTTCTCGACTTCCTGCTCCGCCGACGCGGTGAGGCCGTGACCAAGGCCGAGGTGATCGCGAACGTGTGGGGCGACGATTTCGATGGCGATGCGAACATCGTCGAGGTCTACATCGGGCACCTGCGGACGAAGGTCGACAGGCCGTTCGGAAGAGCGGCCATCGAGACGGTCCGCGGCACCGGCTACCGGCTCGCCGGGAACGGCGGCTGAGATGACGGAGACCCGCAGACGCGGCATCCGCTCGATCAGGGCACGACTGACCGTCGGTGCACTCCTCGCAGTCGGAGTGGTTCTCGCCGGGGGCGCCCTGGGCACCGTGATCCTGCTCGGACAGCTGCTCACGCAGGGGGTGTCGGCCTCGGTCGAGCAGGATCTCGAGACGATCGGCGAGCAGCTCGAGAACGGCGCGGTCGACATCGGAGACCTCGACGGTGACGTGCTCGTGCGGGTGCAGGGCGCGCAGTCCGCCGCCAACGACGACGACGCCGAGCAGTTGCCGATCGTCGCCGAGGACTCCGTCGTGCGCATCGTGGTCGACGGGGACGCCTACCTCGCAGCCTCGGAGGAGACGGATGCCGGCATGCTCACGGTCGCGCGGCCGATCGATGAGGTCGAGGCGGCGACGGCGACGGCATCCGGTCTCCTGACGATCGCAGTGCCCGTGCTGCTCGTCGTGATCGGGGTGGTCATGTGGCTCGTCGCCACGCGCGCCCTCGCCCCGGTGGAGCGCATGCGCCGGCAGGTCGACGACATCGACGGCGCGGGGCTCGATCGGCGCGTCGATGCGGGGCGCGACGACGAGTTGGGCGCGCTTGCCGCGACCATGAATCGGATGCTCGAGCGGATCGAGTACGCGCAGACGACGCAGCGGCGCTTCGTGAGCGACGCCTCGCACGAGCTGCGATCACCGCTCGCGACGATCAGGCAGCACGCCGAGGTCGCGGTCGCGCACCCGGCATCGACCTCTGTCGAGGAGCTCGGCGGGGTGGTGCTCGATGAGGGGCGGCGCATGCAGGAACTCGTCGAGGGTCTGCTGCTGCTCGCCCGACTCGACGAGCACGGGGGACGCGAGCATCCGCGCGCGCCGGTGGATCTCGACGACATCGCGCTCGCCGAGGTGCAGCGCCTGCGCGGCATGGGCGTCGACGTCGACGGTCGGCGTATCGGCCCAGGGCGGGTCGCCGGCAGCGAGGTTCTGCTCGGCAGAGCCGTGCGCAATCTCGTCGACAACGCTGTGCGCCACGCAGCCGGCACAGTGGCGCTGGCCGTGGTCGTGTCGGGTCCGCACGTTCTCCTCGAGGTGGAGGATGACGGATCCGGAGTGCCAGAGGAGCAGCGCGAGGCCGTGTTCGAGCGCTTCGCCCGGCTCGACGAGGCACGCGCGAGAGACGCCGGCGGCAGCGGTCTCGGACTCGCGATCGCCCGTGAGATCGCGCGGGCGCACGGCGGGGAGCTGTCGGTGTCGACCGGCGTGCTCGGCGGAGCGCGTTTCACACTCGCGCTGCCGGTCGCCGCGGAAGGCTGAAGGCGGCTTCAGGAAGCTTCAGCGGCGGTTCATGGGTGGCCGCGCAGAGTAGAAGCATGAACACCGAAGAGAACACACCCCAGCAGCCCGACCGAGACGCCGAGACCCAGCGGTTCGACACGGAGCCCGCAGCACCTGCCGCTCCCGCCGGACCGCAATCGGGCCGGCGCCGTCGGAACATCCTCATCGGAGCAGCGGCGACCGTCGCGATCCTCGCCGTCGGCGGTGGCGCGTATGCGATCGGCGCCGAGGTCGGCGACGACGATGACGACCGTCCCGCCGCGTCGCAGGGCAGTGGCTCGAGTGCGACCGACGACGGCGATCGCGACGGCGATCGCGCCGATGACGGTGCTCGAGACGACGACCGCGCCCCCGAGACGGGGGCGGGCGCAGGAATCGTGGCGGATGCCGCCTCGATGCGCGACGCGGCAGAGGCGGCCATCGACGCCGCGGGCGGCACCAGTGCGAGCTCGATCGACGTCGAGCACGGCGGCTACGAGGTCGAGGTTCTGCTCGCCGACGGCTCGGAGGTCGACGTGTTCGTCGGCGGCGACGGCGCAGCATCCGTCGATCCGTCCCGCGACGACGACCGCCGCGCGGACCCGGCGCTCGATCTCGCGACGCTCGGCGACATCATCGACGCCGCTCTCGCCGCGTCGAGCGAGGCCTCCGGCGGCGACGGCACGGTCGATGCCGTGTCGAGCAGCGACGACCAGGGCGTCGCCTACGAGGTCAGCATCCGTCTCGCCGATGGACGCGACGCCGACATCGATCTCGCGGCCGATCTCGCGCTGGTCTTCGCCGACGTCGACGACGACTGATCTGCACGCCCCGCGGCCGGGTGCCGGTGCGGTCATCGCCCGAGCTTCTCGGCGCAGGCCACGCAGTGGGTCGCGAACGGCCGCACCTCCAGACGAGCGATCGGGATCGGCTGTCCGCAGCCGGCGCAGACCCCGTAGGTTCCGGCATCCAGCCTTGCGAGGGCTTCGTCGACCTGGCGGAGTTCGGATGCCGCGGCATCTGCGAGGCCCGACAGACGCGACCACTCAGATGAGAGCGTGACCCCTTCGGGGTCGTGCTCGTCATCGTCGTTCGATCCCTCCCGGTCGTGCACGAGCTCGCCGAGCACGACCGCGGTCGACGCGACGCGGGCGGCGGCGTGCGCCCGCAGCCGCTCGAGAAGTGCGCGGACGTCGTCGGTCATGCCGACACTGTACGCGCGGCATCCGACGTCGGCTTCGGCAGAAGTCGAGGCGGGTGGGGCCTCAACTCTCGGCGTCTCGTGTCGCTCCGCTCGCTCAACGACCGGGGGCGAGTCTTCCTCTGGTCGTCGAGCGAGGGAGCGGAGCGACCGAGACGAAACGCGGTCAGCCGACGGTGGCGGCGATGTCGGGCTGGTCGCTGAAGATGCCGTCCATGCCCGCGTCGAGGAACACCCTGATCTCGCCGGCGAGATCGCCGGGCGCGATCGGGTCGGCGGATGAGCGGAACTCGACCGGCAGGTACTGGTTCTCCAGGCGGAACGTCCAGCCGTGCACATCGAGACCTACAGCGTGCGCGTCCGCGATCACCGGTGAGGGCGAGGCGAGTCGTCCGTCGGGTGTGCGCGGGATCAGCACCGACTTCTCGGCGCCGATGCCGTCGGCATACGACGAGATCTCGGCGAGCCCGGCGGGCTTCACGAGGTCGGCATAGGTGCGCGCGTCGCCCGCGAGTGTGAAGTCGTAGGGTCGACCCGACGAGTTGATCAGCTGTGCGAGGTGCACGTCGGTGAGGCCGTTCAACTCCTTGAGGTTCGCGACCTCGAAGCTCTGCACGATCACCGGGGCATCCGCCGAGTCGACGCCGTTGGCCTGCAGGGCGGCGACCAGCGGTTCCTCGAGCGAGAGCCCGATCGAGTCGAAGTACGACGGATGCTTCGTCTCGGGGTAGACGCCGATCTGGCGGCCGTCGCAGCTCACGGAGTGCCGGGCCAGGTCGAGGACCTCATCGAGCGTCGGGATGACGTAGAGCCCGTCGAACGCCGTGTTCGCAGGGCGCGTCTGCGGCAGGCGCTCCTTGGCACGGAGCGTGCGCAGCTCGGCGAAGGTGAAGTCCTCCGTGAACCAGCCGGTGGTCTTCACGCCGTCGATCGTCTTGGTCGTCTTGCGGCTTGCGAACTCGGGGTGCGCCGCGACGTCGGTGGTGCCGCTGATCTCGTTCTCGTGGCGGGCGACGAGCACGCCGTCCTTGGTGGAGACCACGTCGGGCTCGATGTAATCGGCGCACTGCACGATCGCCTGCTCGTAAGAGGCGAGCGTGTGCTCCGGACGGTACCCGCTCGCTCCGCGGTGGCCGATCACGGTGACCTGCTCGGGTTCGACCTTGGTGCGGTCGAGGTCGATCACCGCGAACTCGGTGTCGTCGGGAGTTCCCGTGACGCGCGCGTCGTTGCCGGGATAGTTGTTGTCGTTGGCGATGAGCAGGTCGCCGTTCTTCAGCTGCACGATCGTCTCGAGCGACTGCACCGGAAGCGACCACACCTCGCCGGTGCCGTAGCCGTTGCCGGCGCTCAGGCCGTCGGGATTCGAGATGCGCAGGGCGTCGAACACCAGGCTCTTCTCGACGTAGCCCTCGGCATCCGTCTTCTTCAGGTCGATCTCGTAGATGCGCTTGGTGACCGCCTGGTCGCCCTCGAAGTCGTCGCGCTCGACCACGAGCAGCCGGTCGTTCTTGACGGTGAAGGCGTCGCCGATGACATTCGGCTCCTGATCGGTCTGGTAGTTCCAGCTGCGTCCGGTGTACACGCCGCGCTTGGTGTCGAACTCGAGGATCTCGCGGCGGCGCAGGTCGGGATCGTCGGCGTAGGCGCCCTCGACGATCGGGTACAGGTAACGGCCGTTCACGGATGCCGCCAGCGCCTCGAAGCCACGGCTCGCGCGCACCCGCGGAGTCTCACCGGGCTGCAGATACGGGTTCTGCGGCGACTTCCCGCCGTCGAGGGAGAACGGCTTGGCGAGCAGCGTGCCGTTCGCATCGAAGTGCAGCAGGAAGGGGCCGAACTCCTCGCCGACCCAGAACGTGCCGTCCTTCGCGCGCACGGCCGACTCGATGTCGAAGTCGGCGCCGGTGAGCAGGCGCTCCGGGGTGGCGTCGTGGACGATGGGGAAGTCCAGGACGTGGTTGCGGTCGTTGTACGAGATGAAGCGCTCGACGGCGATCTCGCCCGAGCCGCCCTGGGCCGTCTGCCAGTCGGGGCGCACGAGATAGCTGCGCAGCAGGAAGTCGGCCGAGTTGCCCTTGGCGCCGAAGCCGTTGTCGGGCTGCGCCCAGAACGTGCCGTCGCCGTTGTCGATCACGGCGGAAAAGCCGGGGATGACCTGTCCGCCCCACGGGCCCTGGCGGCCGTTGCCTGGCGAGGCGAGCGCGCCGGACGGCGGACCGTCGGCCAGGAAGTCGGCCGACAGCTCGGCCCACGCGACGAGCATCGGCTCGAACGCGTGGTTCTTCGACGTCGGAGTGCTCTGGTTGCCCGCGGCCTGCGCAGGAGCGGCGAGCAGCAGGGTGGCTGCCGCGGCGACGGCGGTGGCGGCGGCTATGGCGCGATGGACTCGTCTCATGTCTGCGAGTCAACCGTCAGCCGTCGGCATCCCTCTGACCCGGCGATGGCCTTCCGATGACGACGTGGTGAACGGAACCTTGCCCCATCGGTCGTTGAGCGAGGAGCGCCAGCGACGAGACGAAACGCGGTGAACCTATCGAGATCGTCTTGCGACGTTTCGTCACTTCGTCTCGCTTCGCTCGCTCAGTACGACGCTCGCCATATCGCGCGCTCAACGACCAACGCGCGCTCAACGACCGATGCGCGGAACCTCAGCCGAAGAGCAGAGTCAGCACCGTCGCGCCGCCGCCGCCGAGGATCAGCGCGATGATGACGGTCCAGGCCACGATACGGATGCGCCGGTTGCGGCGGTCGTCGAGGTCGCCGTAGTCGTCGGTGTCTTCGCTCATGATTCTCGCTCGCTCAACGAACCGGGTCAGCCGACCGGCTCGGCGATGGTGGGGCCGAAGGCCGCGGGCAGTGTGGCCTGCGAGCGCTCGCGCAGCTCGGCGACCGACACCGTGAAGACGTCCTGCACCTCGAGCTGCGGCTCGACGTCGGTCACGCCGATGCGCATCACCGGGTAGCCCCGACCCTCGCAGAGTCCGCGGAACTTCACGTCGTCCTCGCGCGGCACCGTCACGATGACGCGGCCGGTCGACTCGGAGAACAGGGCGGATGCCGCATCCACACCGTCGCGCTCGATGATCTCGTTGAGCCAGACGCGGGCGCCGACGCTGAAGCGGGTGACTCCCTCGGCGAGCGCCTGTGCGAGACCGCCCTCGGAGAGGTCGTGCGCCGAGGAGATGAGCCACTCGTCGCGTGCCGCGGCGAGGAGGCCTGCGAGTCGCTTCTCGCCGGCGAGGTCGACCTTCGGCGGGTGTCCGCCGAGGTGCTGGTGCACGGTCTCGGCCCATGCCGAGCCGGAGAGCTCGGTCGAGGTGGTGCCGAGCAGGTAGATGTTCTGGCCCTCGTCCTGCCACCCCGAGGGGATGCGGCGCGAGACGTCGTCGATGATGCCGAGCACGCCGACGAGCGGGGTCGGGTGGATCGGCACGTCGCCGGTCTGGTTGTAGAACGAGACGTTGCCTCCGGTCACCGGGGTGCCCAGCTCGTAGCATCCGTCTGCGAGGCCGTCGACCGTCTGGCCGAACTGCCACATGACCTCGGGGTTCTCGGGAGAGCCGAAGTTCAGGCAGTCGGTGATCGCGGTGGGAACGGCGCCCGTGACGGCGACGTTGCGGTACGCCTCGGCGAGAGCCAACTGTGCACCAGCGTACGGGTCGAGCTGGCAGTAGCGGCCGTTGGCGTCGGTCGAGATCGCGAAGCCGAGACCCGACTCCTCGTCGACGCGGATCATGCCCGCGTCGTCGGGGAAGGCGAGGGCGGTGTTGCCGAGCACGTAGTAGTCGTACTGGTTGGTGATCCAGCGGGTGTCGGCGAGGTTCGGCGATGCGACCAGGTCGAGGAACTGCGTCTTCAGCGTCTCGGGGTCGTTCGAGCGGGGCAGGTTCTCAGCAGCATCCGCCTGCAGCGCGTCGATCCACGTCGGGTACGCGACCGGGCGGTCGTAGACCGGACCGTCGACCGCGACGGTCGAGGGGTCGACGTCGACGATGCGCTCGCCCTGCCAGTCGATGATGAGGCGGCCGTCGCCGGTGACCTCGCCGAGCACGGAGGTCTCGACCTCCCACTTGTTCACGACCTCGAGGAAGGCGTCGAGCTTCTCGGGCGCGACGATCGCCATCATGCGCTCCTGCGACTCCGACATGAGGATCTCCTCAGCCGTGAGCGACGGGTCGCGCAGCAGAACGTTGTCGAGCGAGACCTTCATGCCGCTGTTGCCGTTGGCCGCGAGCTCGCTGGTCGCGCAGGAGATGCCGGCGGCGCCCAGGTCTTGAATGGCCTCGACCAGCTCGTCGCGGTACAGCTCGAGGCAGCACTCGATCAGCACCTTCTCGGCGAACGGGTCGCCGACCTGCACAGCGGGGCGCTTGGTGGGGCCGCCGTCGGCGAAGGTGTCGGATGCGAGGATGCTGGCGCCGCCGATGCCGTCGCCGCCGGTGCGGGCGCCGAACAGCACGACCTTGTTGCCGACGCCGGTGGCGTTGGCGAGCTTGAGGTCTTCGTGGCGCAGCACGCCGACCGCGAGCGCGTTGACGAGCGGGTTGGCCTGGTAGACGGAATCGAAGACCGTCTCGCCGCCGATGTTCGGCAGGCCGAGGCAGTTGCCGTAGAAGCTGATGCCGCTCGTGACGCCGTGCACGACGCGGGCGGTGTCGGGGTGGTCGATTGCTCCGAAGCGCAGGGCGTCCATGACCGCGACCGGGCGTGCGCCCATCGAGATGATGTCGCGGACGATGCCGCCGACGCCGGTCGCCGCACCCTGGAACGGCTCGATGAACGAGGGGTGGTTGTGCGACTCGGCCTTGAAGGTCACGGCCCAGCCCTCGCCGACGTCGATGACGCCCGCGTTCTGGCCCATGCCCACCATCAGGCGTTCCTTCATCTCGTCGGAGACCTTCTGGCCGAAGCGGCGCAGGTAGTTCTTCGACGACTTGTACGAGCAGTGCTCCGACCACATCACGGAGTACATGGCCAGCTCACCCGAGGTGGGGCGGCGGCCGAGAATCTCGCGGATCTTCGCGTACTCGTCGTCCTTCAGGCCCAGCGCCGCGTAGGGCTGTTCCTTCTCGGGGGTCGCTTCTGCGTTGGCGACGGAGTCGGGAACGTGCTTGTGGGCGGTGGCTTCGGGGGCGTTGGTCACGCGCACTCCTCAAGAAGGGGGCCGGCGGGCGTTCCCATTCTACCGGGGCTGATCGTAGGCTCGTGCGGGGTCGAAACCGGCGGGTGCGGCTGACTGAGAAGAGGGGGCGCCGCCTCTGACAGAGCGGCGCCCCCTCTGTCAGAGGGCATTCCGGAGAGCGTCGACGATCGCGGTGCCTCGATCGTCGCCCGCCTCCATCATGTTCGTGAGGAAGGCGAACCCGATCTTCGCTTCGGGCTCGGCGAAGGCGACCTGCCCGCCCGCACCGTCGTGACCGAATCCCTGGGGGGTGACGTAGCGCCGCGCCCCGGAGTCGAGCTGGAACCCCATCCCCCATGCGGGCCAGGGGCCGGGTGCGGTGAAGAACGGTTCGCCCGCGCTCTGGACCGAGGTCGCTTCCATGCGCACGTCCTCTCCGATCAGACGGTGGCCGTTCGTCGGCGTCACCGTCGCCGACCAGACGGTCGCCAGCGCGCGAGCGGTGGCGATGCCGCCGGCGCCCGGAATGATCGCCCGATGCAGGGCGGGATCGTTGAAGCCGCTGCCCGGTCCCACGAGTGCGGCAGGCAGAGCCCCGCCCAAAGTCATGGCCTGCGCGGGCCAGTGGTTCTGCGGATCCTCGACGAGGCGCGCGGTCGCATCGGCCAGGGTCGCGCCGATCGACATCGTCGCCACCCGCTCTTCGACGGCGGGCGGGATGCCGATCCACGCGTCGACGCCCAGGGGACTTGAGATGGCACGATCGAAAAGCTCGCGCACCGAGAGCCCCGTAGCCCGCCTCAGAACCTCGCCGACCAGCCAGCCGTGCGTGATCGGATGATAGGCGTAGGCCGTGCCCGGTGCCCAGAAGGGCTCTGACTGCTCGACCTCGGCGACGACCTGCGCGAAGTCGAGCAGCTGTGCGCGGGAGAGCGGGCGACGGAGCGCCGGAACTCCCGCCCGATGCGCGAGCAGGTGCCGTACGCGCGTGCTCTCCTTGCCGTTGTGCGCGAACTCGGGCCAATGATCGACGACCAGGTCGTCGTAACCGATAGATCCCTGTTCGACGCACTGCGCCACGAGGATCGCCATCAGTCCCTTCGTGCAGGAGAAGATGACGGAGGCCGTGTCCGCCTTCCACGCCGCGCCTGGGCCGGCTTCGCCCGCCCAGACGTCGACGATCGTCTTCCCGTCGACGAGGACGGAGAGCGCCGCCCCCATGCCCTTCCGCCCGTCGAAAGCGCGCGCGAAGGCGTCGGCGACTCCTCCGAAGCCCGCCTCCACCGCTCCGTCGATCCTCGTGTTCACTGCGCCACCGTCCCGTTCGCGATCGATGGCCATCCGTCAGGGCCCGGGACCAGGGCGATCGGGTCCGAGATCCGCCCTCCGAACTCCTCGGTGCTGCTGCCGTTCATGAAGCCGATCAACGACAGTCGGCCCTCGCGGTCCCGCACCGCACGCGCCGCATACAGGTACTCGTCGTGCAGGAGCCGCGCGTGCTCGATCGCGCACCACCCGGTCTTCGGGTCGCGAGGCGCGACCCACACTCCTCCGGCGCGATCACTCATGCGATCACCGGCGAGATGCGTGCGATCGCATGAGAACAGTACGAAGTGCCCGCCTTCGAACTCGAGGGCCTGCAGCACCTCCAGGTGCGCGAATCCCGCGCCCGGTGCGCTCAGCGGCTCGCCGATCGTCCAGGAGCTCAGATCGCGCGAGGTCGCATGGCCCACGACGCCGAGGTCACGGGGGTCGGCGGACTCCTCGGTGCGTTTCGCTCTCGACGTGATCAGCATGTGCCAGAGATCCCCGTCGAAGAAGACCCACGGGTCTCTCCAGGCTTCCTCCGGCCACGTGCCGTCGGCCAGCGTCTCGTACCAGCGCGGATCCGCGCGCAGAACCGGCGATGGCGCCTTCGACCAGGAATGAAGGTCGGTCGAATCGGCGGCGCCGATGCTCTCGACGTTCGTGTGAGCATCCGGTGCGAGGAACACCGACCCCGTATAGAACATCCGCCAGCCGGCGGTCTGCGGCACCACGCATCCGGTCCACGTCGCCGTCGCATCGAACTCCCCGGGCGCTCCCGGCTCGAGAACCGTGCCGTGCGAGGTCCACTCGCGCAGATCCGTCGACGTCGCGTGCCCGATCACGGCGTTGCGGTGTCGCAGGGCGGGATCGCCCAGTGCTCGTGGTGCGTTGAGGTAGAAGAGATGGAAGAGGTCGCCGTCGTCGGCGATCCAGCAGTCCCAGACCCAGCGGTCGGGAATCTCGAATGGCATGGCTGCCCTTTCGCATGGTGGCGGAGCGCCGCGCTCGTGCGCGACGCCGTGCGGCCGGCCGAACAGCTCAGCTGCGGTGGAGGACGTCTCCCAGAGCCCGGACGATCGCGTCTCCACGGTCATCCGAATGAAGCTCCATGAGGTTGGTCACGTAGGCGAACCCCACTCGGTGGCGGCGGTCGGCGAAGGTGACCTGGCCGCCGGCTCCGTCGTGCCCGAACGACTCGGGGCTGAGGAACGGCCGGCGCTCCGACGGGATCATGAAGCCCGTGCCCCACCGCGGGTACGGGCCGGGAAGCCACCACACCGGCTCGCCCTCGCTCTGCACACGGGTCATCTCGGTGACCACGTCCTCTCCGAGCAGGCGATGCCCGTCGGTACGGATCACGGTCGACGACCAGATGGTCGCCAGCGCATGTGCGGTTCCGATTCCGCCCGCGCCCGGGATCTCTGCCTCGTGGACCTTCGGGTCGTCGAAACCTGCGCCGGGGACGACGAGTTCTGCGGGGAAAGCGGCGCCGAGCGTCATGGTCCGCCCCATCCACCGCGCCTGCTCCGGGTCGAGTTCCGGCATGCCGCCCGGTGGGGGCGCATCCATGCTCCCGCCTCGCGTGAGGCGGGCGACGGCCGGCTCCCGATCCGCAGGGATGCCGATCCACGCGTCGGCCGACAGCGGTTCCGCGATCTCCTCACGGAAGAATCGGCCGACGGGGGTGCCCGTGATGCGGCGGACGATCTCGCCGACGAGCCAGCCGTAGGTGAGCGCGTGGTATCCGTACTGTGTGCCCGGCTCCCACAGCGGCTCCTCCGCCGCGAGCCGCTCGGTCATCGCGGTCCAATCGAGCGCGGTGGCGAGATCGACGTCCGCACGGAGTGCGGCGAGGCCGGCACGGTGCGACATGACCTGCCTCACCGTGATCGACTCTTTGCCTGCGGCTGCGAACTCCGGCCAGTATCGGCTGACGGGTGCGTCGAGGTCGAGCGCACCCGCCTCCACGAGGCGTGCGGCGAGGATCGCGACCAGGCCCTTGGTGCCGCTGAAGATCACGGCGGGCGTCGTCTGCTGCCAGGGACGCTCCGGGCTCGACGAGGCGTGCCCGTGCCAGACGTCCACCACGGTCTCGCCCTCGATGCGGATGCTGAGGGCGGAGCCCCCGGTCTCACCGGCGGTGGCGGCGAACGCCTCGACGACGTGTTCGAATTCGGGCGCAGCGGCGCCCTGGATGTCGTTCATGCGGTACTCAGCCTTTGATTGCGGAACTGGCGATGCTGGCGACGAACCAGCGCTGGAAGATCAGGAAGACGATGAGCACCGGGAGGATGAAGATCACTCCGAACGCCAGCACACTCCCCCATTCAGGGGGTTGTGCAGCCTGGAACACGCTCAGCTCGAGCGGGAGCGGCCGCACCGACGTGTCGGTGACCATGAGCACCGGCCACAGATACGAACCCCATTGGGCGAGGAACGTGAGGATCGCGACCGTTGCGAACGCGGGCTTGCTCATCGGCACCACGATCGTGAAGAAGGTGCGGAAGGGGCCGGCGCCGTCGAGTCGAGCGGCCTCTTCGATCTCGCCCGGGATGCCGAGGAAGAACGTGTAGAAGAGGAAGATCGAGAACGCGCTCGCGACGAACGGGATGGCCTGTATGAGGATCGTGTTCCGGCTTCCGCTGAGCATGTAGTACAGCGGGAGGGCGACGGCCTCGAACGGGATGATGGTCAGAACCGTGACGAGCAGGAGCACGAAGGAGCGGCCCTTCCAGCGCATCCTCGCGAGGGCGTACCCGGCGAGCGAGTTGACCACGAGGCCGCCGACCAGGACGAGTGCCGTGACCACCACCGAGACGGCGATGAACTGCCACAGGTATCCGGTGGTCGAGTTGGAGAACCGGCGGAAGACGTCGATGTAGTTCTCCAGCGAGAACTCGGTGGGGAAGAACCCGCGCACTCCCGTCAGGACCTGATCACCGGGGCGGAAGCTGCCGACGACGAGGTAGTAGATCGGGGCGAAGAACACGAGGGCGAAGAACGCCAGCAGTGCGTACTCGACGATGCGGGTCGCGATGCTGCCCGAGCGACTGCGGACGATGCTCATTCGACACCGCCTTCCTGGCGGATGAGCCGCCTCTGGATCAGTGCGATGACGGCGACGATGATGAGGAAGACCACGGCCATCGCAGCGCCCTGGCCGATGTTGTTCTGGTCGTATCCGGTGGTGATCACCTGATACATCACGGTCTGGGTCGCCTCGATGTTGATGGATGCGCTCTTGTCGAGCAGATACACCTGGTCGAACAGCCGGAACGCGAAGATCGTCGTGAGAAGCGTGACGAAGATCAGGGTGTTCCGCACGCCGGGCACGGTCACGTGGACGAACTGGCTCCACCAGCCCGCGCGGTCGATCGAGGCCGCTTCGTAGAGCTCGGGCGGAACGCTCTGCAGCGCGCCCAGCAGGATGATCATCTGGAAGCTCACGCTCTGCCAGATCGACATGACGATGATCGCGCCCAGCGCGGTCGACGGATCGCCGAGCCAGTCGTGCGGTCCGATCGCGCCACCGCTCACGGCGCCGAGGAAGCCGTTGAGCAGACCGTTCTCGTCGCGAGCGAAGATGAGGCGCCAGATCACGGCGACGAGCGCGAGCGGGAACACCAGCGGCATGAAGAACAGCGTGCGGAAGACCGTCATGCCTCGGAGCTTGCGATTGATGAGGATCGCGAGGCCGAGGGCGAGCGCGGTCTGCAGCGGAACCACGACGAGCGCGAATGCGAAGTTGTTCCCGAGTGAGCGGAGGAAGGTGGCGCTGATGTCCGGATCGAAGAACAGCCGTGCATACTGTTCGATCCCGACGAACCGAGGGGGCCGAGGGTTTCCGAGCTGGATGCGGAAGAACGACATCACGACGGCCCCCAGGAAGGGGATCGCCAAGAAGGCGGTGAGCAGGATCAGCCCGGGGGCGGCCATCAGGGGACCGGCGGCGCTGGCCGATCGCCGGCCGCCGCGGGGACGGGATCGGGACCCGCCGCTGCGCGATCGGGTGGTGGGGAACGTCATGTCTGTCCTCAGATGGGGTGCGCTGGGCGAAGCATCCTCCGCCCAGCGCACCGGTGCCGACGGGTTACTTGTAGTCGTCGTTGTCGACGAAGTCGCGGTCGATGGCGCGTGCCGCCGCGCTCAGGGACTCCGCAGCGTCGGCGCCTCCCCAGACGGCGCTGAGCGCTTTGCCGAACTCTGCGGTCACCACGGGGTAGCCGGCGGTGATGGGTCTCGAGACGGCGACGCAGTCGACCTTCAGAGTGTCTTCGGTCGGGCAGGCCGAGTTCAGCTGCGCGGAGAGGTAGGCCAGCGGCTTGCCGTCGCCGTAGAGGGCGGATGCGGTGAGCGCCGTCGTCGTCGCCGGCGGTGCCCCGTTGGCGGACGTGTACGCGTTCACGACGTCGTCGCTCATCAGGTAGTCGAGCAGCGCGCCGGCCGCGGTGGCGTTCTTGGTGGCGCCGCCCATGCTCCAGGCGATGGTGCCGGAACCCGTCTTCGCGCCCTGCCCGAAGTCGGGAAGCGGACCGACGACGAGATCATCGCCGAGCGCCTCCTTGTAGGCCGGGTACAGCCAGTTGCCCATCCAGTTCAGAGCTACGCGGCCCGACTGGAACGCGACGCCGTCAGTGTCGGGATCGGTGTACTGCCGCCATGACGCCCACATCTCGACGGCCTCGACCGCGGTCTCGGAATCGAGTGCGCCCGACGCGCGACCGTCTTCGATGAGGGGTGTGCCAGCCGACCAGAGCACCGGCGCGAATGCGTAGATGCCGTACTCGGTGGAGAAACCGTTGTTCTCCGCGAGCCCGAATGGGCGGCCGTCCGGGTCGAGAGCGGCGAGCTTGTCGAGCACGTCGCTGAACTCCTCAGCGGTCCACGCGTCGGCGGCGCTCGACGGCATGGTCACCCCCGCAGCATCCAGGAGCTTCTTGTTGCCCCACATCGCCAGCCCCGAGTTCATCATGCCGACCGCGTAGAGGTCGCCGTCGACCGTGTTCTGGCCCTTGATCGCGGCGGTCTGATTCTCGATGGTGTCTTTCGAGACCCAGTCGTCGATCGGCGCGATCCGGTTGAGGTAGGCGAAGTTGGCGATCAGCGGCCCGTCGACCTCGACCACGTCGGGAAGCTCCTCATCGGAGGCGGTCTGCAGCGCCGTCGTGAACTGATCAGCGGGGATGAACTGCATGTCGATGGTGATGTCCCCGTTGGACTTCTCGAAGTCATCCATGATCTTCTGGATCGCTTCGTTCTCCGCCGACTGGCCATCGAGCGCCCAGACGGTGATCGTGCCGGTGCCGCTGCCCGCTTCGACGCGTGCGGAGGGATCGGCCGTGCCTGAGCAGCTCGTGAGCATCATGACCGCTCCGAGGCTGAGGGCAGAGACCCTCAACCATCTGCGTGACCTCTCGGAAACTGAGTGCAGTGATCGCATGTGAATGACTCCTTCGTCGAACTGGTCAAGGGAAAGCGGCGCGCTCGGGAGCGCGCTCGGAGGTGGGCGGGGTTCACGGCCCATCTCCCGTAATCTCGGGTGCTACAACCATTTAGCATCATGCCGGAGATCGCGATCGTCGTCAAGACGCGACCTCGATTCGCCGTTCGGCGGTCAGTCAGCCGCGGACGCGCGTGCGGCTCACGACGGGTCGTGACGTCGCGGGCTCCACGCCGATGACGCGGGGGCTTCGAGAGCCGGGTCAGCGCGTGGGCGCCGCCACGGAATTTCTCACGATCGTCGGCATCGGTATGAGGACCTCTTCGTCGGCGGACGGGTTGAGCAGGAGCTGCACTGCCTTTTCGCCCATGTCCTCGTGCGGGAGCCCGATCGTGGTGAGCCCGGGTCGCAGGTAGGAGGCCAGTTCGTCGTCGTCGAAGGAGATCACGGAGATGTCATCGGGAACCGAGAGCCCCGCGTCTGCCAGCGCCTGATAGGCGCCGAACGCGATCCGGTCGTTCAGGCACAGCAAAGCGGTGACCGGACGCCCCCGTTCGAGGACCGCCCGGGTTGCGGCGTACCCGCGGTCGGGAACCCAGATCGAGATGGACTCCTCATCGATGAAGCTCAGGTCGTGTGCACGCATCGCTTCGGTGATACCCGCCATACGTCTGGTCACCGCGATCGAGCGGAGCAGCTCTGCACTGACCTGATCGCGTTGTCCGATGAGTGCGATGCCGTTCCTGTGCCCGTGCTGCACGAGCAGATCGACCGCGGCGCGCCCTCCGGCTTCCTCGTCCGGCAGCACCGAGCGGCGGTGGATCGGACTCGCCGCGTTGAGCATCACGACTTCGGTACCGGCCGGAACCTCGGGCAGGTCGACCTCGCGGGCGCGCATCGATGCGAACAGGATGCCGTCGGCTTGACGGTCGAGGACCGCCTCGACCGCGACGGCCTGTCGCCGGGGATCGCCGTTGGTCTCCATCACGAGTACCACGTGACCGGCTTCTTCTGCGGCCGCGATCGTGCCCTCGATGAGTCCGGAGGCGAAACGCGTCGTCGTGACCATGTCGGAGATGAAGCCGATCGTATGGGTCTTGTCTCCGCGAAGGGCTCGAGCCGACAGATTCGGGCGATAACCGAGTGCCTGGGCTGCGCTGAACGCCCGGTCCCTGGCGTCCTGCGACAGTCGGGTGTTCGGTCGGCCGTTGAGGATCAGAGACACCGCCGTCGGTGAGAGCCCCGCGAGGCGGGCGACATCGGCGAGCGTCACTCTCTTCCCGGTCACGGTCGGTCCCTCCTGTCCGACCGGCCGTGATCCGCGGACGGTCATTGCCACTCTAGGTGCTGAACCCTTGAAGCACCGGCGCTCGGGCGTGGCAGGCGCCTCGCGGCAGCGACTATGCTCACACAGTCGACGAGCACGCCCCGGCTCGGCGACTCACTCTCGAGACGGAGATCGGATGCGCACCGCGATCGTCGGAGCCGTGCTGCTCGTCGCCGGCGCGGTCGCTGCCGTGACCGGCATCCTCCCGCTGTCCGACCTGGTCGAACTGTGGGATCGCGTGTGGCCGATCCTGCTGTTCGTGTTGGCGATCACGGTCGTCACCGAGCTCGCCGCGGCCGCCGGGCTGTTCACGGTCATCGCGCAGCACACCGCTCGCTGGGGGCGCGGTCGTGCGTGGACGCTGTGGTTGCTGGTCGCCCTGCTGGCCACCGTGAGCACGATCTTCCTCTCGCTCGACACGACCGCGGTGCTGCTGACCCCGGTCGTGGTCGTGCTCGCGCGTCATTCGGGACTCGATCCCCTGCCGTTCGCCTTGACGACCGTGTGGCTCGCCAACACCGGTTCGCTGCTGCTTCCCGTCTCGAACCTCACCAATCTGCTCGCGCAGCACGCGATGGGACAACCCAGTCCGTTCGAGTTCGCGGCCCTCACGGCGGCGCCGGCCGTCGTCGCGATCGTCGTGCCGCTCGCGGTGATCTTCGTGCTCTACCGCCGCAGCCTGCTCGCCCGATACCGCACGGGCGAGGGCGTGGCGGTCGACGATCCCGTGCTGTTCCGCTGGAGCGCAGGTGTCGTCGCGGCCCTCGTCCCCCTGCTCGTGTCGGGGCTGCCCGTGTGGATTCCGGCGGTCGCCGCCGCGCTCGTGCTCGGCGCCGTGTTCCTGGTGCGGCGCCGGGGCGTGCTGCGCGTGGGACTGCTGCCGTGGCAGCTGATCCTGCTCGCGTCGGGTCTGTTCCTGTTCATCGAGGCCCTGCACGCGGTGGGGCTCGGAACCGTGCTCGCCGCCGTGTCGGGAGAAGGAGAGTCTCCGCTCGCGCTGCTGCGGCTGGCGGTGACCGGCATGGTGGGCGCCAACGCGATCGACAACCTCCCCGCGTATCTGGCACTCGAACCGTCGGCCGAGAGCCCGCTGCGGCTGGCGGCGCTGCTCATCGGCGTCAACGCCGGCCCGCTCATCACGCCGTGGGCGTCGCTCGCGACGCTGCTGTGGCATCAGCGGCTCACGTCGATGGGCGTCGAGATCAGATGGGGTCGATACATGCTGCTGGGAGTGGTCGTCGCACCGCTCACGGTCGTGCTGTCGACGCTGGCGCTCGCCGCGTTCGCGTAGACGGCGATCGCGCGCTGGCTGTTCTCGCCGAGACCCCCACCTATTGTCGAGACCCCCAGCTATAACCGGGGGTCTCGACAATAAGAGGGGGTCTCGACGGGGCAGGGTGGAGGATGCCGCAGCGCAGCCCCTCGCGCGTGGCGGATGCCCGCGGAGCGTGTCAAGGGTGTTCTGAGTGTCGGTGGCCTCGCGTAGGAAGAAGGGGACGGAAGGAACACGCATGGCTGCTGGAGACATCGAGACGTATCACCGCAACGGAATCTGGTTCAACCGCATCGAGGGGGAATCGACCACGTTGGGCATGAGCTTCGAGAGCCGCGCAGATGCCGTCAGCGTGGGGCGCAGCGCTGCCGCCGCCCGTCAGGTCGGGCACTCGGTGCGCACCGAGGAAGGGCCTTCGGCCGATGCGAGCGCGTACGAACGGCATGCGCGTGAACTGATCGCGTGATGCTGCTCCAGGCATGCATCAACGGCGCGCGAGACGCATCGCAGCATCCGTGGCTGAGCGCAGACGAGGCGTTGTCGGCCGACGACGCCGCGCGTGCGGTGGCGGCCGGAGCGCAGGAGATCCACGTCCACCCGAAGGATGCCGCGGGGCGTGACAGTCTCGCGGCCGACGACGTCGCCCGGTGGGTGCGGGCGATTCGTGCGGCGTGCCCCGGAGTGCCGGTCGGCGTGACGACCGGCGCCTGGGCCGAGCCCGACTCCGAGCGCCGCACCGCGGCGATCGCCGGATGGACGGTGCTCCCCGACTACGCGTCGGTCAACTGGCATGAGGCCGGAGCCGACGAGGTCGCGGCTGCGCTGATCGACCGCGGTGTCGGCGTCGAAGCGGGCATCTGGGACGGCCCTGGACTGGAGGCATGGCGGCGTTCTCCCGTGCGCGCCGACTGTCTGCGCGTTCTGGTCGAATTGCCCGATGAGGCCGTCGAGACCATGCGCCGCCACGCCGAGGGGCTGATCGCCCACATCGCGCGTGAGGAGCCGATGCTGCCGATCCTCCTGCACGGCGAAGACCGCTCTGCCTGGGCGGCTTTCGATCTCGCGGTCGAACGCGGCCTCGATTCACGCGTGGGGCTCGAAGACACCCTCACGCTCCCCGATGGGCGGCCTGCCTCGGACAACGCGTCGCTCGTGCGGGCCGCGGTCGCGCGGAGGAAGGCACTAGAGGATGCTCGGTCTTAGTTCGACGCGGTGATGATGTGCGCCTGGATCCTCCCGCGCACCTCTCCCTCGCCGTACCGCGAGGCGATCCGGGCTGCGGCCCTCTCTGTCGCCTCCTGCAACGCACCGGCATCCCGTTCCTCGATCTCCGCCCGTACCGGGGTTCCCTGGCAGTAGGCGGTCGCGGCGATCAGAGGCGACGGCGCGACGCTCTGCGCGGTGACGGTGTCGAACCCGATGCGAGTGAAGCCGGCATCCCTCAGCTCGCGCTCGATCTGCGCGATGTCGTGGTAGCCGTGCGGGACGCGGGCCATGAAGCGTGGCGGGTCGTCGGGGAACATCTCGGCGAGCTCGTCGGTAACCTCGGCCGCGAACTCGTTCGTGTCGAGATCGTCCCAGACGCTGAAGAGGAACACGCCGCCAGGCGCGAGCACGCGCAGCGCCTCACGGTAGGCGCGCACCCGATCGGGGAAGAACATGGCGCCGAACTGGCACAGGACGACGTCGAAGCCACCGTCGTCGAACGGCAGGTCCAGCGCGTCGGCGGACTGCCAACGCACGCGCGGATCAGGAAGGACGGATGCCGCGAAGTCGAGCATCGGGCGGCTGAGGTCTGTGGCGATGTAGACGGTGTCGGCGGGCAGCTGAGGGAGCAGGAAGCGCGGGACCACGCCGGTTCCGGCGGCGGTCTCGAGCACTCGCTTCGGCGAGAGAGCGGATGCTCGGTGGGCGAGGTCGGCCGCGTAGGGCTCGAAGATGAGCGGCACCATGTAGCGGTCGTAGTTCTCGGGGATCGACCCGGAGAAGACGTTGTCAGGATCGGGCATCGTTGCACCTCTTGAGGTGAGGCTACGCGCCCACGGCGATGCGGGGAAGAGCCCTGAGGCGATCGTTTCGCGGCGCGCGTGCGGCATCCGCTCTCTGAAAGGAAGCTGGCAGTCTCCTCCTTCTGCGTAACGAGAAGCCGCTCGCGCCGTCTCATCAAGTACTGGGAGAAAGCTCGGCATGGCCGAGCCGAACAAGCTGGGGAGATGCAATGACGATTCGGGGAGCGCACGTTCAGCGTGCTCGCACGACGACACGAGGCCGGGGGCCGCGCTGGGGGCGCGGCCTTCTGTCGGCGGTGACCGGGCTGACCCTGGTCGCCGCGGCCATGCTCGGCACCGCGCAGATCGCCGCGGCCGCGCCGACCGTGACGCATTCCGATGCGATCTCGAACCTCGCGATCGAGAAGACCGACGGCACCGGGCCGGTCGCGCAGTGGGAGAAGGTCCGCATCACGGGCGACTGGTCGGTGCCCACCGGATCGAAGGCCGGAGACACCTTCGGTATGTCTTTGCCGGAGGAGTTCAGCCGCACCGGCGGCGGAGCGTTCGACATCACCGATCCCGCGACGGGCGTCGTGCTCGCTCAGTGCCAGGTCGCCGACGGCAGTGGTCCGGAACTCGTCTGCACGCTGACGCAGGCCGTCGAAGGCATGGAGAATCCCGGAGGGTCGTTCTGGCTCGAGGTGACCGCCTCGCGATCGACCACGAGCACCACGGTCGAGTTCGACCTGGGCGGCAGAGTCGAGATCGTGGAGCTCCCGGGCGGCGGCGGGATCACTCCCGAGGACCTGACCGAGGCGGAGCAGCCGTACAAGTACGGTGGCCCGACGGCGGTCGACGGGCGGCTCGAGTGGGTGGTCGGGATTCCGAGCAGTGCGGTGCTCGACGGCGGTTTCGTTGTGAAGGACTCGCTCGATCAGGGGCTGGAGAACCACCACTACACCGGCGAGATCCGGCTGCTGCAGCGGCCCGTGGTCGACGGCGTCCTCGTCGGCGACTGGTCGGAGGTCGCGGCAACCCAGTATCAGGTCGTGTTCGCGCCTGACGGTCGCTCCTTCGAGTTCACCGCATCCGGACTGCCGGAATCCGGGCTCTCCTATCGTCTGCTCTACTTCACGCAGGCGGATGACATGGTTCTTCCCGGTGACGTGTTCGGCAACAAGGCGATCGTCAACACCTCGGAGACCTCGGCGAACGTCGTCATCGCCCAGTCAGGCGGGGGCAGTGGAACGGGCGACCAGTACACCCGGTTCGAGATCACCAAGGTGCTCACGGGCGCTGCAGCTGATGCGGCCCGCGGCGCGACGTTCACAGTGCGCTAC
Source organism: Microbacterium sp. ZW T6_19 (assembly GCF_044987465.1). NCBI lineage: Bacteria > Bacillati > Actinomycetota > Actinomycetes > Micrococcales > Microbacteriaceae > Microbacterium > Microbacterium sp. ZW T6_19. Next base: position 246,053 of record NZ_JBJDRH010000003.1, on the reverse strand, counting down.
TCGGTCAAGGGCTCGGACGAGCCATCGAAGACGCTGTCGGTTCCCGTGGGGCAGGCGGTGCGCAGCGATCGTGTGCCGCTCGGATCGACCTTCATCATCGAGGAAGTCGACCTCCCTGTGATCGACGGGGTCACCTGGGGTGACTGGATCATCGAGGGGGAAGGCGTCGTCGAGACCGAAGACGGCCGGTACGAGGTCACGCCGGCGACGTCGGCCGGGGTGAGCCTCACCCTCACGAACGAGGCGAACGCGACGCCGGTCGACGGCAGTCTGTCGTGGGAGAAGGTCGATCACGCAGGTGCAGCGCTCGCGGGCTCGGAGTGGCTCCTGTCTGGTCCGCTCGGCGACATCACCGTGGTCGACGGCGGGCAGGGCGACGAGGCTGAGGCCGACGGCATCCTGAGCGTCAGTGGGCTTCCGGCCGGGACGTACACCCTGACCGAGACCAAGGCGCCGCAGGGGTACGAGCGCACCGACGAGACCTTCACCGCGACGATCGACGCCGAGCATCAGGTCGTGAGCTTCGGGCAGATCGTCAACGAGAAGACGCCGGCTCCGGTCGTCACGCCGACTCCTCCTGCGACGCCGTTTGAGCTCGCGCTCACGGGTGGTGGCGATGGCCGCAGCCTGGCGCTGATCGCGTTCGCTCTTCTTCTCAGCGGCGCTGCCGTTACGGTCGGTGCCGTCGTCCGGAGGCGAGTGAGCGCCTCGAAGCGCTGAGAGTCGAGGGCCGCTGCGGTTGCGCAGCGGCCCTGTCGGCGGTCTGCCGGGATCGGGTGGCCGGGGTCGGGATGCGGCGTGGGCGTCGGATGCCGGGGAGCGCTCTGTGATGTGAGAGCCTGGCCCGCATGACCGACACCACCGCAGCGCCGGCCCGCTCGCGCATGCTCTCGTTCGCGATCGGCGTCGCCGGCGGGTTTCTGGGGCTGCTGCCGTGGTTGCTGACCGGCCTGCGGCTGCCGTTGCAGAATCTGTGGGCTACGGCCACGATGCCCGACGAGATGCCGCTCGCGCTGCTGCCGGTGAGCCAGTACTACGCGACGCAGATCTTCGCGCTTCTGCTGCTGGGCGGGGTGTTCGCCGGGCTCGCTGTGCATATCGTCGGGAGTCGTCGTGCGCTCGCCGCCTGGCCAGCGGCGCTCGGTGTGATGCTGTTGCACGTGATCGCGATCGTGCAGAGTTTCGCGGTCGTGGGCGCGGGGCTGCGCGACGGGAGCGATTCGACCGTGTACCTCGTCGGGCTTCTCGGCGGAGCTGTCGCCTCGGCGCTCTGCGCGCAGCTCGGGTTCTTGATGACCTCGCGTCGCTCGGTCGGCGTCGCCGCGTTCGGCGTCGCGCTGGCCGCCGCGCCATTCGCCACGTGGGCCTCGACCTTGATTGTCGCGTTCACCGGCGAGGTGTTCCCGCCCGCGTTCCTGCCCGAGTTCGTGCGCTGGCTGCCCGGCGTCGTCGTGGGTGCGGCGCTGATCTGGTGTGGGGTGCGTCCGTTCTGGCGGCTCGTGGTGTGGGCGGTGTCGCTGCTGGCCCTGTGGATCATGCCGGCGCTGTTCACCGCGATCATGTACTCGCTCGGCAGCCGGGTGATGCTCGGCGACTTCCCCGAGATGCTCGCCGCCTCGGTGCAGCTGTTCCCGATGGTGCTCGCGGAGGTGCGGATGCCGGTGATCGCGGCCGCCGTGATCGGCGTCGTGGGCACAGTGGTGCGGGTGCTGGTGCAGAGGTCGCGTGCGGAGGCTCACGCGAGTCCGGCGGTAGCGGACGAGAGCGCTCGAGCTGGAGTGCCGCACTGATTGCGTGCCGACATCCGCTGCGGCAGCTCTCGGCCTGGAACCGGTCGTGCACCATCATGGAGCTGTGGCCGAACCCTCTGAACCCGCCGACCTGAAGCGCGTCCATGCGGAGTGGGAGGGCTACGCCTCGCCACTCCGTGAGTTCGTCATGCTCAACGCGCTCGTGGCGTTCGTGCTCGAACTCGCGATGCTCGTGTTCGTCGCGTGGTGGGCGTTGCTGCTCGACGTTCCGTGGTGGGCACGGATTCTGATCGCATTCGTGCTGGTCGGCGGACTCGCCGTGCTGTGGGGGACGTTCGCCTCTCCGCGGGCGCGCGTCGCGCTGCCGGTGTTCGGGATCGTGGTGGTCAAGGTGATCGCCTTCGGCGCCGGAGCGCTCGCGCTGTGGGGAGTCGGCGGACCGGTGGCGGCTGGGGTGTTCGCCGTCGTGGCGGCGGTGAGTGTTGCGATCACGACGTTCGTGAGAGTGTGAGGAGCGAGCCGTCACAGCGAACATCGCAGCCGTGAAAGCAACAGGGCGGTGACGATGGTCAACCCCTGCGGGTGAGTTGGGAGCGGTGGGGCGGAGGCATGCGAGAAGAATGGGTGTCGTCATTCTGTGGCTCGGTGTGTGTGCATCGACGACAACGCTGAGTGCTGACAAGATCGAGCAGTGACGACGAACGATGATGGCCACTGGCAGTATTTGCCGAAGGATCTGAAGGCGCGCGAGGCTGAATTGGATGCGGCGCGGGTGGCGTCCGCGGGATCACGCAAGGACATGTTGGACATCGCGGCGCGCGGAGTCGGGACCGCGCTCGTCGCTATGGCGATGCGGAGCAGTCGTCGTCGTGATCGAGCGGAGAGTAGCCCAGAACTTCTTCCGGAGTTCGCCTGGCGGGTGTCGCAGCAGATCGGCGTTGCGGATGTCGTGCTGCACCGTCTCGGTGCCTCATGGACGCACCCAGCTACGGATGACATTCAGGACTACTGGTTGTTTCTCCTTCGAGAAGGATTAGACGCGTACGCGCAGGCGAGTTGGCATCTTCGTTTCGGGTATCCGTTCGCGGCAGCGGCGATTGTGCGCAACCAGATCGAACGCTGGACCTTCAACATCGCTTCGAGCATCGAGGCTGCCCATCAGGCACCTGGAGAGCCGTTCGACACCTACATCGAGCGAATCTGGGCACAGTATGGCATTCCTGATTCGGGCCTGAAAGCTGCGATCTACTGGCGGTCGCTGTCTGCCCAGCTCCATGGGCGCAGCACCACCATTGCTGGTGCTTCCGTGCTGCCATCGCTGGACATGCCCCATCAGGCATACCTTCGACTGGCTGGGATGATCGTCCGCGCAGCCGAGATTCCGCTGCGCCAAGTGCGCGGGGCGATCGATACCGCCGCCGAAGGCGAGGCGGACTACGACAGGATCCATGCCTACCTCCAAGCACCGCCCCGAGCCTTTCCTCCAGCAGGCTCTCGGGAGACCCCTGACTTTCTACACGTGTTCAGCCAGCCCCTTCTCTACGATTTCGTCATGTCGGATGATGCGGCGACGTACAGCGAGTGGGGAGCTACGTATCGGCGCATCACCGCCCACCGTGCGGGCGAGGAGCTAACTGGGAAGGGCTTCATTGATCACTGGATGCCGATCGAGGAACGCTGGGCACGTGCCATCGACATCGCCCGCTTCTCATTCGAGGACGAGGCAAGGATCTACGGAGAGGAGTTCGATTCCCGGAAACTAGACGTTCGCGTGGGCCGCTATCGACTCGTGGCAGAGATCGCAGATCTCTCCTCAGAACTCGTTGACACCGTCGAGCACCGCCATGCGCTTCGCACGGCTGCTGCCGCAGTGATGAGCGCCGTCATGCTCTGGCTCCAGGACTCCAATCAGTCCATGATGTGTGCGCGGAGCATTCTCGAGATGACGGCTCGTTCCCGCGCTCACCGATGCAAGCCGCGTCTCGCTCAGCACGCTGAGGAGAGGGGGAATACGGCGATCGCGCGGTGGCTGCGTACTGCTGGATGGGGACGCCTGCGGTCCTTCGCGAGAGCGCTCGGAGAGTTCAGCCACACGGTGCGTTCAACCCGGCTCGCTGGGGCCTTCGATCTACTCCAGAAGATACAGATGAATGCACGGGAAGGGTACGAGCTCGAGACAGCGAGAGGTGCAGCGCTCGATCTCACCATCAATCTGCTCATGGCGGAACTTCAGGCCACGCTCGATGGCCTCGGCTCTGATCTAGCCGCAGTCCTGCGCACGATGGCTCGAGATTTCGGCATTGACACATCGCGCGACCTCGAAACGTGGCTGCAGCGTGCCCATGAGTTCGCGGATCACGACTTCGGCGAACCGTTGCTGCAAGAGTCGACGTCGCCCGCGTAGAAGGGTTGCGGCCTTGTGTTTACTGCACCGACCATCCCCCATCGGATGCCAGTACGACCCCGTTGATGTTCACCGCGTCGTCCGAGAGCAGGAAGGTGATCGACGCGGCCAGGTGCTCAGCCGTCGCGACGGTCGGGATCGACTGCTGGAACGGCGCGAGGCGGCCGGAGCCATACTCCGACATGTTCGGCGGCATCGGGATGCCGGTGGCGACGCCGCCCGGAGCGACCGAGTTCACGCGGATGCCCTTCGGTCCGTACATGAACGCCGCCGACTTCGTCACGCCGATGATGCCGTGCTTGCTGGCAGTGTAGGCGTTGCCCGAGGCGTTGCCGCGCAGGCCAGCCTCGCTCGAGACGTTGAGGATCGAGCCGCTGCCCGCCGCCTCCATGAGCGGCAGCACCGCGCGCATGAGCTTGAACGGAGCCGTGAGGTTGATCGCGATGACGCGGTCCCAGACGGCATCCGTCGTCTCGCCTGCAGGGGAGAAGTCGTCGTTGATTCCGGCGACGTTCGCGAGGGCATCGATGCGGTCTCCCGCGGCGGCGATCACCGCGTCGATCGCGCTCTGCTGGGTGAGGTCGCCGGCGACGGTGACGACGTCGGGGAACTCGGCCTTGAGCGCATCGAGCTTCTCGGCGGAGATGTCGGCGGCGATCACCCGTCCGCCTTCGCGAGCGATGCGGGATGCCGTGGCCCTGCCGATTCCGGATGCTGCGCCCGTGACGATCACGGTCTGGCCGGCGAAGCGTCCGGTGGTGGGCTTCTCGGTCCAGCCCGCAGTGTCGGTGTCTTCCGGGATGATGCCGCCGTTGGCCGCGCGGACGAGGTCGTCGACGACCGACTGTGGCAGTGCGCCCTGGCTCATCGCGACGAGCTGCTGCAGGGGGAGGCCGAGCACGGGGGTGAGGAGTTCGGGGTCGGCGCCGGTCTGCTCGAAGAGTCGGCGGACGAGTGGTCCGCCGACCTCGTCGTTCAGCCAGTCGCCGATGGTGGAGTGTGCGGTGAGGGCCATGCTCGTTCTCCTTGATTCGAGTTTCGCAACGGTGCGTCTACTTATTTCTGATCGTACTCCTGAGTAGCCTGTGAGCGTGCCCAGACCTCGAAGTGAATCCGCCCGGCAGGCCGTGCTGGAGGCGATGCGGGGGGCTCTGTCTTCGTCGGGTTACGAGGCGGTGACGATCGAGGGGCTCGCGGAGGCCGCTGGGGTCTCGAAGCAGACCATCTATCGGTGGTGGCCGTCGAAGGCGGCGATCCTGGGGGAGGCGCTGCTGGAAGGCTCACTTCCGCTCGTCGACCTGCCGATGACGGATGACCTGGCGGCGGATTTGAAGGCGATGTTCGCGGTGCAGGACGACGGAGAGACCGTCGCGCTCGCACGGGCGCTCATCGCGGTGACAGCGACCGATCCGGAACTGGGGGCGCGGCTGAACGAGAGGCTGGCGGCGCCGATCCGGGAGTGGACGGCGGAATGGCTCGCTCGGGGGTGCGCGTCCGGTGAAGTTCGGGAAGATGTCGACGCCGCGGTCGTGGCGGATCAGTTGATTGCGCTGGGGTCGTATTCAGCGCTGCTCGGGGTGGAGATGGACGCCGAGAGGGCGGAGAAATTGAGCGACCTGGTTTTGCGTGGGATCGGTTCCTGAACCGCAGGACGGTCTTCCAGGAGCGAGCACGCGGATACGTTCACTCGCCGCCTGTGTCCGTGGCGCGTGCTCAGGCGACGGTTGTTTCTGATGGCGGCAGCGCGGTAGCGCGAACGCCACGCAAGATCGAGACGATGGCGCGAGAGTCTTCCGGCGTGAAGACCTCCGTCGGACCTGTGGGAGCCTGATCGGTATACGGGGCCTGGAAGAGACGGTCGGGTTCCATCACTCCCGTCTCCGTCAGCTCGTTGACGACCATGTCGACGAACCGAATCTGGTTCACCGTGAACCGCTCTCGGTTGAGGTACGCGGCAAACGCCTCCTCCACGGCGGAGCGGTCGAGGCCGACCAATGAACGAACGAAGAGTCCGAGCCCGCCCGTCTGTCCTGTGGCGTAATCGATCTCGATCGAGTTGGCGAGCCCGGCATCGATGAGCATTCCTTCAAGCGATTCCAGGTCCGTCTGAGTGAGTTGCTGGTTTCGCCGCAGTTTCTGTAGTGACAGGTGGTCGGCATGAGCGCGCAGGTATGCAGCGACCTTTTCGCGGAACCGCTGGAAGTCGGTTGGCCCCGTCGACCGAGTGAACGTGACCTCGATCGCGTCGCCCATGGTGTCCTCGAAGTCCGTGTAGACCGGTGATCGCCCCGCGGTGTCCGCAAAGCGAGCGAGGGCGCGAAGACGCACACGCACAAGTTCCAGCATGGACAGCGTGACATCCGTCCACCATTCATCACTCGCGACTTCTTCGAGCCGCTCCACCTGTTCCTTCACCATCGGGATGATCAGTTTTCCGAGCAGCGACCGAGCGATGCCCTGGATCGCTTCGCGCGCTCGCTCGGCGACTGACGCATCCCCGTCGAGCTGAGCCACCTGACGCCAGAGAACCAGGAGATCGAACCGCTTGGCGAACTCGTCCGTGTCGATGGTGGCTGACGGCAGACCACCGAGCGGGAGGGCTTGCTCGGCATCTGTGGGCTGGAACGATGCCCACGAGGTCGCGGTTCCGAATCGCTCGACAGCAGCACGATGCCTCCGTACGAGGATGTTGTCGAGATTCATCCCCGCGACGAACGCATGTAGGGCATGTGCTGTCGATTCACGAAGCTGAGGCTCCGCGTCTTTCAGCCCAGCGAGCAACCCGACGCGGGCCTCGAAGATGCGCTGCGTGAGTGATCGTTGGCGAGAACCTGGAGTCTCGGGGAGGTTCTGGTTGAAGAACTCGAGATTCCCACAGAAGTCGAAGACAAGGAAGTCCTGCTTGTCCCCTTCGGGGCCGAACAGGTCGGGACGCAGACGGGTACCACGACCGATCATCTGCCAGAACTTCGCCTTGGAGCGGACGGCCTTGAAGAAGACGAGGTTCACGACCTCCGGCACGTCGATACCTGTGTCGAGCATGTCGACGCTGATCGCGATGTGCGGAGCCTTCTCTGCGTTAGAGAAGTCATCGATGAGTTGCTGCGCATATGGGACGCTGTGCGTGATCACGCGCGCGAAGGAACCAGCCAGCTCGGGGTAAGCGATATTGAAGCGCTCCGAGATGAACTCGGCGTGCTGCTGGTTCTTGGCGAAGATGATCGTCTTGCCGAGTCGGTCCCCACCGGCGACCTTGTAACCCTGCTCCATGACCGTAGCCAGCACCTTGTCGACCGTGTCCTCATTGAAGAGGAACCGGTTGATGTCCTCGGCGCCGATCTCGTCGGGCACCTCGTCGCCCCAGTCGAGAAGGTCCCAATGATCCTTCTCGTCATCGCTGAGGTCGTCATAACGGATGCCCTGACGGAGGAACTTCGTGCCGACGGAGACTCCGCGCGGCGGGACGAGATAGCCGTCGTCGACGGCCTCCTCCAGTGTGTAGGCATCCGTGGGGACACCGTCTTCCAGATGGAACAGACGATACGTGTTTCGGTCGACCTCTTCCTTTGGCGTAGCGGTGAGGCCGACGAGCAGACCGTCGAAGTAGTCGAAGATCGCGCCGTACTTGTCGTACACCGAGCGGTGCGCTTCGTCGATGACGATCAGGTCGAAGGCTCCTGGGCCGAAACGTCGCTCGCCGTCGTCGACTTGATTGATGATATTGAGCATTGTCGGATACGTGGCGACGAAGACCCGGCCCTCTCCGGCGCGCTCTGTCACAAGGTTGACTGTGGCGACCGACGGCAGGTGCGTTGTGAACTGGCCAGCTGCTTGCTTCACCAGGGCGGTGCGATCAGCGAGGAACAGAGCTCGCTTCACCCAGCCCTGATCCATGAGTAGCTGGACGAGCGCAATAGTCGTTCGCGTCTTCCCTGCACCCGTGGCCATGACGAGGAGGGCGTCGCGCTGGCGCTGATCAAACGCCGCTCCGACCGCCTTGATCGCCCGCTGCTGATACGGGCGGCCGGCGACCGCCGTGTTGACTGGAGCCCCCGAAAGCGGCTTGCGTTCCCGGCGGCGCTGGATCGCCAGCTCAAGCTCGTCTTTTGTGTAGAAACCGTCGATGGGGCGAGGCGGATAGCCGGAGGCGTCATCCCAGACGCGGTGCTCATAGCCGTTCGTGAAGAACATGATCGGGCGGCGGCCGAACCTCGCTTCCAACCGGTCGGCATAGAGTGCGGCCTGCTGCTGCCCGAGCTCCACGCTGCTGGTCGTCCGCTTCGCCTCGACGAGCGCGAGTGGGAGACCGTTATCACCCCAAAGCACATAGTCCACGTAGCCGATACCGCTCGGGCTGGGCATCCCCTGCACGAGGTGCTCACGGTCGCGCTCCTCGGAGAGGGCCCACCCCGACTCACGGAGCAGGGCATCAATGAGGTGTGTGCGGGTCTCGGCTTCGGAATAGTCGTGGTCGTCGGTCGCCACGTTCTGTCGCTGGGCGCCCTCGATCTCGGCGCGAAGACGGGCGATCTCGGCTTCTTGCGCCGCGAGAAGTTCGTTCTTCTGGGCGACGGCTCGCGCGTAATTCTCGTCCTGCTCTTTGAACTTCGCGGCAAGAGCCACCAGCTCAGTGCGGGACAGCGGAGCGGCCTTCGCGGCCAGTTCGGGGTCGAACTGCGACCCCGTCGGTGCCGCCTCGGGATGCGGGGAGTGGTGGAATCCCGCCCACACAAGCACATGGAAGAGTTCGCGGAGGATTCCGATCGCCGTCTGTGGCGCAACCGCCTGGGTGCGGTGGACCGCGGTGTTCCCCTCCTTGCGGATGAGCGTGAGCTTGAGGGTGATCGTGCGCCCTGCCCGGCGAGCAAACTCGGGCTCGCTGATGCGGGCAGCGAGATCGTCCCGATACGGCTGCGGGGTGTTCCACACCTCGCCCAGGTGCACGACGAGATTCTCGACCACGCGGCGCGCATAGAAGCACGCGGTGCGCGGGTCGGTCGTCACGTATGTCTCAGCGCGCCGCGCATCGTCGAACAGCTGGGGCTGCGTCAGCTTGACGAAGTCGAAGTTGCCCATCTCATACCCCCTCGTATCGCGCTTGGGCGCGCTCACACCTTTCTAGCGGATCGTCACAGCTCGCCGCGGAAAGCCCGGGACTGGAGAGAGGCGAAGAGTTCATCGGCAGTTTGAGCCCTTGCAAGAGCTTGGAGACGTTGCTCCTCGATCGACCCCAGGATGGCGGCATGCTTCTCGACTTGCTCGCCTGTCGCCACCGGAATTGGAATTCGGAGCATCTCTTGAGCATTGATGTTGGCCTGGTTCACGGCCACCTTGGCCGCAGCTCGACGAAATCGAATACCATCGGCGCTACGCAAGTATCCAGCGACGTACTCGGCCCAAGCGGGAGTGGGGAATCGTACCCTGACCAGGTAGCCGGCGAATGCCCACGCGTTGCTCCCTCGAACAACGGCGGACTTTCCGACCTTGTCCAGACTGTTCGTCCGGTTGAAGAGAAGGTCGCCGGGTGCTGCCGTGTACTTTGTGAGCTCTGTGGGAGCGAGGTCGATGTACTTGAGGTCGGCAGGATCGATACGCCCCTGGTCTGTGATGTTACCCATACGCAGAATGGGCAACTCCCCTTGACCAGTGGCCTTTGCCGCGGTCCCGTACTGCGTTTCTAGAGCGAGTTGACCGATTTGCGTGAGCCGACGAGCCTCCTGTGCGCTACTGAAGTTGCCGAACATCTCCTGGAAGACCGATTGAGTAAGTGAGTCCAGGTCAGCTAGTACCTGGCGGCGCTTCGCGCGCAGTGCATCCGCCTGATCGAGGATCGCCGCGATCCGTCGCTGCTCCTCGAGGCTCGGGATCTCGACTCGTAGACCGAGGAACTTTCTCTCATTAACGCGGTTCTGGCCGGAGGCGCCGGCGCTCAGACCTTCGATTCGGCGGAGGAACAGCGGCGATTGGATGAGGCGCAGAAAATACTCCGGGCATAGTCTCGTCGCGTCAAAATCGAAGAGAGGGAACTCGTTCGTGACGACCACACCGTCGAGTTCAGGTGGGATGACCGCCATTGCTCCGCGGCGCGCCCAGATGCGTGAGAACACAAACTGGCCGGCCGAAGCCTTGTAGCCGACGAACGGCTTCGGAGTCTTACCGTCTCCCACCTTCCGCGCGGTGGCCCCTCGCCCGTTCAGCCGAACAGAGATGAGTTGCTCACCGGTCTTACCCTCGTAGGTGCCACGAACTCGTGACGGGCGTAGCACCTCTCCGAGCGCAACCGTCTTCACGAGAGCATCGCCTTCAGCTCGGCGAGGCCCTGCGTAATCTCGGATTCCAGGGCTTCGATGTCGGCGATGATGTCGAGCGGGGCCCGGTGCTCCACCTCCTCGTAGACCACTTCCTTGTAGCGGTTGATCGAGAGGTCGTAGCCGTTCTCGACGATCTCGGCCTTCGGTACCGTGAACGACTGCTCGGTGCGCGCGCGGTCACGCTCGGAACCCTCCCGCTCCGTCCAACGAGTGCGAACAACGTCGAGGTCGCTTTGTTCGATCGGGGTTCGTTTGTCGTCGAGTGAGAATCCGTCAGCGGTGACGTCGTAGAACCACACCTCGTCGGTACCACCCGAGTTCGTTTTCGTGAAGAACAGGACAGCGGTAGAGACTCCGGCGTACGGCTTGAAAACACCGGACGGAAGCTTCACGATTGCATCGAGCTTCTGATCCTCGACGAGCATCTTCCGCAGCGTCTTGTGCGCAGCCGTCGACCCGAACAGCACTCCGTCGGGAACGATCACGGCCGCGCGGCCACCGGGCTGGAGGAGCTTGAGGAAGAGCGCAAGGAACAGCAGTTCGGTCTTCTTGGTCTTGACCGTCTGCAGTAGCTCGTTCGATGTGGCCTCGTAGTCGAGCGACCCCGCGAACGGCGGGTTCGCGAGGATGAGCGTGTACTTCTCCTTGTCGGCGCTCGCGCCTTCGGAGAGCGAGTCGCGATACCGGATGTCGGGTGACTCGATGCCGTGCATCATCATGTTCATGCTTCCGATGCGTAGCATGGTGGAGTCGAAGTCGTAGCCGTGGAACATCGATCGGTGGAAGTGCTCGCGCTGCCGCTGATCCGTCAGCACAGATGGGTGGCGTTCGCGCACGTACTCCGCCGCGCTGACCAGGAAGCCTGCTGTACCCGCAGCTGGGTCGCAAATCTCATCCTCCGGAGTCGGCGCCATGAGGTCGACCATGAGATTGATGATGTGGCGCGGCGTGCGGAACTGGCCGTTCACGCCCGCGCTCGCGATCTTTGACAGCAGATACTCGTAGATATCACCGTTCGTGTCGCGGTCGTTCATCGGGATGGCGTCGATGAGGTCGACGACCTTAGAGAGCAGTCCCGCGTTCGGGATCATGAATGTCGCATCCTTCATGTGCTCCGCATACGTCGAGCCCTCACCGCCCAGTTCGCGCAGGAAGGGAAACACCTCGCCACCCATACGGGCAAACATGGTCGCGCTGCCAGCATTCTTCAGCCTCGACCAGCGGAGATGCTCCTGGCCCGGGGAGAACACTGCATCCTCGACATCGTGACCTGTCAGGAGCGCACGGTTCTCGGCGAGGGTCTGCAACTCATCGAGCCGACGGATGAACAACAGGTACGTGATCTGCTCGATCACCTGTAGCGGGTTGCTGATTCCTCCCGACCAGAATGCATCCCAGACGCGGTCGACCTTGCTCTTCAGTTCACCCGTGATCACGTGTTCAACTCTACGGATCTGCGGCGTGCCTTCGTCGTACATGAGACCTTCTTCCACTGCCTGCGGGAAAAGCAGTCGACAAGACTCACATGAGCCACAGACATCGAGTGGTTACCCGCCGCTACATTGAAGACGCGATCACCCGTTAGGAGCACTGCTTTGTCGATTCCCAAGTGGCATGAGTTCATGGCCCCGGTCCTGCGGATCATGGCAGACGGGGGGCTCCGGGACCGTAGCCAGATCACCGCGGAGGCGGCGGACAACGCAGGCGTGACTCACGATGAGCGCGGAGTCACGCTCACGACGGGCCAGCCCATGTACGCGAACCGGGTGGGATGGGCGATCTCGCATCTCACGAAGTCGGGGGCACTGGAACGTCCGGAACGCGGCCGCTACCTCATCGCACCACTCGGCCGGCGTCTCCTTGAGGAGCGCCCCATGGTGACCCGCGCCGATGTGGAAGCGATCACCGGATATCGCCGCGTGAAGTCCGCTCCGGAGCAGCTCACGGATGTCACCGAGGAAGAAGACTCCCTCGACCCGGCCGAACTGATCGACCGCGGCATCACGCAGATCCGCGCAGAGGTGGCGACCGAACTGCTGAACCGTATCCTCGCCAAGTCGCCCGCCTTCTTCGAGCAGACGGTTGTCGACCTTCTCGTCGCCATGGGTTATGGAGGTGCGGAGGGCCAAGCCAACGTCACGTCGCTCACCAACGACGGTGGCATTGACGGAGTCATCGACCAGGACCCTCTTGGCCTCAACCGTGTGTACGTGCAGGCGAAGCGTTACGCCGCGGACAACCCCGTCACGCGTCCCGACGTTCAGAGTTTCGTCGGGGCGCTGAGCGGCAAAGCCGACGGTGGTGTCTTCATCACCACTGGACGCTTCAGCCCCGGTGCGCGGGAGTATGCCGATGCGGTACCCACGCGAATCATCCTGATTGACGGTGAACGACTGACCTCGTTGATGATCCGCTTCGGGGTGGGTGTGCAGACACGCGAGACCGTGCACATCGTCGAAATTGACGAGGACTTCTTCGAGTAGTCAGCGGCTCCCTGGCGCCTTGAGATCAATTTCCCCGCGCCCAACTCCCGTGTCCTCCTCATCGAATCCGTTCTGTCGCATCAGCCGCAGCATGTCCTCTTGCCTCGGCTGACCTAAGGTCAAGTGATACAGCGTCAACGCGTCCAGCAGCCGCTCGTACTTGTCGTGATCGCGACTCGGAGTGAAGGCGGCGATCCACCGGTAGATCCGGGCCTCCCCGTCGTACACCCACCACGGCGAGAACTGATCGGTCGACAGCGATTGAGCGGCCGCAAATGCAGCATTTCTCTCGCTTCGCTCGCTCGACGACCGGAAAGGCTTCCTCCGCTCAACGATCGAGGCCCTACTCGAACCCTCCCGTCAGCCTTCCCCGCATCCGCTCGCTGCTCTCGTTCATCCCGACGATCTCCACGCTCTTCCCCAGCGCCGCATACTTCGTCTCGATCGCATCCAGCGCGGCGACGGTCGACGCATCCCACACGTGCGACCCCGACAGATCGATGACGACCCGAGAGGGGTCGGAAGAGTAAGAGAACAGCGTCGTCAGATCGTTGCTCGACGCGAAGAACAGTTCCCCGTCGACCACATAGCGCGCAACGTCACCAGAGACAGTCCGCGTCACGGACACGAAGTGCGCCACCCGCCGCACGAACAGCACCGACGCGACGAGCACCCCTCCCACAACTCCCACCGCAAGATTGTGGGTGACCAAGACCAGAAGAACGGTAGAGAGCATCACGAACGTCTCGCTCTTCGGCATCCGCTTCAAGGTCGACGGACGCACGGAATGCCAGTCGAACGCGCCGATCGCGACCATGATCATCACGGCCACGAGAGCTGCCATCGGGATCGTCCCCACGAAGTCCCCGAAGACCACGACCAACAAGAACAGGAACACCCCGGCACAGAACGTCGAGATGCGAGTCCTCGCGCCCGACGCCTTGACGTTGATCATGGTCTGACCGATCACCGCGCAGCCGCCCATGCCGCCGAAGATCCCTGAGAGCACGTTCGCGACACCCTGCGCCCACGACTCACGGCTCTTGTTCGAGTGCGTGTCGGTGATCTCGTCGACGAGCTTCGCGGTGAGCAGCGACTCCATGAGGCCGACCAGCGCCACCCCGAGCGCGAACGGCGCGATGATCGTGAACGTCTCCCAGGTCAGCGGCACGTTGGGGATGAACAGCGACGGCAGGCTCCGCGGCAACTCGCCCTGATCGCCCACGGTCGGTACGGCGATCGCGAACACGAGCACGACCGCGGTCACGATGATCACCGACACGAGCGGCGCCGGCACGACCTTGGTGATCTTCGGCATCACGAGCATCACGACGATTCCCAGTGCGACCAGCGGATACACCATCCAGGGCTTATCGATCAGCTGCGGGAACTGCGAGCTGAAGACGAAGATCGCCAGCGCGTTCACGAACCCGACCATGACGCTGCGCGGAATGAACCGCATGAGCTTCGCGACCCCCAGCACCCCGAGGATCACCTGGAACACTCCCGCGAGGATCACGGTCGCGATGACGTAATCCAGCCCGTACGCCGGTGCGATTGGCGCGATCACGAGAGCGACGGCACCGGTCGCCGCGGTCACCATCGCCGGACGCCCGCCGAGGAAGGCGATCGACACCGCCATGATGAACGACGAGAAGAGTCCCACCTTCGGGTCGACGCCCGCGATCACCGAGAACGCGATCGCCTCGGGGATCAGCGCGAGCCCCACGACGAGACCCGCAAGGACTTCGCGGGTCAGCATCCGCGGGCTCTTCAGCGTCTGAAGCACAGTGGGGTTGGCCCGATAGCGGGCACGATCGGACATCGCGGTGGCAGACATGGATGCTCCAGAGAAGGGCGCCTCGAGAATGAGGCAGACGTTCCAGGGTAGAGCGGATGCCGTGGCGCCGAGTCATGTCGACAGACTCGGCGTCCCGTTGAGGCGCCTTCCGCCCCTGTCGCCGATGAGACATGATGAGGAGGACCGACGTCGAAGGAGACCGCCTTGCCGCTGCCCCAGACTTCGCCGAGCAACGTGGCATCCTCCGCCCTTCCCGGCGCAACCGTGATCGAGAAGATCCGGCGACTCGTGATCGTCTCGGTGATCGCTGCGTTCGCGTACGCGGTCTTCATGACCGCGAACCGAGGCTATTGCGCGGGCGGATTCGACGCACAAGGAGGTTTCGTCGACGCTTCCGGTCGTGCCGTTGACCAAGCTCCTCGATGCGTGGAGCTGACCCTCGGCCCGAGCCCGCTGCTCTACGCCGGGATCGCGCTGTTCGTCGTCCTCGCGATCGGTCGGGCGACGAACGCGTCCACCGCGATGGCCGCCAGGCGGAGCCTCAGTCGCTCGGCCTTCGTCGTCGTCGGGATCGTGGTGTTCGCGATCATCGTCTCTCAGGTGTGGTTCCAACTGGTCCCGATCGAGGGCTTCGCCTCAGGGGGCGGGTCGATCTTCAGTCCTTTCCCCTTCGGGATCATCGACGTCGAGACCACACCGATGACCACATCCTGACGGGTGAGGCGGGCGGCGTTTCGTCTCGCTGCGCTCGCTCAACGACCGGCGGACGTCATTCGGCCTTCGGTTTGCGCCGTCCCGCCGACCGCGGCGGATTCGCGCGCAGGTGCTCGCTGACCTGCGTCATCACCCGCGCGAGCACCTCGACATCCGGTGCAGCCAGCGGATCGATCAGCAGATCGCGGACAGCCTCGATATGCCCGGGGAACACCTTCTGCAGCACCGCGCGTCCCTCCGCCGTGATCGCGACGATGGTGCTGCGCTCATCTTCGGGTGAAGGCGCGCGCGTGACCAGCCCGCGTTCCTCGAGCGACTGCGCCTGATACGTGAGCCCGCTGCGGCTGTACACGACGCCGTCGGCGAGATCCGTCATCCGCTGGCTGCCATCAGGCGCGTCGCCGAGCCGGGCGAGCAGCTGGAACTGCACGTAGCTGAGCTTGCCGACCTCGCGCAGCTGCTGCTCCACCGCGTGCCGCAGCAGGCTGCTCACTTCTGTGAAGGCGAAGTAGGCCGCGAGCTCGGTCGGGGAGAGCTGGGGAGGGTGTGTGCTCATGCACCCAGTATACGTGTTGCTTCGAATTCGAAGTAGTGTTACGCTCGCCACATGCTTCGAATTCGAAGCAACAACGAAAGGATCAGAATCATGAAGGCAGTACGGTTCCACGAAGTGGGCGGCCCCGAAGTGCTCCGGTACGAAGAGATCGGGCAGCCCACTCCGGCTGCGGGGCAGGTGCGACTGCGGGTCGCGGCATCCGCTTTCAACGCCGCCGACAACGGCATGCGCGCCGGCTTCCTCCCGATTCCGGTGGTGCTGCCTCACGTTCCGGGATACGACGTCTCCGGCGTCGTCGATGCGATCGGTGAAGGTGTCGACGGGTTCGCGGTGGGCGACGCGGTGATCGGCTTCCTGCCGATGGCCGAAGACGGAGGGGCGGCGGAGTACGCCATCGCCCCGGCCGACGCGCTCGTCGCAGCGCCGACGTCGGTGCCGCTGGCGGATGCTGCGGCATTGCCCTCGGTCGCACTCACCGCGCGTCAGGCCCTCTTCGATGACGGAAACCTCGAAGCGGGACAGCGCGTGCTCATCGTCGGTGCGGGCGGCGTCGTGGGCAAGTACGCGATCGCCCTGGCGAAGCGCGCAGGCGCACACGTCATCGCCACTGCCAGCCCTCGGAGTGCGGATGCTGTCCGCGCGGCAGGCGCAGACGAGATCATCGATCACACAGAGACGGGCGTCATCGACGCGGTCTCCGAACCGGTCGACCTGCTCCTCAACCTCGCCCCCATCGAGCCGAGCGAGTTCACCGCACTGGTGCGGCTCGTGCGCGACGGCGGGACCGTGGTGAGCACCACGGCCTGGATGCCGGCTCCCGACGATGCCGAGCGAGACGTCCGCTCGGTGGTCGTCTTCGTCCGCAGCGACGCCGAGCGGCTCGCCGAGCTCGTGTCGCTGGTCGACAGTGGTGACCTCAAGCTCGAGGTCACCCGGCGCATTCCGCTCGCCGAGCTGCCGGCTCTGCACGCGGAGGCCGCCGCGGGGCGGATCAGCGGCAAGGTGATCGTCATCCCGTGAGGTGTGCGGGTCGAACGAGGAGCGCGTTCCGCGCGGCGGGTGCACCGGCATCCGGCCCCGCGGAACGCGCTTCTCTTTCGCATGTAGTGACCCCGCGCCCGTCGCGGAGCGCTGAGCAAGATGCTGGACGCCGTGGCGGACCGCTATGGCAGGCAGCGTCTCGCCGGAAGATCGAAACGACAAGTCACAATCGCATCATTGGAAAGATTTGACCAGCACGAGCGGCGTTTAACTTGTCTGAATGCTCTCCGATTTGGAACCCGTGCCGTCGCGGGCGGATACTCGTGGCACCTGCGTCCGCCCTTGTCGACCGGCCTTCACCATGAATTCTGCTACTGCTCTCGCGCCTGCGACCACCATCGCCGTCATCGGCGCCGGCCGTCTCGGCGGCGTTCTCAGCCGGGCGCTTCGGACGGCGGGATTCAGCGTCCTGGGACCGCTCCGTCGGGACCAGCCGATGCCATCCGCCGACATCGCGCTGCTGTGTGTTCCGGATGCCGCCATCCCCGCCGTCGCGTTCGTCGCGCGTCCGCATGTGCGCCTGGTCGCTCACGTCTCCGGCGCCTCCGGCCTCGACGACGTCGATGTCAGCATCCATCCCCTCCAGACCTTTACCGGCGCCGAAACTCCTGACGTCTTCCACGGCATCGGCGCCGCGATCGACGGCCGCACCGATGGCGACCGAGAGCTCGCCGCCGAGCTCGCCCGCGCCCTCGGCATGAACCCCTTCACGGTCACCGACCGGGCCGCTTATCACGCCGCCGCGTCGTTTGCCTCGAACTTCGTACTCACCGTGCTCGACGCCGCAGAGCAGCTCGCCACGGCCGCCGGCGTCGAGAACCCCCGCGAGATCCTCGCGCCGCTCGTCCGCCAGTCGGTCGACAACTGGCAGAGCCAGGGCGCGAAAGCGGCTCTCACCGGCCCGATCGCCCGCGGCGACGAGCAGACCGTCGCCCGGCAGCGCGAGGCCGCACCGGACAAAGCCCTCTTCGACGCCCTCGCCGCCGCCACCCGAGCTCTGAAGGACCGCGCATGAGAACCGTCCGCACGATCGCCGAGGTGCGAGCCGCCGTCGCAGACGCGAAGACGAACGGAAAGAGGGTCGGCCTCGTCCCCACGATGGGCGCGTTCCACGAGGGGCACCTCTCCCTCATGCGCGAAGCGCGCGCGAACAACGATCTCGTCGTCGTCTCTCTCTTCGTCAATCCGACGCAGTTCGCGCCGAACGAAGACCTCAGCTCGTATCCTCGCGACGAGGCCCGCGACGCTGCGCTCGCCGAAGCCGAGGGTGTCGACGTGCTCTTCGCTCCGGCCCCCGAAGAGATCTACCCCGACGGCTTCGCCACGAACATCCACGTCGCAGGCCTCACCGACGTGCTCGACGGCGCGAGCCGCGGCGCGCACCACTTCGACGGCGTCGCCACCGTCGTCACCAAGCTGTTCGGCATCGTGCGCCCCGACGTCGCCTACTTCGGTCAGAAGGATGCGCAGCAGGTGCTCGTCGTGCGCCGCGTCGTGCGCGACCTCGACCTCGACGTGCGCATCGAGGCGTGCCCGATCGTGCGCGAACCCGACGGGCTCGCCATGAGCTCGCGCAATGTGTACCTCGACGCCGACGCCCGCCGGCAGGCGACCGCGCTGAACCGTGCCCTCGACGCCGCACAGGCGCTTCACGACGCCGGAGAGCGGGATGCCCACAGCATCCGCGCAGCCGCACTGAAAGTGCTCAAGGATGCCGGCATCCACCCCGAATATCTCGAACTCCGCGACGCCGAGACGCTCGAGCCGGTCGCCGACACTGCGAGAGACACCCTGCTCGCGGTCGCCGCCCGTGTCGGCGCCGCCCGCCTCATCGACAACCACGTACTGAAAGCGAGCCTCTGATGCGACGCACCATGCTGAAGTCGAAGATCCATCGCGCGACCATCACCGGCAGCGACCTGAACTACGTCGGATCGATCACGATCGACCCCGACCTGCTCGAAGCCGCCGACATCCTTCCGCACGAGCAGGTGCATGTCGTCGACGTCGACAACGGCGCCCGCTTCGTCACCTACACGCTGATCGGCGAGCGGGGGAGCGGCGTCATCCAGGTCAACGGCGCCGCCGCCCGCCTCGTGCACGCGGGCGACACGATCATCGTGATCTCCTACGCTGAGTACTCGCGGAAGGATCTCGCCGACTACGAGCCCACCGTCGTGCACGTCGATCGTGCGAACGCGATCATCCGCGTCGACGACGCCGTCGGCGAGCTGGTGACGGCGTGAGCGCGCACGCGGCTCCCACGAAGCGCCTCGCGCTGGGCGACCTCGTCGCGAAGAGGGATGCCGGTGAGCCGATCGTCATGGTCACCGCCTACGACTTCCCCAGCGCGCAGATCGTCGAGGCCGCCGGCGTCGACATCGTGCTCGTGGGCGACTCCGCCGCGATGACCGCGCTCGGCTACGACAGCACCGTGCCCGTCACGATCGACGAGATGCTCATGCTCACCAAAGCCGTGCGGCGGGGGCTCACGCGACCGCTGCTCATCGGCGACCTGCCGTTCGGCTCGTACGAGGCGTCCGACGAGATCGCCATCGCGACCGCTCAGCGCTTCATCAAAGAGGCCGGCGTCGACCTCGTCAAGATCGAACGCGGCGGCACCACCGTCGACCGGGCGCGTGCGCTCGTGAACGCCGGCATCCCCGTCGTCGGCCATGTCGGGCTCACCCCGCAGACCGCCACCGCCCTCGGCGGCTACCGTGCTCAGGGCCGCACCGCCGAGGCCGCGCTCGCCGTGATCGACGACGCCCTCGCCCTGCAGGCGGCCGGCGTCTCGCTGCTCGTCGTCGAAGCCGTGCCCTCCGAGGTGACCGCCGCGCTCATGCCGCTGCTCGATATCCCCGTGATCGGCATCGGTGCCGGAGCGGATGCCGACGGCCAGGTGCTCGTCTTCCACGACCTCCTCGGCATATACGCGGGCGGCGCGGCGAAGTTCGTCAAGCGCTACGCCGACCTGCGCGCGGCATCCGTCGAGGGTGTCGCCGCCTACGCCGACGAGGTGCGCGACGGCGTGTATCCGGGGCCTGAGCACGGGTACGGGATGCCGGAGGGTGAGGCCGCACGGCTGCGGGAGCTGATCGCGGGGCGGTAGTCGGCCACCCGAGGTGCGTGTTGTGGTCGGCTCAGCGCGTTGGGGCGGCATTGCGGCGCACCTCGGGGGCTCGAAGTCGGCGCGCCGCCGCCCCGCCTACTCCGCCCGGCGCACCCGCAGCACGAGGGCCACCAGGGCGAGGGCGATCACGACCAGTCCGTATCCCACGCACACCGGCCCCAGCCCGAAGACTCCCACGAGCAGGCCCGCCACAACCGCCGGAACTCCGAACGCCAGGTAGGCCAGCAAGTAGATGACCGCGAACGCATCGGCGCGTTCGGATGCCGGGATGCGCGGCGCAAGAGAGGCGACGACTCCCGAGAACGCGGTGCCGAAGCCCATGCCGGTGATGCCGGCAGCGACGAGGTAGAACGTCAGTGATCCGGTGGCGAGCGCGGCGAGCGACAGGGCCGTGCCGGTGGCGAGCGCCGCGGTTCCGAAGATCGTCATGGTGCGCGCTCGCCGACCGCGCATGACGAAAGCGGTGACCGCGCCGACACCGGCGAGCAGTGCGACAGTGAGTCCCTGCCACACATGAGCGGTGCCGCCGAGTTCGCCGTGCACGATGTTCGCACCGAGTGAGAGGAACAGTCCACCGGTCGCCCATCCGGCGACGACGGCAGGTGCGCTGCGCCAGAAGTCGGTGCGGATGCTCGCGGGGATGGAGAGCCGGAAGCTCAGCGACGCCCAGGCGCCGGGCTTGCGGGTCGCGGTCTCGGGGAGGAACAGCAGGATCACCGCGATCGCGACGTAGATCACGGTGAGAGCGGAGAACACGTCGACGAGCGCGTCGCGCGTGAGATCGAGCATGATGC
Organism: Microbacterium sp. ZW T6_19; assembly: GCF_044987465.1. Taxonomy (NCBI): domain Bacteria; kingdom Bacillati; phylum Actinomycetota; class Actinomycetes; order Micrococcales; family Microbacteriaceae; genus Microbacterium; species Microbacterium sp. ZW T6_19. Next base: position 225,065 of record NZ_JBJDRH010000003.1, on the reverse strand, counting down.
CGGACACGAGAGCGCCGACAGCCAGACCGATGCCCGGGCTCAGAGAGTTCCACAGAGCCGCGCGCTGCGGTTGTCCTGTGGGCGCGAAGTCGAGCACGGTCGCGGAGAGCGCCGCGATCAACAGGCCGCTCGCGATGCCCTGTGCGATGCGCGCGAGGAAGAGGATGGCGACGGCATCCGCGTGCCAGAACAGCAGCATGCTGACGGCGAGCAGTACGAAACCGGCGATCGCGACGGGGCGCCTGCCGATGTGATCCGACAGCGAGCCCGCGGTGAGCAGAGTCAGCAGCAACGCGATCGCGTACACGGCGAACACCGCGCTGATCACGACGGCGTCGAATCCGATGTCGTGGGCGAGCACGGGATAGAACGGCGATGGCGCGCTCGCGGCCACCATCATCAGGATCTGCGCGACGACCGCCAGCACGAACCCGAAGCGGGTACGCGACGCGGAGGGGACGGATGCGGGAGCGGATGCCGTGCGCGGCGGCACGACGATCGAATCAGTGGCGGGCATGGCAGCTCCTTGAAGGTCCGCGAGTCTTCGGTTCGAGAATCATCGAACTATCGGAGCGTACTCGCCAATCTGCAATTGTTCAAGTATTCTCGAACCATGCCCGGAGATCTGCCGCATCCCGAGCGCGCCGAGATCCAGCTGACCGACGTGCTCTTCGCTCTCAGCGACCCCGAACGTCTCGCCATCGCCCGGCAGCTCGCCGACGGTCCGCTCGACATGGCCGAATGCCACGCGACTGACCCGAATCTGCCGAAGTCGACCAAGTCGCACTTCATGAAGGTGCTCCGCGAAGCGGGCGTCATCCGCAACGAGCCCAACGGACGCCGTCGCACACTGACGCTCCGCCGCGACGAGCTCGACGAGCTCTTCCCCGGGCTGCTCGACTCCGTGCTGCGGGGCTGATCGGGCGCAGCATCCGCTCGCCGGCACTTTCTGCCTTGCGCTTGGGAAGGCATCCTGCGCTTCGGAAGGAAGGATGCCCGAGATCGATCCTTCCGAAGCGCGAAAGACCTTCCGTGGGGCAGGGGTGAGAGCGGGAGCGGGCGGGCCAGGGCGACCGGGCGTGCGGCTAGGACGCGAGCTGCGCGCGGCTCCCTTGCGCGGGTTGCGGGCTGACCTCGGCCCAGACGGCGTCGAGCGAGAGGCCGAGGACGTGCGTGATGGCGGCGATCGTCGAGAACGCGGGCGTCGCCACGCGGCCCGACTCGATCTTGCGCAGAGTCTCGGGCGAGACGCCGGCGTCGAGGGCGACGCTCAGCATCGAACGCTCACCGCGCGCTCGCCGCAGCAGGGCGCCGAGTCGTTCTCCGCGTTCGACCTCGGCGGGAGTGAGCGGCATCCGGACCATCATGATGACGATTCTAATACCGGGATAGTATTACCGGGATAGTATTACCGGGATAGTATTACCGGGATAGTTATTGGAAGGCGTGAACCGTGATCGAGATACTGAACCCCGAAGAGCTGGACCGAGCGCGCGACACCGGCGCTCTCGTCGGCAGCATCCTGCAGTCCCTGAAGGAGCGCGCGACGGTCGGGGTGAACCTGCTCGATCTCGACGCGTGGACGAAGGAGATGATCGAGGATGCCGGAGCCGAGTCCTGCTACGTCGACTACGCGCCCTCCTTCGGGCGCGGCCCCTTCGGTCACTACGTCTGCACAGCCGTCAACGATGCCGTGCTCCACGGGATGCCGCACGACTACGCACTGGCCGAAGGCGATCTCCTCACGCTCGACCTCGCCGTCACGCTCCGCGGCATCGCGGCCGATGCGGCGATCAGCTTCGTCGTCGGGCGGCCTGCGGATCCCGCCGACCTCGCGATGATCGAGGTGACCGAGCGTGCGCTGGAGGCCGGCATCGCGGCGGCGCGGCCGGGCGCCCGCGTCGGCGATCTCTCTCGCGCGATCGGCAGTGTGCTGCGCGCAGCCGGCTATCCCATCAACCGTGAGTTCGGAGGTCACGGCATCGGCTCGACCATGCATCAGGACCCGCATGTGGCCAACGACGGGCGACCGGGGCGTGGCTACATCCTGCGTCCGGGGCTGCTGCTCGCGCTCGAGCCGTGGGTCATGGCCGACACCGATCAGCTGGTGACGGACGACGACGGCTGGACTCTGCGCAGCGCGACCGGATGCCGCACCGCCCATACCGAGCACACGATCGCGATCACCGAGACGGGCGCGGAGATCTTGACCCTGCCGCCGATCGCCTGACACCGCTGTCCTGCGGCGACAGTCCGCGCTCGCATCCGGTCCGAGCGTCCGGGCAGCGCGTTGCTCAAGAAGGCGGGGCGGACCACATGCGGGACAACCCGCGCGCGCGCATGGCCTCAGCGGCGACGTACGCGTCGTCCACGAAGCGCCGTGTGAGGCGGGTGTAGTGCTCGACCTCCCGCTTGCTCCACCCGTCGAGCACCAGGGCGATCATGTCGTCTCCGAGGTCGAACACGTGCTGCGCCGCTTCGATCCCCGCGGCGGTGAGGCCCACGAGAGTCGCTCGCGCATCCGTCGGATCCGGCGTGCGCTCCAGCCAACCGTTCGCTTCGAGGCGGTGCAGCATCTTGCTGACGTTGGATGCGCCCGTCTTCAGGCTCTCTGCGATCTGCGACGGCCGCAGCGGACCCGAGAACCCGAGCAGTCGGAGCAGTTGATGAGACGACTGATCCAGCGGCTCGCCTGACCGCGTCAGCACCTCGGATTGGAAGCGCGGGGATTCCCACAGGTAGATGAGCCGGCTCAGGTCGGTCAGGAGGTCGGATCTGTAGCTGGTCGAGCCATCTGGATCCCGACCATCCTCAGCAGTTGCCATACGGCGACCCTACCGCGGGAACATTCTCAACCCGGGAATAAGCTGTCGTCTACGACAGTTATTGCTGTCGTAGACGACAGCAATACTACTGGCGTCGCCGCATGGATCCACCGTGGATTCATGCGCCATTCGATGGGAGAGAACGCACATGAACACCATTCCCGACGGCCCGGTCGCCGAGTTCATCGACGCCACGAACCGACACGACGCCGACGCGCTGCTCGCCGTATTCGCACCGACCGCGACAGTGCGAGACGACGGCTCCGACTACACGGGGTCGGCCGAGATCCGGCGGTGGATTCAGGAGCACCAGATCGCACCGAAGATCACCCTCGATCCGACGTCCTACGACGAAGCAGATGACGGCACCGCTGAGCTCACGGCGTCTGCGGACGGCGACTTCCCCGGCGGGCCGCTGCCGTTCACCTTCGATTTCACCCTCGAGAGCGGCCGGGTCATCGCACTCGGCATCCGCCTCGCGCACTGACATCAACTGGAGCGGCTCTTCCGCCGCGCACCGCGGTCGCTGATCTCGCGGCCGCACGATGGGACCGCGAGGGCCCGCGAAAGGACACCATGATCGACTCCACAACCCTCAACGGCAAGCGTGCACTCGTCTCCGGAGGAACGAAAGGCACCGGGCGAGCAGTCGCGCAGGCGCTCGTCACGGCGGGCGCCCACGTCACCGTCCTCGGGCGCTCCAGGCCGGATCCCTCCCACCCCGCGCATGACGCGCAGATGGTCGACGTCACCGACGCCGCGGAGCTCAGCGCTGTGGCTCAGCGCGTCGGCGAGGTCGACATCCTCGTTCACGTGGCCGGAGGATCCGACGAGCCCGGCGGCGGGTTTCGTGCCCTCGGCGACGAGCACTGGGATCATGCGCTCCGACTCAACCTCCTCGGAGCGGTTCGTCTCGATCGGGAGATCATCCCCGGCATGATCTCCCGCGGTGGCGGCGCGGTGGTCCATGTGTCCTCGATCCAGGCGCAGATGCCCCTGTTTGACGGAACGCTGGCGTATGCCGCGGCGAAAGCTGCTCTCAGCACGTACAGCAAGGCGCTCGCGAACGAATGCGCGCCGCTCGGCGTGCGCGTCAACACCGTCTCGCCGGGATTCATCCGCACGCCCTCGGCTGAAGCGCTCATCAGCCGCCTCGCGACAGCCCGCGGCACCGACCGCGACGCCGCGCGGCAGTCGCTGATGGATTCGCTCGGGGGCATCCCGCTCGGTCGCCCTGTCGAATCCGAAGAAGTCGCGAATGCCGTCGCCTTCCTCGTCTCCGCCGCGGCCTCCGGCATCGTCGGTGTCGATGTCAATGTCGACGGAGGAACCGTTCCGACCCGATAACGGATGCCGTCGGGTTGACGCACCGGGCGGTGACCGGCGCCGCTGGCCGATCGGCGCGGGCGAGCCATAGAGTGGCGCCATGCCCATCGAGCCTCCGGAGTGGATCGAGGTCGAGCTGACCAGTCACCGCAGCGCGGTCGGTCAGCGCTGGGTCGCGGCGGTGCTGGCGCTCGCCGGCGTCGTCGGCCTGGTGCTCAGCTTCTTCATGGAGCCCGAGTGGTGGGCGGTCATCTCCCTGGGCCTCGTGAGCCTGTTCATCGTGGTCATCGGCATCAGCCTCTGGTTCAACGCCGGGGCGAACGCGGCGGCGACGGTCGCGCTGCGTGAGTCGGGCACGCAGGCCGCTCTCCGGGTGCTGTCGGCGGAATTGGTCGCCGATGACGGCGTCATCTATCGCCTGCTGCTCCGTGTGCCCGTGGACGAACTCGTGGTCGTGCAGCACCAGTGCAGTCAGGGCCAATGCATCGACGCTGCCGGTGGGGCTCCGGGCGCCGAGGTGCCCGCGCTCCTCGACAGGGCGACGAAGTCGTGGGGCGTCATCCACGGCCGCCTCGACGGCTGAGATTCCCATCCCACTCACAGCCTCAACGACATATCGTTAGCTATCGCTACCTATATCGGGAGGTCATCATGAACAACGCATTCCCCTCAGGTCCGTTCGGTGGAGCGAATCCGGCATCCGCTCTCTTCGACGCCATGGAGCAGCTCCGCAAGTCCTTCGATCCGCGTCCCAGCGGCGGTTCGCGCATGGCGCGCGGCGACGTCCGCACCGCCGTCCTGTCGCTCCTCGCCGAGAAGCCCATGCACGGCTACCAGATCATCACCGAGATCGCCGAGCGCAGCGGCGGCAGCTGGAAGCCGAGTGCCGGTTCGGTCTACCCGACCCTGCAGCTCCTCGCCGACGAGGGTCTCATCACCGCCGAAGAGCAGAACGGCCGCAAGACCTACTCGCTGACGGATGCCGGAGCAGCGGTCGCCGCCGAGGCGACCGAGACCCCCGCCCCGTGGGAGGCCTCCGGTCCGCGCGATCACACGCGCTTCAGCGCACTGCCGAAGGCAGGCGTCGACCTCGCTGCCGCCGCAGCTCAGGTCGGCCGCACCGGCTCGCCCGAGCAGGTGCAGCAGGCCATCGACGTGCTCGATGAGGCTCGCCGTAGGCTGTACTCGATCCTCGCCCAGGACTGATCGGATGCCGGCGCGACAGCCGGCGGGAGGAACGAGATGACGGATGCCGAGCCCGGTCGCGCGCCCCGTTCGTTGAGCGAGGGAGCGCCGGCGCCCGAGACGAGACCTGTTCCGTCCCGCTCGTTGAGCGAGGAGCGCAGCGACGAGACGAAACGCGATTCTCCTGCGTCGAGTTCGGCTGACGGCGTTTCGTCTCGCTTCGCTCGCTCAACGACCGGGGATGGCGACGGCGTTTCGTCTCCCTCCGTTCGCTCAACGACCGGCGGCGCTGACGGCGTTTCGTCTCGCTCGACGGCCGATGCGGCGCGCGGTCCGGCCGACCAGGCGCGATACCGGCGCATCCTCGGCTTCGCGTCTCGCCAGTTGATCCAGCTGTGGTGGTTCGAGCTGTTCCTGCCCCGCATCGGCTTCGGCCGGATCTCCGACCGCACGCGCACGCACCGCCTGCAGATGCTGGCTCGACGGTTCCATGCGCTCGCGGTCGAGCTCGGCGGACTTATGATCAAGGTCGGGCAGTTCCTCTCGTCGCGCCTCGACGTGCTGCCGCCCGAGATCACCGATGAGCTCGCGGGTCTTCAAGACGAGGTGCCTGCCGTTCCTTTCGCGCAGATCAGGGAGATCGCCGAAGCCGAGCTCGGCGCCCCGCTGCAGCAGATCTACGCGTGGTTCGACGAGGTGCCCGTGGCCGCGGCATCCCTCGGCCAGGTGCATCGCGCCCGGCTCTCGGCCGCCGATGCCCTCGACACCGGGCTCGGCGAGGTCGTCGTCAAGGTGCAGCGCCCCGGCATCGACCGGGTGGTGGCGACCGATCTCGCCGCGCTCCGCCGTGTCGGCCGCTGGTTGAGCCGCGTGCGCGCGGTGTCGAGCCGCGTCGACGCCCCCGCGCTGGTCGAGGAGTTCGCGCACACCAGCCTCGAAGAGATCGACTATCTGCACGAGGCCGCGAGCGCCGAGCGGTTCGCCGCCGACTTCGCCGACGACGACAGCATCCGCACGCCCGCCGTCGTGTGGGCGCGCAGCACGCGCCGTGTGCTCACCCTGGAAGACGTCACCGCGATCAAGATCAACGACACCGACGCGCTGCGAGCTGCGGGCATCGACCCGGGACGCGTGGCCGACGCCTTCGCCCGCGCGATGTTCGACCAGGTGTTCGCCCACGGTTTCGTGCACGCCGATCCGCACCCGGGGAACGTGTTCGTCGAGCCGGTCGGCGTTTCGGCACGGTCGGCTTCGCCGTCCTCGCTCAACGACCGAGAGTTCCGACTCACCTTCATCGACTTCGGGATGATGGCCGAGGTGCCGGCATCCCTCCGCGGCGGCCTGCGCAGCCTCGTGATCGCCATCGCGACGCGCGACGGCCGAGCCATGATCGAGGCCGCCCGCACGATCGGCGTCCTCATGCCGACCACTGACACCGCCGACCTCGAACGGGCGCTCACGGCGCTGTTCGATCGATTCGGCGGCATGGGCTTCGGGCAGTTGAAAGACGTCGACCCGCGTGAGTTCCAAGACTTCGGCGACCAGTTCGGACACGTGATGCGCTCGCTGCCGTTCCAGCTGCCCGAGCGTCTGCTGCTGCTCATCCGCGCCGTCTCGCTGACGTCGGGCATGTGCAGCGCGCTCGACCCCGACTTCAACGTGTGGGACGCCGTCGAACCCTACGCCACCCAACTGCTCGGCGAGGAGAGCGCGGGGCTGGTGCAGGACATGGCCAAGCAGGCGGCCGCCAGCGCCGGCATCCTGTGGCGGATGCCGCAGCGCCTCGATTCGCTCCTCACCCGCGTCGACGCGGGTGAGGTCAGCTTCGACACCTCGCGGCTCGAGCACCGCCTCGACAGACTCGAGCACGTCGCGCGGCGCATCGCCTCCGGTGTGCTGTTCGCAGCGCTGCTCGTCGGCGGCGCGATCCTGCTGGCCCCCGCGCCGCCCCTCGGCATCGTGCTGATGGGCGTTTCGGTCCTGCCGCTGCTGCACGCCGTGTTCGCGCGACCGCCGCGCTGATCGCACCGCGCGGGTGGGCGACAGCATCCGTCCATCCGACGTTCATCTGCGACCACTACCTGTGGAACACGTGACTCTCCGTTCCTCTCTCTCGTGCGCGGCCGTCGTCGCCGCCGTCATGTCCCTCGCGGTCGCCGCTCCCTCGCAGGCCGCCGAGGCCCCGGCCGACCCGGGCGATTTCTACAGCAGCAAGCAGCCCTACGTCCCGCCGACAGATGCGGACATCGCCGCCTATCAGCAGGCACCCGCCGGATACGCGCCGCTCGCGACCGAGACCGTGGCGCGGCACGGCTCGCGTGGTCTGTCGGGCTACAAGTACGATCTGCTGCTGCACAGGCTCGCCGAGACCGCCCAGGCGGAGGGCGGGTTCCTCACGCCCGAGATCGGAACCGAGTTCCTCACGAACCTCGACGCGATCACCGCGGCCAACGTCGAGAACGGCTACGGCATGCTCACCGGTCAGGGCGAGACGCAGCACCAGGGCATCGGCGAGCGGGCCGCCGCCCGCAACGCGGCGCTCTTCGCGGATGCCGGCAATCGCATCGTCGCGGAGACCTCGGGTGAGCCGCGAGCGACGGAGTCGGGCGAGAACTTCCTCCTCGGACTCGGCGACGCGGGGCTCGCGCTCGAGCCGCGACCCGATCTGCTGTACTTCCACAAGGTCGAGAACCCCGACGGCACCGAGAAGGCGCCTGGCACTCCCGAACGCGAGGGCGCCGAGGCCTACGAGGCGTACATCGAGGCGCAGACCGACGACGGGGGCACGATCGCAGCAGCCACCGAGTTCATCGAGGAGCGCCCTGAGTCGGTGCGGGTGTCGGAGGAGCTGCTCTCGGGTATCTTCACCCCGGCGTTCATCGCGGCGATGGGAGCGGATGACGCGCACACCTGGTACGCGACAGTCGACGGCACGAAGGACGGTGCCCCCGCGTGCGCTCCCGGTGCCGACCCGGCCGCCGATCCCGACGCGTGCAGCGACCCGAAGAAGTCGATCAAGAGCGCTGTGGATGCCGCGATGACCCTCTACAACCTGTACATCATCGCCGCCGACATGGAGCAGGAGAACGTATCCCCACACGAGTTCGACTTCGCCCAGTACTTCGACGGGCGAGAGGCCGATGCCGAGTGGTTCGCCTATCTGCTCGACACCGAGGACTTCTACGAGAAGGGGCCGAGCCTCGCCGGACACGACGAGACCTACACGGTCGCCCAGCCCCTGCTGGACGACTTCTTCCGGGTGATCGACGACCGCGCTGCGGGCGGTGATGTGGCGGCGACGTTCCGCTTCGCGCATGCGGAGACGATCGTTCCGTTCGCGGCGCTCCTGAAGCTTCCGGGTTCGACCGTGCCCGCTCCCGACGTGGCGGCACCGGCATCCGTCTCGGATGTCTTCGACTACGCGTCGAATCCGTGGCGCGGGGCTCAGGTGACGCCGATGGCCGCGAACGTGCAGTGGGACGTGGTGTCCCGAACGGGCGTCGACCCCGCGACGGGCACCTCGTACACGCCGCTCGTGCGCATGCTCTACAACGAGCGCGAGATCGCCTTCGCCGACGGATGCCGTCCGGTCGCCGTGGGGTCGCATTGGGTCAAGGTCACCGAGCTCAAGCGCTGCCTCACCGGCGCCGCGATGGCCGAGAGCCCCCTGATCGGCGACACAGCGCCCGTCGACGACACGGTCCCGGGGCCGGAGCTCGCTGCGACGGGTGGCGGAGCGGATGCCGCGACCTGGGTTCTCGGCATCCTGCTGCTCGTGGTGGGCGCGGGGGCTGCGTCGCGGCGCCGCGCATTGCGCGACTGACTCCTTTTGCAATCTAAGGGTTGCATGTCGTGAGATGATGTGCAACTCTGGGATTGCAATCAGAGCGGTTGCATATGGAGAAGGAGGCATCATGGTGAACGAGATCTCGAACCCCGCAGCCGTCGTCGATGAGGAGACGTTCTCGGTGCGGCGGACCATCCGCATCGCCGCATCCATCGACAAGGTGTGGCGCGCCGTCGCCGAACCCGAGCATGTCTCACGGTGGTTCGGACACGTCGCCCTCGACGGCTCCGGAGCCGGCGCCACCGGCACGATGACCTTCCCCGACTACGGGGCGATTCCGTTGCGCGTCGAGGCTTTCGACGAGCCGAACCTCATCACGTACCGATGGGGCAACGACGATGCGCAGGGCGAGCGCCCCGATGCGCTCGATCCCGAGACGTCTACCGTCTTCACGTTCACGCTCGAGCCCGTCGACGGCGGAACCCAGCTCACGGTCGTCGAGTCGGGCTTCGAGCGCACCTCGGCTCCCCTCGCGAATCTCGAAAGCCACCGCACCGGATGGAACGAGGAGCTCGACAAGCTCGTCGCCCTGGTCGAGGGCGAAGCGTGACCACCGACACCCTGCTTCCCGTGTTCTCGGCGCTCGCCGACGAGACGCGATGGAGCATTCTGCAGGCGCTCGGAGAAGCGGATGCTTCGGCATCCGCTCTCGCGGGCCGCTTGCCGGTCAGCCGTCAGGCCATCGCCAAGCACCTCTCCGTGCTGCAGGAGGTCGGTCTGGTCGAGCCGATCCGGGTCGGGCGCGAGGTGCGCTTCCGGGTGATCGGCGCCGAGCTCTCCGCCACCGCCGCGAGGCTCGACGCGATCGGCCGCGAGTGGGATCGTCGTCTCGCCGCGATCAAGGAGATCGCAGAAGGGCTCTGAGGGTCGGCGACCAGCCGGATCGGCGGACTGGTGCCGTTCGTCGGCGTGCAGACGGCACCGCACTGCACATTCGTGCCGCTGACCGCAACCCACTGCTGTGCAGGGCGATGCCCCTCTAACCTCGGCGAGACGAGTTGTCGACGGTGAGGAGGGATTCGTGTCCCGCAATGTGAGGGTGCTTCATTGCACACCTGAAGACGTGTTCGACGTGCTGGGCGACGGCTGGCTTTATCCGTCTTGGGTCGTGGGGGCCTCGCGTATGCGCGACGTCGACGCGTCGTGGCCGGCACCCGGGGCGGAGCTGCATCACTCGTTCGGTGTCTGGCCCGCCCTGATCGACGACAAGACCGTGGTGGAGGAGTACGACCCGCCGCGCCGCATGGTCATGCGTGCTCGCGGCTGGCCGGTCGGAGAGGCGAGGGTCTTCCTCGAGGTGAAGGAGCGCGGAGGCGACTGCGTCGTGCGCATCCGCGAAGAAGCGGTCGCCGGGCCCGGGCGGTTCGTTCCGCGTGCCCTGATGGACATGTTGCTGCACTGGCGCAACGACGAGACCCTGCACCGGCTCGCGTACCTTTCCGAGGGGCGTGCGGCGCCCTCGGAGTACATCGTGTCGCGCAGGTCGCGTTTCGGTGCGCGGGTCGTCGAGACCGCGGCCGGTCCCGAAGGGGCGTCCGAACTGAGGTGAGTTCGTGCTCGCTCGGTTCAGAGCCGATCCGGCCACGAGCGCAACGCGAGACGCAGTTGAGGAGCAGGAAGGGGACGGAGGGGGAGCCTCCGTCCCGGCCGACCTGGGTGGTGTCGGCGACGTGGGCCGGGGATACAGCCACGCGCCTCGCTGAGCGAGGTCACAGAACGTGACGCCCCACGCGTCCTGATCTGTCGATCGCGCGTGCTGAACGATGCGTGGAGATATCGCCGTCGACGTCAGCACGCGAGACGCGAGAGGCGCAGTTCACGATATGCCGTCATAAAAGCGCACCTCGCTCGTCTCATTAGAGGGGTGGTGTCCGATCACCGCTCCGCACCCGACTGCTTACCTATCTGGGGATGGAAAGTGCGCAACTTCAAATTCTCCGCGCCTGCGAGCGCGGCAACGATCACCTTCGCGGTATTACTGTCCGTCGCCGCGGCGGCTCCTGCTCACGCGGTGACGACGGCCGTCACCGACTGGACCACGTTGGACCAGTCCTTCGAGAACGCGGTCGACGGCGACGTGGTGATGCTCGACGCAGACATCGACGCCTCGGGAACGGCGGACTATCTCGGTGTCCCAGCGGGCGCGGGCATCACGCTCGACCTGAACGGTCACTCGCTGAAGCTGGCGCCCACGACGGGTCCGGGCATCCACGTCGGCAGCACGTCGTCGCTCACGATCGATGACTCGGTCGGGACCGGCCGACTCGAGGCGATCGGCAGCGCCAACCCGGCCGATCCGTGGCCGTATTTCCCTGGCATCGGTACGGACACGACCGATCTCACGGCCGGCGCCGTGACCATCAAGGGTGGCGCGATCACCGCTCAAGGCGGGATGTACGCGGCCGGCATCGGCGGTTCGCGCTTCGCTGGTGGGGGATCGGTCACCATGACGGGCGGTTCGCTCGTCGCGCAGAGCGGGTCGTTGGCCGCTTCCGTGGGCTCGGGGTACCTGGTCTTCAATCCGCTCTATCGAGGTTCGGTCACGGTGATCGGTCCCGAGGACGCCACCGGACTTCCGACTGTCGCGGGCCGCGGAGGCCCGGACAACGAAGTGGCACCTGTGTCTTACACGGATCCGACCTCTGGAGTGCTGGTGACGGGAGACGCAACCGGCAGCATCCCGGATCAAGGCCGGCTGACGCTCGCGTTCCACTACCGAGTGACGTTCGCTTTCGCCGACGGAGTCACGAGCGACTCGACGCAGATCGTCGACTGGGGGCACGCCGCATCCGTGCCGGCTGACCCCGTGCGCCCGGGGTACACCTTTGCCGGGTGGGCATCGTCTGTCGCCGGAACCTCGCCGGGTGACCCGACGATCGCCCCGGTGACATTCACCGCCCAGTGGAACAGCGTCGCGCTCGACGCTCCGGAGATCACGACCCTGTCACTCCCGGATGGAGTCGTCACCGACGCGTACAGTGTGCCCGTCAACGCGATCGGAACCGGCCCCATCACCTTCCAGGTGAGCGCCGGCACACTGCCCGCAGGACTGGTCCTCGATCCTGCCACAGGTGTCGTGAGCGGGACCCCGACGACTGCGGGGACGTTCGCGTTCACGGTCTCGGCGTCGAACGCGGGCGGTTCGGATGAGCAGGAGTACACCGTGGTGATCCGGGAGCGGCCGATCATCACGACCATGTCTCTGCCCGATGGAACGATTGCAGCGCCGTACCGCGAGACGATCGCGGCGACCGGCACCGGCCCGATCACGTTCGCCGTCACGGCCGGGTCGCTGCCGCCGGGGCTGAGCCTTGATCCGACGACAGGTGTCATTTCAGGCACGCCCACGCAGAACGGGTCCTTCCCGTTCACCGTGACCGCATCGAACGCCGTCGGTGACGATACTCACGAATACACCATCGCCATTGCTGCGCGATCGGTACCGGCGACTTCGACGGATTCCACGGGCACTTCGGTGCGCACACCCTCGGATGGCAACTTGGCGTGGACCGGCGCAGAGACGCCTCTGCCTTGGATGATCGGCGGAGGTTTGTTGATTCTTCTCGGAGCCTCGACGATCCTGTGGGCGCGTCTGCGTCGCCGATTCGCCTGAGCGCGTGAACGATCGTGGGCCCATCCGGATCTCGGATGGGCCCACGTATCGCTGAAGCAGCTGGTCCCGGGGTGAGGGTTCAGCCCGGGGACGTGGGGACGATGGGAACAGTCACGAACACTTCGGTCGAAAGCGACGACGGCTTCGAACTCGTCGCTCTCGCTGCCGAAGGAGATCGAGCGGCGGCGGGCGCCTACTTCCAGAAGAACCAGCGGTTGCTCATGGCTATGGCCCACCGCATCAGTGGTGGCGTTCTCGATCCTGACGACCTTCTGAGCGAAGCGATGATCACGGTCTTGACGAAGTGGTCACAAGGGACGGGCCCCGAACGCTATGCGAACGCGTACGTGATCCAGACGATGCGGAATCGGGTGAAGGACGAGTTGAGATCTCCACGGTCGCGGGTGGGAGAGATCACCGAGACCAATGCGCCGCTGCATGACGACAGCACGGAGCAGCACTCTGCGGACATGCACCGCGAATACGCGATCGTGCGCAGAGCGCTCGGCCTGCTTCCTGAGGACCAACGAGCGGTCCTCGTAGCCACCGTCTTGGAAGGGCGCAAGCCCGCAGACCTCGAGGAAGAGTTGGGGCGTCCGGCGTCTGCGATCTATTCGCTGTCGCGACGAGCGCGTCTGAACCTTCGGCGCGCGACGCTGCGAGTGGTCCTGGAAGACGGAGCGCCGCAGAAATGTCGCGCCGCGTCCGCCGAACTGCCAGAGAAGGTAGCCGCGTCGCCCGAGGACTCGGGTGAATCCCACGGCATGCACCATATCCGTACGTGCGCGCGCTGCCGCGGGGCGTGGTCACGCTTCGCGGCGATATCCCTCTCTCTCGGGGTCGTCACCCTCCTCGCCGTCAGCGGCGTGCTGTTCCCCTCGGGGAGCGCGGAGGCTGCAGAGACGCATTCTCCGTCTGCGCATGGGCGCCATGCGACGGTGCGCAGCGTGCGTCGGATAGGGGGTCGAGTCGGGTCGTGGGCCGTCACCCCGACGCGGGTCGGTGTGACGGCCCTTGCGGTCGGCATCGCCATAGTCGTGGGATCGATCGCGCCGGCACTCATGCCGCCCCCTCCGGATGCGGCGTTCGACGTCACGGCGACGGCGGTCGGTGAGCGCGTCGTTCTGAATGTCGGCATCCTGATCGACCGACCGTGGACCGTAGAGCGCATGGTCATCTCCCTGCCTTCGGGCCTGTTCGTCGACGAGGCTCCGCCGGGATGGGATTGCACGCCGATCGAGCTGAGCGAGACCCAGTGCGTCGTCGACGGTCCGAGCCCTCTTGGAGGAGACTTCGTCATCGATGGTCCGGGGCTCCTACTTCGCGGCGCCGCGTACCGGGTGGATCTTGTCGCGCATGCCGACGGACGCACACTCACCGCATTCGAAAGCGGACCGCTCGAACAGTGACGCCGTCATCACAGGGCGAGAACCACCTGACTGCGGCGGGTCCGGGGAGGGAAGCCCGCCGCAGCCAGGTTCTTGCTTGCGGAATTGAGGTGAGGTGGGGATCTACACCGCCCGCCTGCGACACGGACCCCCGATCCGTGAGACGCGCCTGACAAGCCCGGCAATAAGGAAGACGAGAGTCAGCCCGATATCTGACGCGAACGGCTCGCCGAGTCGAAGTCGCAGCCGTGTTCGCGTAATGAACGCGCAGCGGCGGCGTCTCTCTAATCATGACCATCCTTCCTTTGTTCCGCGTACTCACCGCGCTGCTCATCCCGCTGGGCCAGATCGGTCTATGGGTGGCGATGGTCGGCGCGATCGCCCTCGCGATCGCGCTGGCGGTCGATGCTGCGGGGCTCGTCGGCGGTGGGGGCGTGCTGTGGCTGACCGGTGCGATGCTGAGCCTGGGGCTGTGGTACTCGGGTGATCTGTTGGCGCCGGTCGCGGTGGCGGTCGCCCTCGTCGTTGCTGTCGCTGCGGGCCTGGCTTGCCGACGGCTGCTCAGGCGACGCCCTGGTGCGGTCCGGAATCCTGTCGTGCGGCGGGGGGCCGAGTCGGCTCGGCCGTCGGTGCGGACGCGTAAGGTCGCGCTTCCCGACGTCGAGCTGGCCTCGTTGGGTGCACCATCCGACGCGCGGGCCTGAGCCGCGCGCATCGATGGAGACGCGGCCGCGATCGGCGAGATCGACTCACACAGCTGAAACGACGTTCCTGCCCGCCCGTATGAACTCCCTTGCCACCTTCTCTCTGATCTGCGGAATAGCCGGGCTGTGTCTGGTGCCGGTGCTGGGCCCGGTTGCCGCCCTGGGGGCGGGGTACACCGCACGGAGGCAGATCGCCGCCCACCGCCAGCACGGACGCAGGCGGGCGACAGCCGGAATCGCGCTCGGCTGGATAGGACTCGTCATCGCATGCATCGTCATCATCCTGTTCGTCATCTGGCGCTGACGGGCAGCGGTTCGCCAGGGTGCGAGCGCCGGTTGTCCATGAGATGACTCCACAAGATCGAGGTGAGATGAACGCAGGCAGGTACGTCGTCATTCATCCGCGTGCGTTGGAGGTATTTCGTCGACGGGCCGGAAAGTCTGTGGCGCAAGTGCTGATCGACGCCGGGATCGATGCGCCGGAGTTCCGTGAGCGGATCCGCGGAGAAGGCTTCGGACTGAGTGACGTCGCCCGCCTCGCGCAGGCACTCGACACGACACCCCGCGAGCTCACGACGACCAGTACAGTCCTCGCCGCCGCCGAACGCCTTCGGCGCCCTCGCGTCGCACCGTAGCCCGTACACGTTCGTCGAGCGTTCGCGCATTGCATGGAAGGTGGGAGACATGAAGCGAAGTGTCACGGTCATCGGCGCGGGAGTCGTCGGCCTGTCGATCGCCCACGAGCTCGCTGGTGCAGGTCATGCGGTCACCGTGTGCAGCGATCAGCCGTGGGAGCAGACCTGCTCCGCGACAGCCGGCGCGATCTGGTTCCCGTTCGAAGTCGATGGCGGAGCAGACACCGAGGTGATGCTTCGGTCGACGCTGGAACGGTTCGAGTCCATCCACGACCAGCACGTGGACGCAGGCGTGGATTTCCGTCGGGGTACGGTGGTCGAGCGCTCGACCGTGGTTGACCGGGAGTGGACGCGGGTGGTCCCCGGCTGGAAGAAGACGACGCTCGTCCCGCCGGGCACGACCGGGGTCCGCGCTACCGTTCCGGTGATCACGATGAGCGTCTACCTGCCGTGGCTGCGCGCGGCGACGGAGGCGCGGGGTGTGCGTTTCGAGTCGCGCACGATCCACAGCGTCGACGAGGCGGAAGTCGCGGATGAGCTCGTCGTGATCGCTGCCGGGTTGCGCAGCACGCGACTCATCGACGACGAGTCCCCGGTCGATCCGGTGCGAGGGCAGGTCGTTCGGATCGACAACACTGGGCCTGACAGCGTGCAGGAGTGGTTGCTCGACGAGCACAATCCGGCTGGTCTGACATATGTGATCCCCCGCCGGGACTGTCTGGTGCTCGGGGGCACTGCCGAGGCCGGAGAAACCGATCTCACGCCCGACGCCGCCGTCGAGCGCGGGATCATCGATCGCTGCGCCGACTACTTCCCGCAGATCAGAGGTCGAGAAGTGGTGTCGCGAGGTGTCGGGCTCCGGCCGCGTCGTCCCGTCATCCGGATCGATGCGACGACTGTCGATGGCCGCCGCGTGATCAGCGCCTACGGGCATGGTGGCGCCGGGGTCACCCTCTCCTGGGGTACCGCTGAGCAGGTCTTGACGCTCGTCTGATTGCGGGGTCGATGAACCTCGCTCAAAGAGCCGGTGCCGCGGTGAGCGCCGGGCTCACCGCGGTGGTCCTCACTCGACGGACCCCGTGAGCAGATCGACAAGAGCGTCGCTGTGGGTCAGCTGCGGATGGTGTCCAGCCCCTGCCACGGAGACCAGCTCGACGTTCTGACGTGATGCGAGCTGTGCGAACGCAGCGGTGGACAGGGGATCGTCGCTTCCCGTGATGATGCGGATCGGGCCGCGGAATCGCTCGAGCGCTTCCCGCAGCTGGGCTCGCCACTGCGTGGAGCCGGCGCGCGCGAGATGCTCGGCCGCCCTCGTGGCGGTGCGTCGCTGGAGGTCGCCGACGCTGGATTCGAGGGCGGCCGCGCTCGCTTCTGATCCGGTCAGTCGGCGTGACAACCGTGCCGGGTCGGTGTGCCTCAAGTAGGTGCGCACGAGCGGCCGCAGTCCCGCCGAGGCTCCCGCCGGGGCCTGCAGGAAGAACGGTGCGATCAGCGTGAGGGATCTGACCTGCGTCGGGAGCCGATCGGCCGCGACCACTGCCGCGGCCGCCCCGATGGAGTGGCCGATCAGGTCGACAGGCCCGTCGCCCAGCACGGCAGGCAGCCACTGCTCCCAGTCGTGAACGCCTGTTCCGCCGCTGAGGCCGAGTCCGGGAAGGTCGACGGCTCGCGCACGGATGCCCGACGCCACCTCGGCCCAGGTGTCGGCGTTGACCGGCAGGCCGGGAAAGATCACTCGGCTCGATCCGGAGGCGCCGAGTTCGAAAGTCCTCAGACCGCCGACGTCGACGAATCGACGTCCGTCAGTCGTGTCGGCGCCGAATCGGTGCGCGGCCAGGTGGTCGACCCACCGTTCGAGAGACACCCGCACATCGGGCATCCGGATGCCGTGTCTGGAGGCCAGCTCGACGGCGGAGTCTGTCGGATAGCGATCGGCCGACATGAAGGTGAGCGTCTCCGGATCGGCCTTGGTGATCCACTGCGGGAGCCGCTTGATGACACCGACCGGCATCCGCACCCGCGGAACCCTGGCGCCGAGATGCCGGCCGACGTGCGTGAGAAGGTCGGCCAGCGGCGGCGTGGCGTCGTCGAGGATCCAGTAGGCCTTGCCCGCGGCATCCGGATCGATCGCCGCTGCCGACATGAAGGCCGCCAGATAGTCGACAGTCACGACCGGGAGGAACGTCGTCTCATCTCCGGGCAGGGCGGCCGCAGTGCCGTTCCACATCTGCTCGATCGTGGTGGCCAGCCCGATGTGCTGGTCGGATTCCCCGGTGACGCTGTCGCCGATCACGCTGGACGGATTCACGATGGTCCAGGGGATGCCGCGCTCGAAGGCGCGGGCCTGGAAGATGGCGTCGGATTCCATCTTGGACGCTTCGTAGGCGCCGAGTTCCTTGTAGAGCGCGGTGCGGTGGTCATGTGACCAGGGAACGGTCGCGGGGTCCTGCCCGCCGACCCGGTAACCCGACACGTGGACGACGCGCTGCAGATGGGGGAGGCCCTCGGCGAAGTCCATGACCTTCTCGACGATGCCGACGTTCGCGGTGCGCGCCTCCTGGGCGTTCATCCCGAACCGGTAGGACCCGGCGCAGTTGTGGATCTCGGTGACGGAAGAGAGCGCGGCCGGACCACCGGCGATGATCTCGGGAGCGTCGAAGTCGACGATCGTCGTGCGGATACTCCGACTCAGGCCGTGCTCTGTGAGCCATCGCTCGACACGAGCCCCCGACGCGGCGGTCCGGACTGCGACCGTGACGTCTGCGCCGGCCTCGGCAAGAGTCAGGACGAGGTGTCGGCCGACGAGCCCGGAGGCCCCGAAGACCAGGGCGTGCCGGGAGGCTTCGTGCGACGTCATCGCGTCTTCTCCGCGGTCTGGCAGCGCTGGTCGATGAGCTCGGCCACGACGTCGGCGGCGGAGAGCAGGGGCTGGGTGCTCTTCATGGCCCGGGAGACGATCACAGCTCCCTCGATCATCGACACGACGACGGTCGCCAGAGAGCGGGCCTCTGCCGCCTCCAGGCCGTTGGCTTCGAGAAGAGCGGTGGTCGGCGTGATCCACGACTCGAACGCGGTCGCGCACGCCTGCCGCAGTCGCTCGCTCTCTGCGCCCATTTCGAGGGTGACGACGGAGACCGGGCAGCCCAGCCGGAAGTCGCTCTCGCCGACGATGGTCGCCAGCGCCTCGACAGCAGCGCGGGCGGCCCCGGCCGCGCTTCCTGCCGATGCTGCCGCCTCGGCGATCAGCGCCTCGAACTGCTTCGCGGCGAGGTCGACGGCGGCGACTCCCAGTCCCTCTTTCCCCTCGGGGAAGTGGAAGTAGATCGACCCCTTCGGCGCGCCAGCGTGTTCGATCACGGCGTTCAGGCCCGTGCCGCTGTAGCCGCTGGTCTGGATGAGCTCGAGCATGGACTCAGCGAGCCGTGCCTTGGTCAGGTCTCCTTTGGATGCCATAGCTCAATAATAGACCGGTCTATATATTTTGCAAATCGACCGGAGAGCGGGCGTGGGTCAGTCCTCGCTGCGCGCCGTCCGTCACGAATCAGGCCGCTCGGCGGTCCTCCTCATAGGGGTACGCCTGTCCCCGATATGGAGCAAAGAGATCAGGAGTGCCAGACATGCACGACCACAATTCCATCTACGACAACCTCGAGCCAGCCCAGCGACCGGCAGTTCACGTCCTGTCATCGGTCGACCTCGCAGCGATCGACGGTGCACGTGACGCGATGACGATCCACGTCACCCTGCCCCCGGCGAGCCCGGGAACGAGGCCGCACCGCCATTCGGGTCCGGCGTTCGGCTATGTGCTCGAAGGCGAACTGCTCTTCGAGCTGGAGGGTGAAGCCCCGCGGGTCGTGAAAGCAGGGGAGACCTTCTGGGAGCCGGGCGGAGACGTGATCCACTACCAGGACGCCAACAACCTCGCTGACGAGTCCACCACCTTCGTGGTCACCATGCTGTGCGTCCCGGGCGAGCCCATGCTCACTCTCGTTTCGGAGCAGGAGCTGAGCAGCCGAAGCTCCCGCCGCGTGCCCGCATCGTCGTGACTTCGTCGGCCGTCTGAAAGTCCGGCCGTCGAATGAGACCCGCCGTCCGCCATCTCCGGCGCCGCGGTGGGTCTCATCAGCGTCGACTGCGATGAGACGTCCGGTCGGCGTCACGTCCTCGTGCCGTGTGGTTCAGGCTTCTTCCAGTGGCGGAAGTGACGCGGTAGGTGACATCCCGTCGTCTTTCCTCGTGCCTGCCGATGAGATTCGATCGCCGAGCAGGCGCACCGCCAACCAGCCGCGAAGTCGCTCGGCTCGTCGTAGCCGTCCATCTTCATCGGGGCGTGCCTCGACGGCCTGCGCCGGCTTGTGGGCGGCGAGCCTCCATCTCTCATACTCGTCGAGCGGTTGATGCACCTCTATGTACTCTCCACCGGGCATTCGGACGATGCGCCCTGTCTCGTATCCGTGCAGCACGAGGTCGCGGTCCTTGCGCTGCAGCGCGATGCAGACGCGCTGGGTGACGAAGAAGGCTGCCAGAGGTCCGACGAGAAGCGCCACCTGCAGCGTGAGGATCACCGTCTCGAACGACACGTGGAAGAGGAGCGCGATGATGTCGGCGCTGCCTGCTGTCCAGAGGATGCCGTAGAAGATCACGCCGGCGACTCCGATCGACGTGCGGATGGTCGTGTTGCGGGGGCGGTCGAGGATGTGATGATCCACGCTGTCGTGCATGATCCACCCCTCGAGGAACGGGTAGAGGGCGACAACGACGAGGAACGCGCCGACGACCGTCAACGGAACAAGCACAGCGAGTGTCCACGTGCGGTCGAGGAACTCGAACTCCCAGCCGGGGGGTACCAGACGCAGCGCACCGTCAAGGAACCCGGTGTACCAGTCCGGCTGACTTCCTGCGGATGCGTTGCCAGGATCGGCCGGGCCGTAGTTCCATATCGGATTCACGGTGACGAGGGTCGACATGAGAACCAGAAGACCGACGACGACGGCGAACAGTCCTCCTGCCCGTACAGCGGCGTGAGGGAGCAGCGGAATGCCGACGATGTTGTTCTCCTCCCGACCGCCGGCGGCGAACTGGGGAGGCTTGTTCTTGTAGGCGGATCGAGCGCGACCGGCGATGAGCACGAGCATTCCGACAGGGACCACGAGGATGTGAACCAGGTAGAGATTCTCGATGATCCTTCCCGGGAACTCGCCTCCGAAGAGGGCCGTCGACAGCCAGGTTCCGATCACGGGGATGCCGAGGGTGATGCCCTCCACGATGCGGAGCCCCGATCCGGAGAGCATGTCGTCAGGGAGTGCGTATCCGCTCCACCCGCCGGCGAGCACGACGATGAGCAGGAGGAAAAGCATCAGCCAGCTGCCTCGTCGTGGACGGCGGAATCCACCGGTGAAGTACATGACCAGCAATTGGATCAGGACAGATGCGGGAACCATCAAGGCGGCCCAGTGATGGAGCTGCCGAAGAAGCAGTCCGCCGGGCACCTCGAACGACACCCGCATGACGGAATCGAAGGCCCGCGAGACCGTGACGCCGCCTAAGGGCACGTGCGGGCCGCGGTACACGACAGCCTCGCTGGACGGCACGTAGACGACCATGAGCACGACGCCGGTGACGAAGAGCACCGCGACGCCGGCGATCGTGATGACGCCGAAGAGGTTCGTCCAGTGCAGCGGGATGGAGCGCCCACGCAGTTCTTGCCGCACGGACGCCACCGCAGCACCCATGCGGGTACTGCGGAGACGATCCGACACGCGATCCGTGAACGATCCCGTGCGGCGTCGATCAACTGGCATGCCGTGCCTCGTCAGGTACACGATCCGAAAGGCGGATGATCGGCGGAACGGCCTCGAGGAATGCTGCCCGAGGCTGCTGAACCGATTGGAGAGAGACGATGTCACGGCCGAAGAGGAACGCGACGACCCACAGCGCCAGCACACGGGACTTGCGCTCCCACGTAGGAACAGCAAGAACGTGATAGCCGCGGTGCATCAGCCACGCCAGGAGTCCCTTGATGACGATGCCCTTGTACTGGAAGACGCCGTGTCCGAGACCGAGGGTAGCGACGACGCCCAGGCTGTGGTGCGCATACTCGCGGGGCAGCTCTCCCCGGAGGGCCGCGGCGATGTTCTTGGCGAGCAGGCGACCCTGCCGGACGGCATGCTGCGCGTTCGGTACCGTGCGCGCTCCCGCGATCGGCGAGGTCAGGTCGGGGATGGCCGCGTTGTCGCCGGCGGCCCACGCGTCTTCGACGATCCTGTCGGCGGTGCCGATCCGGAGATCCGGTCGGGTGATCAGAAGTCCCCGGGCGTCGATCGGCAGGTCCGTGTGCGAGGCGACGACCGGGTTCGACGCGTTGCCGGCAGCCCAGACCAAGATGTTCGAGGCGTACCGCTCACCGGTGGACAGCCTCACCTCGCCACCGGTGGCCGACACGAGCTGAGTGTTGAGATGCACGATCCCACCGCGCTGCGTCAGATGCTCGACGACCCACCGGCCGGGCTCGTCCGTCACCTCGGGAAGGATCCGCTCGTTGGCTTCGACCAGATGGAAGCTCAGCTCAGAGAAGCGGAGTTCTGGATAGGACTTCAGCAGCGACGACGCGAGAGCCAGCATCTCGCCGAAAGCCTCCACCCCGGAGAATCCGCCGCCGACGACCGTAGCCGTGAGGAGTCGCCGGCGCTCGGGCCCAGGAGGGAGAGCCGCTGCTGCTTCGAACGCGGTCAGCAACTGGTCGCGCACTGCGACGGCTTCCTCGACGGTCTTCAATCCGATGGCATGCTCCGAGATGCCGTCGATCGGGAAGACCCGGGACACGGCCCCCGCTGT
Organism: Microbacterium sp. ZW T6_19; assembly: GCF_044987465.1. NCBI lineage: Bacteria > Bacillati > Actinomycetota > Actinomycetes > Micrococcales > Microbacteriaceae > Microbacterium > Microbacterium sp. ZW T6_19. Next base: position 202,708 of record NZ_JBJDRH010000003.1, on the reverse strand, counting down.
CACCACGATGATGTCGTAGTCCCGCCTCTGTGAGGAGCCATCCGGCATCTCGACGAGCACGTGCTTCTCGGCGTGCGAGATCGACGTGACACGGCCCGGAATCACTGTGGTCCGCCTCAGATGGCTGCGTAGAGAGACGGCGACGTGCCGCGCTTCGACAGATCCTGCCACCACCTCGGGAAGGAACGGCTGATAGGTCATATACGGCCGCGGCTCGACGAGAGTGATGCGAGCCTGCTTGTCGCGAAGCCGCTTCTCCAGGTTCCACGCCGTATAGAAACCGGCGTAACCGCCACCGACGATGAGGATGTTCTTCATCAGTTCCGTCTCCATTCCCTCACCAATAAGACCCCGTAGCGGTGTGGATTGTGACAGGTGTCGTGAGTTCGTCGACCTCGTCGAGAATGGAGGGTGTGAGGAGTGATCACTCCTCACACCCTGACTCTTACTTCTTGGCCTGCGAGGCGAGCCACTCGTCGAGCGTCGTCGACGCGAGCTGCGCGCCTTCGACCGGGAGAAGCGTCGACTGCTCGATCTTCGCGCCGAAGTACTGCGCGTCGGGGGTGGTCGTCACCGAGCGCTGATCGCCTGCTGCGGCGAACGTCCGCTTGATGAACTCCTCGATCGAGAATGTCTCCGGCCCGGCGACCTCGACGGGGCCGTTGGCGGGTTCCCCGGCTGCAGCGCGGCCCACAGCGGTCGCGACATCCTCCGCCGCGATCGGCTGGATCAGGGCGTCGGCGACGCGGATCTCCTCCCCCTGCATGGAAGTGAAGACGATCGCCGGAGCGAACTCGAAGAACTGCGTGGCGTGAAGCAGGGTGTAGGGCACACCGGAATCCGCGATCAGTTTCTCCTGAGCAGCCTTGCCGTGGAAGTAGCTGATGTCCTGCGGCCGGTTGGTTCCGACCACGGTGAGCGCCACGTGATGCTTGACTCCCGCTTCCTTCTCCGCAGCGAGCTGGTTCTTCGTGGACGTCGTGAAGAAGTCCATCACCACGTCCGGAGCATACGAGGGCGCCTGTGTCGTGTCGACGACCACGTCGGCTCCCACGAGCGCCTTCGCGAGTCCCTCACCGGTCATCGTGTCGACGCCGGTCTTGCGCGACGCGGCTACCGCATCGTGTCCGTGCGCGATGAGCTTCTCCACGACGCGGGAGCCGACATGTCCGGTGCCGCCGATAACTACGATCTTTGCCATTTTCGGATACCTTCCGTCTTTGAGACGTCGACGTGACGTCCCGAAGGGGTGACCGGTGACCGAGGTCGGGTGTGACGGTGTCATCGATTCCAGTGGCGGAGTTTCTCCGGGTTGCACACCACCCACACGGTGGCCATTCGTCCTGAGCGGAAGTCGGCCGTGATGACTCCGACGACCCGGTCATCCCGAACCAGGGTGATGCCGGGGACGCTGTTGATAGAGGCCAACGCCGCGGTGGTTCCTTCAGTCATCAACGCCACCAGTTCCGACGACGCGGCAGAGCGCCCGCTGAGAGGGATCGATGCGGTGTCCACGTGCCCTCCGCTGTCTATGACCAATGTCACGGCCCGATGAAGGAGGCCACGAATCGCTTCGTCGTCCTTCGTCGCCATCGCCTTCGAGAGCTCTGCGATGATCTCCTCGTCGGCACCACGATGTGCCCGGCGCGACCACGCCGGGTAACGCCTGGAGGTCATGCGCTGACCGCGGCGACGTTCCGCAATTTCTCGGGGCTCATCACCCAGAGAAGTTGCAGGATGCCGTCACTCGACGGTGTCACGGTCACCACGGTGGTGACCTGCCCGTCTTCCGTGAGGGTTGCGGCGGGCTGCCCGTTGACCTCGACCCAGTCGATTCTCTTGTTCGTCCAGAAGTGGTGCGCGAACGCGGAGACGAACTTCGCCACCCGCCCGCGCCCGCTCACCGGGATGCGTGCGGCCTGCTTCACCCCGTTGCCATCCGTGTAGCTCACGACGTCGGCAGCGAAGAGCGACTCGAGCTCGCGGACATCCCCCTTCTGGGCAGCAGTCAGGAAAGCCGCCAGAAGACGTCTTTGCGCTGCGGGATCCACCGTCGCCTGCTTTGCGGACGCGAGGTGTGCGCGTGCTCGGCTGACCAGCTGTCGTGCGCTGGCCGGGCTGGATGAGACCACCTCGGCGATGCGCGGGTAGGGGTAGTCGAATGCCTCGCGAAGGATGTACGCCGCCCGCTCGGTCGGTGTCAGCTTCTCCAGCGTGAGCAGGATGGCGAAATGCAGAGCTTCGGCGCGCTCCGCTCCGAGAGCGGGGTCGTCCTCCGTGTTCACAGGCTCAGGGAGCCACGGGCCGATGTACGTCTCACGGCGCACGCGGGAAGACTGGAGGACGTTGATCGACAGCCGCGTCACGATCGTGGTGAGAAAGGCGATCGGTTCCTGTACCTTCGAGCGATCCGTGTTCTGCCAGCGGATCCAGGTCTCCTGGACGATGTCCTCGGCATCGGCAACGGTGCCGAGCATCCGATAGGCGATGCCGAACAGACGTCGGCGGTGCGCGTCGAATGTCGTCAGCGCGTCCTCCAGCTCGGTGCACACACCACTATGTTCGTCGGTCTTCTCGCGTTCGTCCACGTCGACGTCTTCAGCGCCCACGGGAGACCCTGCTTCCGTCTTCCTGACCCGTCCCATCCGACACCACGATCCGCATCGTCGCCCGCTCCGTTCTGAACGACTTCGGTCCACGCAGATGCCGTCCTCTAAGGGTGACCGCGCAGGAGCCCGATCTGTGACGGGTCCAGGCGAAGACGTCTGACGGCGAGCAGCTTCTTCGTCAGTCCGGGTAGGCCGCCCGTATGCGGCGTCGTTCGTACATCAGAGTCGCGGTCAGCAGCGCCGCTCCGACGACCACCCCGGCGATCTGGGCGAGGAGTGGCTGCGCGCCCCCTCCGAAGATCAGGAGGAGCGCGACGAGCGCTCCCCCGAGCACCGAGTTCACCGTTCCGATCATGCTCGCCATCGTGAACAGGAATGACGAACGCGAGTAGCGCACACCCAGCTCCCCGGTGCGCGGGTTGTCGAGGGAGATCAGATCCGGACCTGACGGATGCAGGCTGACGAAGTGCTCCCGGATCCGCACCATGCGCCGGCGCACCGTGATGTTCTCGACGCTGGTGTCGACCAGGCGCACGACGGTGAACCAGCCGAGCATGAAGATCGTAGGGAAGACCGTGACCGTGAGGACCGCCAGCAGTGCGGGCGACTTGCCCGCGAAGCCGATGGCCACCAGTCCGCTTGACAGCGTCGACAGGTAGATCGTGCTGCGCGTTCCCGCCTCTGCGATCGTCGAGCTCGCGACCGATTGCAGCACGAACAGCTCGGTCCCGATCGCACTGTTCAATGCGGCCGCGCCGGGTTCCGCATCGGCCATCAGCGGGCCTCGTTTCCGCTTCGACGCTCCGGGGCCACCTCGTAGTGACTGGTGATGGCGACTCGGTTGAAGGCGTTGATGATGATGGCCAGCCACCTCACCGCGGCGTGCTGCTCGACCGAGAGTGCGCCGGTTGCGTCGCGCTGCGCTGCGCGCCCGGCCTGTTCGTCGGCGATGAGCGTCACGTGCTCGGTGACCGCGAGCGCGGCCTTCTCCACCGGGGTGAAGTAGTCGGTGTCCCGCCACGCGCTCAGAACGGCGAGGCGGTCGGATGTCTCCCCCGCGAGGAGAGCGTCGCGCGTGTGCATCCGCAGGCAGAACGCGCAGCCGTTCAGCTGAGACGCGCGGACGCGAATCAGCTCGATGATGCGCTGGTCGAGGCCCGCCTGCACTGCCGCAGCAGTGGCCTCCTTGCCTGCTGACAGGAGCGCCTTGTACACGGCGGGTGCGGCGTGGTCGAGGTGCGCGGGAGGGAGCCCGGGCTCGGCCGGGAGATCCGCGATCGTTTCCTGCTGCCCGATGGTCGACATGTTCACCTTTCGAATCTGAGGCGCGCCTGACATTCTCAGCGCCGTTCACTTCGTTGACCGGGAGGAAGCCCCCGTTGTGACGAGCGTCAGGCGCAACAGGGGGCTGCCGCTCGATCGGCCTGTCACACCGCACCGGTTCTCGCTGTCACATTGGTGGCGCCCTACGAGCTCCGGTGGAGCCACCTCCGGTCGCGGCGCCATGATCAGGGGAAAGCGCATGAATCGGAAACTGGAAAGCAAAGTCGTATTCGTCACCGGAGCGTCATCCGGAATCGGACGCGCCACCGCTCTGGCCCTCTCCACAGCTGGTGCACTCGTCGTCGCCGCGGGACGCCGAACGGAGAATCTGCAGGATCTGGTCGAGGAAGCTCCCGGCGAGATGCTGGCGGTGGAGCTCGATGTCACCGACCGCGAATCCGTGGACCGGGCGGTGGCGGCAGCCGTCGAACGTTTCGGTCGGCTCGACGCACTCGTGAACAACGCCGGGCTGATGTTGGCAGGAATGGTCGTGGGCGCGAACACGGACGAATGGGTGCGCATGGTGGAGACGAACCTGTTGGGATCGATGTTCGTGGCCCACGCCGCTCTCCCTCACCTCGTCGAAACGCACGGCGCGTTCGTTCAGGTGTCATCCACCTCGGGGCGAATCGCGTCTGCGGGCGCCGCCGTGTACTCGGCGACCAAGTTCGGGATCACCGCATTCGCGGAAGCGGTCCGACAGGAGGTCACGAGTCGCGGCGTCCGAGTCGTCGTGGTGGAGCCGGGCTTCGTCGAGACGGAGCTCACCGACCACACCACAGACCCCGTCATGAGGGATGCCGCCGATCAGATCGGGCAGTCGATGCGCACACTGCAGCCGGAGGACATCGCGGACGCGATCGTCTTCGCGCTCACCCAGCCGGAGCACGTCTCCATCAACGAGCTCTTGGTTCGCCCGACCGATCAGGTCCACTGATCGCTCGGTGGTGCACCGTCGAGGTGTTCGACGGTGCACCACCGTGTCACGGCGTGCCGGCTCCGTCCCCTGGAGGTTCCGCGACATCCGCGACAGCCTGGGCGAAGGCGTGCGGTGCCTCGGCCGGCAGATGGTGACCCGCATGGCGGACCTGACGATGCTCGCGGGGGCCTGAGAACAGATGCGCATGCTGTGACCCGTCCGTCGCCGGGAAGTTCCCATCCGCCGTGCCGTCGAGCGTGATCGTGGGAACGCTGATCGTCGGGGCAAGAGCCAGACGCTCCTCGAGTTCGTCGTAGATCTCCGCTCCTGGCGCCAGGCCCAGTCGGTGACGGTACGAGTGGATGACGACCTCGACGTAGTCGGGATTGTCGAATGCGCGGGCGACGCGGTTCAGTTGCGCGTCGCTGAACGCCCATTCCGGCGAGTTCCTCCGCCAGATCACCTCGGCGATGTCTCGCCTGTTGGCATCGAGGCCGCGACGACCTCGGTCGGTGGCGAAGTACCAGAAGTACCAGAACCCGGCCTCCAGGTCAGGGCGTATCGGTGATTGCGAGTCGGCGATGTTCTGGATGAGGTAGCCGTTGACCGAGACGAGTCCGGAGATCCGCTCCGGCCACAGGGCGGCGACGACGCATGCCGCCCGCCCGCCCCAGTCGTATCCGGCGAGGACCGGCTGGTCCAGATCCAGAGCGTCGATGAACGTCAGAAGGTCCGATCCCAATGCGGCTTGCTGACCCGTGCGAGCGGTTCGGTCATCCCGGAACCGCGTGGGGCCGTGCCCGCGCAGATACGGCACGACGACTCGATAGCCGGCGTCGACGAGCATCGGCGCGACCTCGGCGTAGCTGTGCACGTCGTAGGGATAGCCGTGCAGGAGCACGACGGGGTCTGCAGACGGGTCGCCGAGATCGAAGTAGGCGACGGACAGGTCGCCCGCGTCGATCTGCTGGGCAGTGAGGAAGGGCGAGGATGCAGAGGTCATGATGATCCTTCACGTCGATGGTGTGGCGCCCCGCACCGCGCGAGCAGTGCGGGACGCCACGGTCTGGGTCAGGCCATGGTTGACGTGACGCCGGCGACGTACGCCTTGCCGGCGGACGCGATTACTTCGGCGACGACCTCGGGGTGCGACACCAGGGCGGCGTGGGAGGCACCCTCGATCTCCCGCGTTCCGCGGGAAGCGGCGCGCTCTGCGCCCGCGCGGAACACCGCCACCGGGATGTTCAGGTCATGGTCGCCGAAGACGTGCCATGACGGGATGTCCTTCCACGCCGGCCGCGTGGTGGGCAGCCCGTCTGTGAGTGCGGCCTCGGTGACCGGTCGCTGAGTCGCGGCCATGAGGGCGACGGTCTCCTCAGTCACGTCCGCAGCGAACTGGTGGTGGAATGCGTCCGGACGGATGGCGAACTCGTTTCCGCCTGTGGAGACGGGGTGCACCAGCAGCGTCTCGCCGAGTGTGCTCCCGGGGGCGCTGTTCGACAGATCGAAGGCGCTCTCGCCGGTCTCGGGGACGAACGCTGATACGTAGACGAGGCCGACGACAGCCGTGTTGGCGGACGCTGCCTCCGTGATCACGAGACCGCCGTAGGAGTGCCCGACGAGTACGACGGGCCCCGCGATGGAGGAGGTGACGTCGCGCACGTACGCGGCATCGCCGGTCAGGCTGCGCAGCGGGTTGGCGACGGCGACCACCTTCACACCGTGGGTCTGCAGCTGCGCGATGACGGCATTCCAGGATGCAGACTCTGCAAACGCTCCGTGGACGAGGACGATGGTGGGTTTCTCGGGGGTCATGATGTCTCTTCTCTCTAGATGTTGTGCTGCTGGGGGGCTTCGGATGCGAGGACGGGCGACTACGCGGCTGCGAGTGCCTTGCGGAGAATGTGGATCGCCTGTTCGATCGCGGCAGTGCTGGCAGCGGAGCTGCGCAGCGGGTTGAGCATCATGAAGTCGTGGATGGTGCCGTCGTAGCGGACGAGCGTCGTGCGCACGCCTGCTTCGATGAGCTTCCGCCCGTACGCTTCGCCCTCGTCGCGAAGGACGTCGTTCTCGTCGACGACGAGGAACGTCTCCGGCAGACCCGCCAGCTCGTCGATCGACGCTCTGAGCGGGGACGCGCTGACATCGGTGCGAGCGTCGACGTCAGGAAGGTAGCTGTCCCAGAACCAGGCCATCGCGTCGGCGCGAAGGTGGAACCCTTCTGCGAACTCCCGGTAGCTCTCCGTGTCCTGACCGGCGTCGGTCACCGGGTAGTACAGCGACTGGTGGACGAAGGTGACGTCGCCGCGACGCTTCGCGAGAATCGCGACGACGGCTGCCATGTTCCCGCCGACGGAATCACCGGCGATGGCGAGACGAGAAGCGTCCAGACCTTTCGACGCGCCGTCGTTCGTGATCCAGCGTGCCGTCGCGTACACCTGTTCGACAGCCACGGGGTGATGGGCTTCCGGCGAGCGGTCGTACTCGACGAAGACGACTGCCGCATCGGCGCCGGCCGCAAGCTCGCGCACGAGACGGTCGTGCGTGCCGGCGTCACCCAGCACCCAGCCGCCACCGTGGACGTAGAGCACGACCGGCAGCTCGCCGCTGGAACCCGCAGGCTTCACGATGCGGACCCGCACGTCTCCGACCTCCGCCGGGACAGTGATCCACTCGTCGACGACATCGGACTCTGCGACCGGCGCCGCCTGGACGTCGTCGAGGAGCTTTCGCGCGCCCTCGACACCGAGGTCGGCGAGGAACGGAGGCGTCGAAGTCGCGTCGGCGAAGGCTTGCGCCTCCGGCTCCAGAACGTGGTCGGTCATGACAGGGTCCTTTCAGATGTGCGGTGAGCCGTTCTCGACCGTCACCGGTTCTGCAGCCCATGCAAGAAAGGACCAGATGAAATCAGTGATTGTGACAACCCTGCGGATGAGCGGTCTTCTCGCCGTTTTGCGTCACAACCTCCGTGTGTGCCCGGTCAATTCATGTACGGGCGGCCATACGCGACGGCCTCAGCTGACGAAGGAGCATCATGAAAATCACGGTCATCGGTGGAACCGGACTGATCGGCGCCAAGCTCACCCGCGCTCTCGACGATGCCGGCCACGAAGTTCTCGTCGGGGCACGCGCGACCGGCGTGAACTCGTACACCGGCGAAGGGCTGGAGGAGGCGCTGACCGGTGCAGACGTGCTCGTCGACGTGTCGAACTCCTCGTACACCGACGAAGAGGCCGCCCGTGACTTCTTCTACACCTCGACCATGAATCTGCTCAGTTACGGCCGAGCGGTCGGAGTCGCGCATCACGTCGCGCTCTCGGTCGTCGGAACGGACAGGCTCGCGCGCGCTGAAGGAGGGTACTTCGCAGCGAAGGAGCAGCAGGAGCGGTTGATCATCGAGTCTCAGCAGCCGTACTCACTGGTGCACGCAACGCAGTTCTTCGAGTTCATCCGAAACATCACCGACAACGCCACGCACGGCGGGAAAGTTCGTGTCGCGGACGTGCTCCTACAGCCCATGGCGGCAGCAGACGTCGCCGGTGCCGTCGCCGAGGTCGCCCTCGGTCGACCGCTGTACGGCATGGTCGAGTTCGCGGGCCCGGAGGTCTTCAGCCTCGAGCAGCTGGCGGTTCAAGATCTGCGTTTCCGCCAGGATGAGCGGGAGGTGACTGCAGACCCTCTCGGCACCTATTTCGGGGCACATCTTCAGAGCCGCGACCTGCTCCCCGAGGCGACGGCGAGGATCGCTCCGACGAGGTACCACGACTGGCGGAGCAACTGACGAACGTCTGTCACATCCAACACCCCTGTCTGGTCACTACTTATGGGCACACCTACCTGTGCCTACGAGAGGAAGGCATGAAATGGCAAAGATCGTCGTCATCGGAGGCACAGGCCTCATCGGATCCAAGGTCGTCTCGAAGCTGAACGCGCACGGCCACGAGGCCATCGCGGCGTCACCGAACACCGGCGTCAACACGCTGACCGGAGAGGGCGTCGCGGAAGTCCTCACGGGCGCCGACACGGTCGTCGACGTGTCCAACTCGCCGTCCTTCGCGCCGGACGACGTCATGGAGTTCTTCACCACGTCGACGAGCAATCTGCTCCGCGCTGAGGCAGCGGCCGGCGTGAGGCACCACGTCGCTCTCACGATCGTCGGCACGAACAGGCCCCAGAGCATCCCGTACTTCGCGGCGAAGGTCGCTCAGGAAAAGCTGATCCGCGACTCGGGAGTCGGATACTCACTGGTCCACGCCACGCAGTTCTTCGAGTTCGTCGGCAGCATCGCCGACATCTCGACCGAAGACGACACAGTCCGGCTTCCCGGCGGCCTGGTTCAGCCCATCGCCGCGGAAGACGTCGCGACGGCCGTCGCGCGCACGGCTGCGGGCGCGCCCCAGGGCGACATCGAGATCGCGGGACCCGAGTCCTTCGGCATGGACGAGTTCATTCGTCGCGGCCTCACCTTCCGCAAGGACCCTCGAGTCGTCGTGCGCGACGACAGCGCTCCGTACTACGGCGCGCAGATCGAAGAGCGCACTCTTCTCCCTGTCGAGGGCGCTCAGATCTTCGAGACGCGCTTCGAGGACTGGCTGCCGCTCAACCCGCCCCGCAAGTAGCGAGACGGGACGTCACCTCACCCCGTCTCCCTGACGCCGCTCGGCCCTCTACGATCCACGCTCCTCACGGAGTGCGGATCGTCGAGGGCCGAGCTTTCTCGTTGAGCGAGGACTCATCCATCCAAGGGACCCCGGTGCAGCAAGGAACCTTCAAGTGCTACACGTCACTCGTAGCGGTTACGCCATTGCGAGGACTTCTTCGATAAGCCCAATAGCGTCTCCATGTGCATCGAACAGCGTCGCGTTGCGCGCTACCTGCGCGGGAGACTCTGCTCCGATCACGACCGAGATCACTGGCGGTGCCGGCCTCATCGCGAACGCGACGGCTGCTTCCGGCAAGGTGTAACCGTGCCGGCCGGCTGCTGCGGCGAGTTCGCGAGCTCGCCGCAGGATCTCGTCAGACGGTGGGCGGTACTCGTAATGCCCCTGTGGGTCAGGGGTGTCAGTCGCGAGCACACCGCTGTTGAAGACTCCGGCGTTCATGACCGATACCCCGCGCGCTACGCACGCCGGAACAAGCTCTCGGAGCGCCGTGTGGTCGAGAAGCGTCAACCGTCCCGCGATCATGACCACATCGATGTCGACCTCCTCCACGAACCGCTGGAGCGCTGTGATGTCGCGCGTGGCAACGCCGACAGCACCGACGTCTCCCTGGTCGCGCATCCGCATGAGCGCTGGAGCGGCATGAGTTATCGCGTCGTCCACGTGCTCGTCGGGGTCGTGGATGAACGCGATGTCGACACGCTCTGTGCCCAGTCGCTGCCGTGACGACGAGAGCGATTCTTCGACCCCTTCTCGGGTGAAGTCCCACCGTCGGCGGGCACCAACCCCGGTTCCTTCGATAATGCGTCCGACCTTGGTGCTGATGGTGACGTCGTCACGATCACGCGTGCCGAGGGCGATCCCGAGACGCTGTTCGGCAAGACCAAGGCCATAGTGCGGAGCAGTGTCGAAGTGCCGGACTCCGCGCTCCAAGGCAGCCTCGACGATGGCGTTCGCATCCGCCTGATCGATCGGTGTGAAGAGGTCTCCCAACTGGGCGGTCCCCAGGCCCATCCGCGTCACGCGAACATCGGTCCTGCCGATGTTCGCGTGACCCGCGGCTGTCGAAGCACTCACCCGTTCGAAGCGATCTGTGCGTCACGCCACGCCTCGTACTCCGCGCGGCTGTTCGTGGACAGCGGGTAGTAGTCGGAGAGACGGGCGCCTTCCTCCAGACGCATTCGGCTGAAGACCTCCCAGTTCTCGTGGTCCTCCGCCGACTGCACGAGTTCCAGCGCCTTCCCCTGCGGCACGATGACCGCGCCGTCGTCATCGGCCACGACGACGTCACCGGGGAGTGCCAGCACGCCACCGACCGCGACCGGCACGTCGTACGCCCAAGGGAACAGGTCCGTCTGCGACGCGTAGTGGGGTGTCGTGCCGGTGCACCAGATCGGCACGCCGAGCTCACGAACTCGTGCCGCGTCGCGGATTCGGCCGTCGACGACGATTCCCGCGCCGCCGCGGCGCTTGAAGTAGCGCACGAGCATGTCGCCGAAGCATCCGGTGAAGGCGCTGCCGTAGGCCTGAACGACGAGGACATCGCCTTCTTGCACGGTCTCCAGCACTTCCCACAGCGCTGTGTGGCGTTCGATGTACTCCTGGTTCACTCCGCTGGCGATGTCTTCTCGCTGCGGCATGAACTGCAGCGTCAGCGCAGAACCCACGATGCGGCTGCCGCGTTCCAGCGGCGTGGGTCCCTGCACGGCGGTGCGGGTGATGCCCATGCCGTTGAGCTTGGCGCAGGCGGTCGCCGCGCTGATGATGTCCATGCGGTCGATGATGTCCGCATCGGCGCGGTCGAACGCGTCTCCGCGCACAGGCAACGGCCAGACGTTCGAGAGGCTCTCGGTTGCGGTGTTCATGGGTTCTCCTGAGTCGATGAGATGAGCTGGTGGGTGGCGGGGTAGGCGCGGCGCTCGATCGCCAGTTCGAGCGCGATGCGGGTGCGTGGCGGTAGGGCCACGGTGACCTTCGGGGCGGCGACATCGACAGCGTCATAGGTGACCGCGGGTGCCGGGATCGTATAGTCGCGCGGACTGCCGGGGTATCCCGTCCCGCGGTCGAACACCGCGGACCTGATCCGGTCCTCGCTGAACGATCCGGCTGTGATGACGACTTCGCGGTGAGCGTCGCCGAGATTGACGAGCTCCACTGACACCGCGTTCTCGTCTGCTCTGCGCACGAGTGCCGCGACGTCCTCGGGGAGTCCGGGGCGCCCGCGGAGGGCATCGGCGATGAGCACCCGGGCGAACGAGAGTCCGCCGTAGTAGACAGCAGGCGGGGCGCCGGTGACGAGCTGGGCGAGGACCTCAGTGACCACCGGATTCAGCCGTTGCCAGAAGTGGATGTCGCCGTCGGCGGGGATGTCGTCCGCCTCGTCCATGAGAGAGAGCCGGCGCAGCACCTGCCCGATGGCCATGTCGAGCGCACGCTCGGGATAGTCGTCGTTGCGGCCGTCGAGGAACTCGAGCCAGGGGGCCTCGTGTCCCTGTTCTTCCTTGTCGTGGAACCATCGAACCTCGCGCCAATCAGTGCTGGAGGCGGTGCGGATGCGGCCGAGCAGGTCACGGGCGTCGGGTGAGTGATCGACCCAGTCGAGCCACATGGCCGGTTCGATCGGCACGGGGTGCAGATCGAACCACCCGTCCGGGCCGAAGCGGTAGGGCACGAGGAGCTCGACGGTGTCTTCGTCGGCACCCAGGCGCTCCGCCCATCCCGGGCCGAGGCTGCCGCGGGTGCTGATGCGATCGAGCGTCTGGGCGTGCTCCAGCACGGCATCCAGCAATCCGCTGGCAAGGTCCAGCCGTTCGATGCCACCCGTGAGCACCACGCTGTTGAGCGCGGCCACGGTCGCGGCGGCCGCGATGGTGTGCAGACCATGTGGCCAGGTCCAGCCGTAGTGTCCGCCATACCAGGCGCCGCCGTGGAGCTCGCCGACTCGCCCGCCCGGCCCGACGTTGTCGGGAAGCACGCCCTCGTTCGCCGCTGCGCGCTCACGCCACGCATCGATGTACTCGAGCGCCCAGTCGCGATACCGGTCCTCATGGTCGTAGAGCCACGCGTTGGTGGCGAGCGTCGTGGCGGCGAGGTTCACGACCGTGTCGCCCCGCCCCATCCGCTCCTGCATGGCGGCACCCATCCGGGCTGCGGCGCCTGGTGCGCGGAGGTCGTCCCAGGTCTCGATGCCATCGATGTCGCGCAGCGGCAGCCCGTAGATCTCCATGCCGGGCTGGTCGGCGCTGTACTCGGTCCAGTCCTCTCCCACCCCCCAGCGCGGTCCGAGAGACCCGGTGTGTGGAGCGACGATGGTCCGTGAGGTGGGGTCGTAGTTGCCCGTCGGGGAGTCGGCCAGGTAGAACCCAGCGAACCGACGCGCGCGCTCTCGAAACGCCATGTCGGCGGGGTCGGCGGCGCAGATGCCGAGGAACAGGGGGAGCGACTCTCCTTGGTGGAACCAGTCGTAGCCGACCTCGTACTCGTCGTGGACGAAGCCGAACGCGGTCATCTGCCGGGTGACCCCTTCCCAGTGACGTTTGGCCGCCGGCAGAAGGTCGTCCGCACCGCCGAGGCGATACAGTGCGGGCCAATTGAAGAACGGCTCGTAGAAGTCGTCTACGCCATCCCGGCCGTACATTCGCCCGTCGTAGCGAAGACTGCCGTCGGGCTGGCAGAAACGCTCCTCGAACCGGCGCCAGCCGCGGTCGAGCAGCCGCAGGAGCTCGCGCTCGAGCAACGCCCATCGCGGTATGTCGCGGAGCGAGACGGATGCGGTGATGCGTGTCATCCCTTCACGGCTCCCGATGTAAGTCCGCCGATGATGCGCTTTTGCAGAAGCACGTAGAACACGATGACCGGCACCACGGCAAGCAGCATGTTCGAATACACGAGGGCGTAGTCGGTGGAGTACTTGCTGATCGCCGCGAACACGCCTGTCGTGACGGTGTACAGCCCTGATCCCGGGCCGAGAATGATGCGCGGGTTGACGAAGTCCGCCCACACGCCGACAGCGTTGAGCACGACCGCCGTGGCGATTGCGGGTGCCATGAGCGGAAAGATCACCCGCCAGAACGTCCCGATCCTTGACGCCCCGTCGATCCGTGCAGCTTCGTCGAGCTCACGCGGGATGCTCTGTACGTATGCCGTGAACAGGAAGAGCGTCGTAGGGATCGTCAGCGCGGTCTGGAAAAGGATGAGTCCAGGCATCGTGCCCATGAGCCCCACTGTCTTCAAGACATAGATGACCGGGATCACGATTGTCTGACTGGGGATGAAGAGCCCCGCGAGCATCACGAGCATGACGGCGCGGTGGATGCGTCGCGTTCCGCGCGCGATCGCGTAGGCAGCGGGCCCGGTGACGAGGATCGACAGCACGTTCACGATCACGACGAGGAGCGCGGTCGTACCGTATGCGGCGATCACGTTGAAGTCGGTCGATGTCGCGGCCGCGATGATGTTGTCGAGCGTGAAACCCTGCGCCGGAGGTGCGAACGGAGCGCCGAGGATGTCGTCCTCGGTCTTGAACGCGTTCGTCACGAGCAGATAAAGGGGGGCGCCCATGAGTGCTACGAGGGCGAGGATGCCGGCGAACCAGCCGATACGTCGTGCGATCATGCGGACACCGCCTCTTCGCTCCGTCGCCGCAACTGCGTCAACGCCACGGTGATCACGACGATGACGATCATGAGCACGACGGACTGCGCTGCGCCGTAGCCGAGCTGGGAGCGACTGAACGATGTCGTGAGAATTGTGAACACGACGGTCTGGGTCGTCCCGGCGGGACCGCCGGCGGTGAGAGCGAGCACGATCTCGTAGACGCGCAGGAGACCGATGGCTGCCAACACGATGTTGAGCGTCACGGTGGGCGCGAGCACCGGAAGCTTCACCTGCCAGAACGTCGCCCAGGGGCCGGCCCCGTCGATCTTGGCAGCCTCGAGCAGCGAGGCGTCAAGCGTCTGCAATCCCGCGAGATACAGGATCACGTTGAGTCCGAAGCTCGCCCAGATGACGACGAGAACGGTGGTGACCATCGCCCACGCCGGATCGGCGAGGAAGGGCACGCGCTCGACTCCGAGAGATGTCAGCAAGGAGTTGACAGCTCCATTCGTGCCGAGGATCGTGGCCCAGAGAAACCCGAGGATGACCGGGCCGATCACATAGGGCGAGAAGACAAGGACGCGCATGACCGTGTTCACTCGCGAGTTGCGATTGAGCAGCAGCGCGATGCCGAGGCCCAGCGCGTTGCATGCGAACGTGCCGACCACCGCGATCACGCCCGTGTAGGACGCGGCGCGGAACACCTCTGGATCCTGGAACAGACGCTCGTAGTTCCGGGTGCCCACCCAGGACGGCGGGATCGTGAAGCCGTCCCAGTTCGTGAAGCTCAGGTAAGCGGCAATGGCGATCGGAATGAGCACAAAGAGTGCGACCAGTGCGAGGGCCGGTCCGATCATCACGGTATCCGTGAGGAACTCCGCGCGCCCTCGGCGTCGGCGCCGTGCGGCCGAAGCCGACGAGGAGAGTTCCCCGTCGACCCCGGCCAATGCGTTACTGCGCGGCATTGAGGCCCCACCACGCGTCGAGGGCTGCTGCAGCGTCGGCGGGTGTCGTGCCCACGTACAGCGCCTGGATCTGCTTGTTCAGCTCGTCACCGAATCCGCCGGGGATTCCGGGGCCGGAGGTTCCGATCACGAGACCGGGAGCGGCATCGAGGATTGCACCCACTTCCTGATTGAGCGGGCTTCCTTCATACGTATATCCCTGACGGAAGTTGCCTTCCGACTCGAGCGAGGTCGTGACTGCCTTCTTGTCGGTGACAAGGTACTCGACGAGTGAGAGCGCGAGGTCCTGGTTCTTCGATGCTGAAAGAATCGAGTACGGTTGCGCCGGGCCGCTCATCTGTGGTGCCGCCTCTCCCGTGAGTGATGGTGTGGCGAACACGCCGACCTCGAAGTCGACGCCGGCCTCGTCGATCGAGGGCACAAGCCAGTTGCCCATCACGATCGAGGCGGAGGTTCCGGCCGTGAACGCGTCGATCGAGTCCTGGTACTTCAGGCCAAGGGCTGCGGGGTCGACCAGGCCGTCGGAGATCCAACCGGCGTACGCCTCGAGGTAGTCGGCGTAGGGGCTGTCGGCGAATGACGCGCTGCCGTCGGTGACGTCGGTGTAGAAGTCGCCGGATTCCAGCAGGGCGGGATTCGCCATCATGGCGAACTGCGCGCCGGTGACCCACTCGCCGGCGGTGCCCAACGGGACCGCCCCTCCTGCGGCCTTGACTGCCTCGAGCGCGGCAGTGAACTCCTCGATGCTCGTGGGTGCCTCGGTGACCCCGGCGGCTGCGAAGAGATCCTTGTTGTAGTAGACGAGTGATTGAATCTGGGCGCCTGTCGCGACCTGCCAGATCTTGCCGTCGAGCGCGTTCTCCTTCGCGAGCGGAGTGTCCTGCACCCACGACTCAGCGGGGAACGCAAGCAACTGCGGAGCGACTACGGGGTCGAGGTTGCTGGCGACGATGTCGGGTATGTCGCCGGAGGCCAGCTCCTGCTGCAGCGTCGCCTGCACATTCTCGCCGCTCGGAACTTCGATGGTGACGGTCACTCCCTCGTGGTCGTCGACCCAGGGCTGAACGAGCTCCTCGTAGTACTCCTTCGTGAGAACGGGCGTGATGTTGGCCAGGATGCGCAACTCGGTCTCCGCGCCTTCCTCGCCTCCTCCCGTCGAGCAGCCCGCCAAGATCCCCGCTCCGAGAGCTGAGGTGGCGATCACCGCGACGACGCGTCGGGTGTTGTGTCGCATGAATCCTCCTTGATCAAGTGCAATCGCCTATCGATAGGCGATTGCACTGTAACGCGAAACTCCTCTGATTAGCAACTACGTCGAGGGGTGGTCCAGTGCGCCGGACGCGTGCTCGGCGAATGCGTCGGCTGCGGCGTACGGATCTCCGTCGGCCAGGGACTGAATCAGGTCGCTGTGCCACGAGACGACGCGGCTGCGATCGCCCAGGTATCCGGGGTCACCGATTGCCCGCTGACTGACCAGCATCGGCTCCAACGTGTCCCAGAGGCGGGCCAGCACTGCCCTGCCGGTCAAGGCGATGACGCTGCGATGGAACTCCACATCCAATGCGCGAAACGCTGCCCGGTCATCGGCGTCGATGGCCTTCTGCATGCGAGAGACGACGGCGCGGAGCTGTTCGAGGTTCGATTCCGTCGCCTCCTCGGCGGCGATCCTCGCGGCTTCCCGCTCGATCGAGGCGCGCATCGTACGCGCGACCGCGAACTCCTCCGGCGAGATCTCCGTCACATAGCTGCCGTGGCGTGGCACGGATTCGACGAGCCCTGCATGCACGAGCCGCTTGACGGCTTCGCGCACCGGCGCTTGGCTGATGCCCAATTGTCGCGCGATCTCGGATTCCACGACGCGGGTCCCCGGGGCGCGAGTTCCATCGAGGATCGAGGCGAGGATGACCTCGTAGACCTGGTCGGACAGCAGTCCTCTGCTGATCATTGCGTCGGGCATGTGGCTCCCTCTCGTCGTGCGCGGATTCTTGCCAGACTAGCGATAATCGATTCGAGGGGAAGAGATGAGCACAGTGGTGGAGGGCTATCGCACACGCCTACGGCCGGGAGCCGCGGAGGCGTACGCTCGCACCCATTCCCGGATCCCTGAGGATCTGCACGCTGCTCTCACTCGATGCGGCCTCGTGCGTTGGCGCATCTGGGTTGACGGAGAGACCTTGTTCCACGTGATCGAGACCCGCGATGGCCGTGAGCGAATGGTCGAGCGGATGAACACACTTCCCCAGGTGGACGCGGCATGGGACGCCGCGATAGCCGGGTTCGTGGACGACGCCTCCGGCAGCTCCGCACCGCTCCCGCTCGTCTGGGATTCGATTCTCGACTGAGTGCTCGGGCTGGCTCCGGCCCGCCTCCGATCGCGCTGCGCTCTTGACGTCAGCGGTGCTGGAGTGGTTGCATTCGATCGACGATAATCGACTATCGATTGGAATGATCAATGAAGATCCGGAGATTTGCCGCGTTTGCGGTCGCGGGCGCTGTTGCAGCCGGCACGTTCCTCGCCGCAGCAGGGGCTCCAGCCACCGCTGGGGTGCTCGGGAGCTCACTCCATGTCTCTACAACGGGCGATGATGCGGGGAGCGGCTCATCGTCCTCGCCATTCCTTACGATCCAGCACTGCGCCGATGTGGCCCGTCCCGGCGACACCTGCGTCATCCACGCGGGCACCTACCGCGAGACAGTGACCCCACAACGGAGCGGCACCGCGCTTCTGCCCATCACCTTCCAGGCTGCGGACGGAGCCCGAGTCGTGATCGATGGATCCGACCCGCTCACCGACTGGGAGCCGGTGACGGCAACCGACCTCGCCGATCTCACTGCGGCTGATCCGACACTCAGCGGATCGGAGTTCGCCGAGTCCGTCGGAGACGGCACGGTGTTCCGTGCCGACGTCACTCTGCCCGACACCCTCCCGGGTCAGCAGATCTTCGTCGACGATGCCATGGCGCCCGAAGCTGCCTGGCCGCACGCAGGCGACGATCCGGCACACGCCACCAAGGCGCATGCCGACTGGGGCACGCAGACGCAGCTCGGTGATGACGCTCTGTCGCAGCCCGAGGGCTACTGGGTCGGCGCACGGTTGCTGTCTCACAACTGGTTCGTCAGCGAGACCGGCCGAGTGAGCTCCTCCTCACCCGGATCGGTGACCGTGGACGGTCTGCCCTCCTGCGTGGGCCTGAGCCCGAACACCACGAACTACTACGCACTCTCCGGCAAGCTCGCCCTCATCGGCCGAGACCGCGAATGGCACTACGACGATCAGTCCGGCGCACTCTACGTGCGTGTCCCCGGGGGAGACCCCGCAGCCGTCACGATCGAGGCCAAGCAGCGTGAGTTCGGCTTCGACCTCTCGGCACGCTCTCACATCAACGTTGTCGGGCTCGGGCTGAAGGGCGCAAGCATCCTCACCTCGTCCACCACGACGCGCGTCGTCCTTGACGGTCTTTCCGCCCGCTACGTGTCGGAATACGCTGACCTAGAGATCGACCCCAACACGGTCACGCCGTCCGACCCCTGCGATGTGTTGACGGCTGGCGAGACGACCAGTGGGATTCAGCTGCACGGCTCCGACAACGTCCTGCGCAACTCATCCATCGCGTACAGCGCCGGCAACGGTGTTCTCGTGACCGGGCAGCGTAACAGCGTGGTGAACAACGTCATCACGGACACCGACTACATGGGCAGCTACGCAGGCGGCGTCAACCTGTTGGGCACCGACAACACGGTCATGCACAACACCATCACCGGCACCGGACGCAGCAGCATCAACATCGACAACAAGGTCGCGGGCTATGACGCTTCCGGCCACCGCATCGCGTACAACGACATGAGCCACTACGGGAAGCTGGTGCACGACGTCGGAGCGGTCTACGTCTGCTGCCGAGTGGACCTCGGCGACACCCTCATCGACCACAACACCATGCGCGATGCCGCTCCGGTGTCGACAGTCGCTCCGGCCCCCGGGGTCTATCTCGATCTGGAGACCATCAACGGGGTCGTGGCCGACAACGTCACCTGGAACCGCACCACCTACGGCGTCGTGCTGATCAACCCCAACGGCGGCCACGCCTCAGGCACGAAAGTCATCAACAACACCAGCGGCACCGACCGCAAGGCGCTGAGCCTCTTCGGCGGCACGTACGAGGGCATCGAGGTCACGAACAACCTCGGCGACGTCGACAGCGCGGCGGGCGTGACGCTGACGACCAATCTGCCGAATGATGGGGCCGCCTTCACGAACCCGGCAACGCACGACTTCACGGTCGGCGAAGGCTCGCCGGCCCGCAACGCGGCGACTCCTCGTCCGCCTCACTCGGACGGCTCCACCGATGCCACCCCGACGGTCGGCGCCTACCAGTACGGCGCTCCGACCTGGCGTTCGGGCGCGACGCTGGTGGGCGAGACCGTGGAGGCTGAGTCCTATACCGCGACCTCTGGCACGTCGACCAGGGCAGGTGCAACCGGAACGGTTGTCGGAAGTTTCGACGGCGGAGACTGGGTGTCATACAGCGGCATCGACTTCGGCGCCGGGCGCGACCTCGTGCGCATGAACGTCGCCACAGACGACCCCTACGAGAACCAGACGTTCGAAATCCGCATCGACGCTGCGGACGGTCCGGTCATCGCGGACTTCCGCGTCGACTCGACAGGCGGGTTCGACCGCTTCTCGGAACAGTACGCGAGCATCGTCCCGACCGCTGGGGTGCACGACGTGTACATCCGCTCCGTCGGCTGGGCGGGAATCGGCGATCTCGACGCATTCTCATTCCTCACCACGGGCACGCAGCTGGAAGCGGAGGATGCGGCCCTCAAGATCGGGACGTCCACGGCCGATGGCGGAAGCGGCACGGTAGTCACACGGATCGACCGCGCGAACGTGATGCTGTTCCGCGCCGTCGACTTCGGGGCCGGGCGCACCCAGTTCGCTGCGTCGCTCGCCTCGGAGGCCGCGGAGGCGAAGTATGCGATCCGGCTCGGCTCTCCTGTCGGGACGAAGATCGGCACGCTGAGCGTGACACCCACCGGGTCGATCGCCCGATTCGAAACGCAGACAGTCGCGGTGACCGCAACCTCTGGAGTCCACGACGTGTATCTCGTCCCTTCGGGAGGGCGAAAACTCGGTTCACTCGATTGGATCGCGCTGCACTGATTGTCGTCCGTGGGGACCCGAGTCCTTCGGCATGGACGAGTTCATTCGTCGCGGCCTCACCTTCCGCAAGGACCCTCGAGTCGTCGTGCGCGACGACAGCGCTCCGTACTACGGCGCGCAGATCGAAGAGCGCACTCTTCTCCCTGTCGAGGGCGCTCAGATCTTCGAGACGCGCTTCGAGGACTGGCTGCCGCTCAACCCGCCCCGCAAGTAGCGAGACGGGACGTCACCTCACCCCGTCTCCCTGACGCCGCTCGGCCCTCTACGATCCACGCTCCTCACGGAGGTAGATCGTCGAGGGCCGAGCTTTCTCGTTGAGGTCTAGCCGCAGCGCCGGTCCGTGTCGCTTCACAGTGCTCCCGCATGAACCTCTTGACACGGCATCCGATCGGGCATAACGTACAACCAAATGGTTGTACAAAGAGAACTCAGCGAAGCGGAGGTCGACCGTGTCTTTCACGCACTGGCGACGTCGACCCGGCGCGACATCCTGCGCCGGACGATCGAGCGTGAGCAGTCCGTCTCGGACCTCGCCTCCGAATACGACATGTCGTTCGCGGCTGTGCAGAAGCACGTGGCAGTGCTCGAGGCTGCGGACCTCATCATCAAGCGCGCCGAGGGACGCGAGCGGCTCGTCCGCGCGAACCCCGAGATGATCGCCCGCGCCAGGGCGCTCCTCGCCCGATACGAAGAGCTGTGGCGGTCGCGCATCGCCCGGCTCGACGATCTGCTGGCCGAGCCGGCATCCACCCAGAACAAGAACAACGAACCGAACGAACAGGGAGACTGACATGCCCGTCACCGACGTCACTACCGACCCCGAGAACCTGACGATGACCATCGTCGCCGAGTTCGCCGCACCCGTGGAGCGCGTGTGGAGCGCGTACAGCGATCCGCGCCAGCTCGAGCGCTTCTGGGGTCCTCCCGGGTGGCCGGCGACGTTCACCGCCTGGGACCACACGGTCGGCGGGCGGGCGTACTACACGCTCACCGGCCCTCGCGGAGAGAGCTCTTCTGGTTCGTGGGAGTTCCTCTCGATCGACGGGCCGCACAGCTTCGAGGTGCTCGATTCGTTCGTCGACGCCGAGGGCAAGCCGCTCGAGGGCTTTGCACCGATGCGGATGAAGCTGTCGTTCGAGCCGACGGCCGACGGCACGCGGATGATCGGCGAGAGCCACTTCGACTCTGCTGAGGCGCTCGAACAGGTCGTCGCGATGGGCGTCGTCGAGGGCACCAAGATGGCGATGGCTCAGCTCGACGCCGTGCTGCAGGACCTCCGCGAGTTCGCGCAGGGCAAGGGCACGCGGGTCGAGCTTCTCGACGACATCCACGTGCGCATCACGCGTCTCGTCGACGGCCCGCGCGAGCTTGTGTGGCGCGCGTACAACGAGGAGGCGCTGATGCGGCAGTGGATGCTCGGTCCCGACGGATGGGAGATGACCGAGTGCGTCGTAGCCATCGAGCCTGGCGGTTCGCACCGCACCTCGTGGGCGCCGGTCGGAGACACCGAGGGCGAGCCGTTCGGCTTCGAGGGTGAGGTGCTGCTGGTCGATGCGCCGCGCCGCGCCGTCACCACCGAGCGGATGATCGGCACCGAGGGCCCGGAGACGCTGAACGACCTCAACCTCTACGAGGAGGACGGCGCGACCCTCATCACGCTGCTCATCGAGTACCCCGACAAGGAGACCCGCGACATGATCCTCGCAACCGGCATGGCCGAGGGTATGGAGGCATCGTACGCCCGAATGGAGAGCACGTTGCTCAAGGTCTGAGCGTTCACCGCTCCTGAAGAACGGGCCGGATCCTGCGGGATCCGGCCCGTTCTGCGTCGATCGGGGAAGTGGGCTCGACCGTCAGATCAAGCGACGCAGAGCCTCTTCGAGGGTGACGCCCTGGGCCTCGGCGAGGTCGGTGAGACGCGCATGCTCGTCCCCGCTCAGCGTGATGCGCAGTTCGATCGGGTCGTCGGCGGGTGCGTCGTCGAGACCGTCGAACAAGTCGGATGCCTCGGCCCACAGCGGCTCGGCGAGCGATGCCGCCGCGGCGGATGCCGATGGGTCGCTGAGCTTGTCGAAGCGTCCTGCGGTGGGCCCTTCGACAGGCTCAGGGACCCAGGGAGTGCCGGGCCCGTCGGCGGGCGCTGCGCCCCAGGCATCGTCCCCGCGGGCGCCCGCTGCGATCGGCGCCGAACCGGCGACCGCGGCCCCGGCATCCGTCGCCTGCGTGAAACCGGGACCCCGCCGCGGCTCCTGCTTCGCCTGATACGCCTTCGCGGCGGCGTTGGCGCGCTGGTCGGCGGCCTCGTTGAGCGGGTGACCGGCATGACCCTTGACCCAGGAGAACTCGACATCGCGCCCTCGCATCGCCTCATCGAGCGCCTCCATGAGGTCGCGATTGAGCACCGGCCCGCCGTCGGACTTGCGCCAGCCCTTGCGTTTCCAACCCGGCATCCACTTGGTGATCGAGTCGATCACGTACTTGCTGTCGCACTCGATCAGGAGCTTCTCGTCTGTGCCCGCGGTCGCCCGCAGCAGCTCGAGCACGGCCTGCAGCTCTCCTTGGTTGTTCGTGCCGTGCGGAGATCCGCCTGCCGCCCAGTTCTCGTCGTCGATGTACCAAGCCCAGCCGTTGGGACCGGGATTGCCCAGGGCGGAGCCGTCTGCGGCGGCGGTGATCGTCATCCCTCCACCGTAGCCGGGGCCAGCGACGCCATCCGTCGCCTCATGCGCGCTTCAAACTCGGCGACGTGCGCTTCCCTCGGCGAGAATCCACGGAGAAGGCGCCGTGCTCAGCCCGCCAACCGCGCATCGGCCGCAGCCAGACCGCGGCGCATCTCCGCGCGCTCCCCCTCGGGTCACGGACCGGAGTACGCCAGCGGGATCTCGGTCATGAAGCGCCGCCGGTCTTCGGGAATACGCGCGACCACGGCATCCGGGTCCGAGCCGGCAGTCGCATAGAGACTGGGCCCGTCGGCGTAGTAGGGGTCGGTGAGCACGAGCCGGCCATCAGAACCGCGCATCACATTCGCCGGGTTCGCATCGAGAGGGCCGCACCACGGCAGCTCCTCGATCGCTCGGGTGTGGATGCTGCGCACGCTCTCCGCGAGAACCGCCACCTCCGGGGCGCTCGCGTCGATCGCCTCGAGGAAGGCCACGGCATCCGTCTCTTGCGTCGGACTCAGCCACTCCATGACGAGAACGTCACCTCCTCCGTCGAGACGCCGGTGCGCGAAGAGCACCGGCACCTGGCGCGTGGGTGCGGCGCGACGGTACAGCTCGGCCGTGTACGGGCCGGTGGGGTCGAACGGGCTGATCCGCGCGACCGCCGACCCGTCGGGGGAGCGGAGAGCGATCGCCCAATCGCCCGCCCCGCACGGAGTCCAGCCCGCGGCGAGGTGAGCCTGTTCGGCGGCGCGGTGATCAGCATCCGCGCCGAGCGCGATGACGAGCGGCATCAGGGTCGGATCACTCTTCGGGCTCGCCGGTTTCCGTGCCTTCGGCGTCCTGCAGCACCGGCGCGACCGGGAACACGATCGACGTGACCGGATTGCCGAAGGCGAGATCGAGCGAGTCGACGCTCGGCACCTCGTCGAGAAGGTCGGCCTCACTGCGAGCGAGCGGCTCGGAGGGCAGAACCCACTGGTTCTCCTCTTCTTCGGAGCGCTGCTGGAAAAGTCCCATGTCCCCATTGTGCGCCGGTCGGGGCGTCAGGGGCGAGACTCATCGGAAGCTGTCAGGCGCGGGAGGCGGCCCGCACGGCGTCGACCAGCTCGCGCCAGGGGCCGTCGAGGGCGCCGTCGGGCAGTTCGTGCTCTCGGCGCTCTGCGGGAGTGCGAGCGCGGATGCTCCACACGAATCGGTCTGCACCCGTGCCGTCGGGCGTCGGGTCATCCCACGGGCATGAGTCGATCAGCGCGATCCAGTCGCCGGCCTCTTCGGGGGGTGCCTCGACCCGCCAGCGTCGCCGGATGCCCGCGATGCCGCCGGTGCGCACCACCGCGATCACGACATGCGCATCATCGCGTTCGGGTGGACGGGCCTCGCTCATCCTTCAAGAGTCCCACGGTCGTCCACGCGCGTCGAGCGGCTGCTTCGACGACCGTCGCGTCGGTCTCGCGATCGAGAGCGGATGCCGCGACGATCGTCGCCTCGGCGAACTCCGCGAACGTGGCGGTGCTCGACAGGCCGCCGGTGAGAGCGCGGTACCAGACCAGCCCGGGGCGTTCCCAGGCGTTGCCGCCGAGGTCTGTCGCGAACAGGGCGAAAGCGCGGTTCGGGATGCCGGAGTTGATGTGCACTCCGCCGTTGTCTTCCGTGGTGCGGACGAACCCGTCCATGTGATCGGGCTGCGGATCCTTGCCGAGCTCGTCGTCGTCATAGGCGGTGCCCGGATGCAGCATCGAGCGCAGGGCCTCGCCCTGAACGGCATCCGTGAAGATCTCGGCCCCGATCAGCCAGCTCGCCTCGGTCGCCGACTGCCCGAGCAGGTACTGCTCGGTGAGCGCGCCGAACACGTCGGCGATCGACTCGTTCAGAGCGCCGGGCTGGCCCTGATACTCGAGGTTCGCGGTGTGCTGCACGACGCCGTGCGCGAGCTCGTGCCCGATGACCGTTGTCGAGGCGGTGAAGCCGGTGAAGACCTCGCCGTCGCCATCGCCGAACACCATGCGCTCGCCGTCCCAGAAGGCGTTGTCATAGTCGACGCCGTAGTGCACGGAGGCGTTGAGCGGGGCGCCGGCGTCGTCGAGGGAGTTGCGGTGGAAGGCGGAGAGCAGCATCTCGAACGTGGCGCCGAGACCGTCGAACGCCTGGTTCACCGCGTCGTCGGCGACGGGGCCGTCGTCTTCGGAGCGCACGACGATCCCCGGAAGCTTCTGTGTGTTGCCCGCGTCGCTGATCGTGCGATTGGGCGCGTCGGACAGCTGCGCGACCAGGTCGCCGTTCTCGTCGATGGACAGATCGAGGCGCGCGCGGAACGGCGGTCGCCCTGCCGTCAGCGTCTGCCGAGCGGCGGCCGCGGCTCCCGGGAACCTTCCCGATTCGGCCAGGCGCGCAAGCAGATAGGAGGGGATGATTCCGGGGGATCCTGCGTGGCTGCTCATGCCTCGACGATACGCCGGGCCGCCGACGTTCGCGCCTGCGGCCACGCGGGCATCCCTCGACGCGCAGCGACCTCAGACCCCGGCGAAAGAGGCAAGAACATTCTTCCGATTTGATATTGAGAATCGTTATCAATAAAGTGGCGTCCTGTGACCACGACCTTCCGCCGCCGCGCCGCGGCGCTCCTCGCGACCACGTTCCTCGCCTGCGCCGTCGTCGGGTGCGCGGCATCCGAAAGGCCGGAGATCGCCGCGACCGCACTCGACGGCGACGGCGTTGACGGCGGCGGAGCGGCAGAGGTCGCCGAGCCGGCGCGAGCGCTGATCATCGCCGACGAGCGTGGCGGGCTCACCCTCCTCGACCTCGCCACCGAAGATCGCCAGGTCATCGCCGAACCGCAGGCCGAGCGGGTCGCAGGCGTCGAGGGGACCGGACGCTTCGTCTACGTCGTGCGTGAGGGCGCCGTCGAGGTCGTCGACTCGGGGCGGTGGACCATGCCGCACGGCGATCATTCGCACTACTTCCGCGGTGAACCGCGAACGGTCGGGGCGGTCGACGGCGACGGTCAGGCGCTCATCGGGGTCGGTGCGGATGCGACCGTCATCCGCTTCGAGGACGAGGCGGCCGTCCTCGAGCACGAGCCGCTGGGCGAGGGCGCCGTCGATCCGGCACGCTCCGCGATCGACGGCGGGGGACCGGCGATCGTCGTCGCCGGTCACCTTCTCACCGCGACGGATGCCGGAATCGCAGGGGTCGACGCCTCCGCTGTTCCGTGCCAGGCGGCGAGCGACGTCGACCTCACGCGCGTAGGGACGGTGTTCGCGTGCGCCGAAGGCGCCGTGCTCGTCAGCCGCGAGGTCGACGGCACTGTGTCATCCGAGTCGATCCCCTACCCGGCAGGTGTCGCCGCCCCTGCGCTCACGCTGTCAGGGAGACCCGACCGGCCCGATCTCGCCGGCGTCTCGGTCGATGGCGGCGCCTGGCGGCTCGATGTGCGCGAGCGCACCTGGACTCTTCTCCCCTCGGACGTGCCCCTCGTCGATGCTGCCGCGATCGGCGACGACGACGCGCGCACCGCCGTGATCGCATCCGACGGGTCCGTGCGGATTCTCGCCGCCGACGGGGCCGTGCTCGCCCGCACCGATCCGCTCCTCGCCGATGCCCTCGCGAATCCCGCGCTGAGCGAGCGGCCGCAGCTGCTCGTCGACGGCGACCACGCCTACGTCTCCGATCCCGCCACGGGGTCCGTGCACGAGATCGACCTCGACGACGGCTTGGTCACCCGCACGTTCGCAGACCTGCGCCCCTGGGCCGTCGAGCTCGTCGGCTGACGGACACACGCATCCCCTGAAGCATCCCCGAAAGCACCAAGAGAAAGAGAGAACATCATGTTCCGTCCTGTCCGACATCGTCTCGCGGCCGGCGCCGCCGCCGCGCTCACTGCGGTGACCCTCGCAGGATGCGCGGGCGCCAGCGCCCCGGCATCCGCGCCCGCCCCTGAATCCGAGAGCGCCGCCCTAGACGGCGGCACTCGAGTCGCGATCGCCTACGACGGCGGAGTCCTCGTGCTCGACGGCGAGACCCTCGAGCCGGTGGGTGAGGCCGACCTGCCCGGCTACCTCCGCGTGAGCACTGCGGGCGATGCCGACGGACACGTCTTCGTCACCACCGACGGCGGATTCCACGTGCTCGACACGGGTATCGCGTCGGGAGAGGTCGCGTTCACCGGCGAGGTGTTCGACGCTGCGACGCCCGGACACGTCACCCCCCACGCCGGGCGCACCGCGCTCTTCGACGACGCCACCGGCGACGTGCGCATCTTCGACACCGACGCGATCGGCACCGGCGAACTCCCCCCGTTCGACACCCTGTCCTCTGACGCAGCGCATCACGGTGTCGCGATCGAGCTGTCCGACGGCACCAGCCTGTCGACCATCGGCACCTCCGAGTCGCGCAGCGGTGTGCGCCACCTCGACGCCGACGGCACCGAGGTCGCGCGCAACGAGACCTGCCCCGCCGTGCACGGCGAGGGCGCGGTGAAGGACGAGGCCGTCGTGTTCGGCTGCGAAGACGGCGTGCTGCTGTTCTCGGACGGAGCGTTCACCAAGCTCGACGCCCCCGACGAGTTCGGCCGCACCGGCAACGCCTACGTGACCGACACGAGCCCCATCGCGGTCGGCGACTACAAGACCGACCCCGACGCCGAGGGCTACCTGCTCTCAGCGCTGACGCTCGTCGACACCGAGGCGCAGACCCTGTCGGTCGTCCAGCTCCCCGAGGGCGTCGAGTACACCTGGCGCGGAGTCGGCCGCGATGAGCACGACGGCATCGTGCTGCTCAGCGCCGACGGCTCGCTGTATTCGCTCGACGAGACCGGCGCCGTGCAGGATTCCTGGCCTGTCATCGAGCCGTGGGAGAGCCCGGTGGAGTGGCAGAACCCGCACCCTGGGCTGAAGGTCGTCGGCGACATCGCGTACGTGAGCGAGCCGGCGGCGAACAGCATCCACGCCGTCGACCTGCACTCCGGCGAGATCATCGCCTCGCAGGAGCTCGACGAGGTGCCCGGCGAGTTCGTCGTAGTCGGAGCGGTCGAGCACTGAGGCGAGCGCATGAGGCGGGTCCGGTTTGCCCGGGCCCGCCTTCGACGTGCCGGGGGCGCTGCTCGCCGAGCATTCCGGTCGCAGTTCGTGCCGGGTGGGCGGCTGCGCGCGGCGTTCCGGTCGCACTTGGTGCCGCCGGAATCGATCCGAGGCGGCACGAATCGCGACCGGAAGCGAACGACGGATGCCGGAGGCAGCGCGAACTGCAACCGGAACGGGACGGCGGATGCTCGGGCGGGAGCCTGCGGCCGGCCGCGGATGCGGCCGGGTCAGTCGTACTCGACACCGACCACGGTCGTGCGGACTCCGCCCGACTCGTATTGCACCGGCATCCCGGGGTGGGCGACCGAGAACCAGAAGGTGCCGCCCTCGGTGTCGTAGCGAAGGCACTCGACCTCGCCGAGCGGAGTCGACAGGGTCTCGCTCGAGACCGAGGTCGTCTCGGCGTCGAAGGCTGCGTGCTGCTGCAGCTCGAGCCAGGTCACCCGGTTCGCCGACAGGTCGGACCGGTCGTCGTTCGACCAGCGCTCGAGCGTGGCGCCCTCGGCATCCGTCTCGCTGAACCTGTTGTATCGGGACGATGCCGTTCCATCAGGGAGGTCGATGCGGATGCTGATGGTCTTGCCTCGTCCGGTCGCATCGCGGATCTCGGCTGCCGTGAACGGAGTCGGCAGAAGCCCCGGGCCGAGGATGTGCGGGTCGATCATGCGACCATTGTCCACCCGCGCCCGCGCGACCCTGCTCCCTGCATGTTCGGGAGGAGTTCTCGCGTTCGGGAGGAGGCTCGCGAGGCATTCCTCAGCCCGAGCGAGCGTTCGCCGCCCGAGCGCGTGCGTCAGGCGACGGCGCCTGCAGCCGACGCGGGCCGACCCTCAGGACTCTCGCGTAAAATCGGCACAATGACCGACACCGCACCCTTCGACGAGCTCAGAGGCCCAGAGGGGGCCGATCTGGGTGCCGGCGTCGACCCCGACGATCTCGCCACCACCCTGCGCGTCCTCTCCGAACTGCACGAGATCGACAACGAGCATCCCGACTTCATCGCCGTCCGCCACGCCACCGCCGCGATGTTCAAGGCTGTCAAGCGCGTGCGTCGCAAGGAGATCCGCGACGCGATCGCCGAGGCCGACAAGGCCGTCGTCGCCCGCACGGCGACAGGGGCGCCCGACCGCATCGACGACGAGACCCGCGGAAACGACCTCGCCTCGAGCGTCGTCGACGCACCGATCGCGGGCGAGCTGATCAAACCGCGCAACTGCTACATCTGCAAGCAGCCGTACACGCTCGTCGACGCGTTCTACCACCAGCTCTGCCCCGACTGCGCCCGGTTCAGCCACGGCAAGCGCAACGCCCGCACCGACCTCACCGGCAAGCGCGCCCTGCTCACGGGCGGCCGCGCGAAGATCGGCATGCACATCGCGCTCCGCCTGCTCCGTGACGGCGCGCACACCACGATCACGACGCGCTTCCCGCGGGATGCCGTCCGCCGTTTCTCGGCGCTGCCCGACTCGGGCGACTGGCTGCACCGCCTGCGCGTGGTCGGCATCGACCTGCGGGACCCTGCGCAGGTGATCGGCCTCGCCGACTCCGTCGCGGCCCAGGGGCCGCTCGACATCCTCATCAACAACGCCGCGCAGACCGTTCGGCGCTCGCCGGGTGCGTACTCGCTGCTGGCGGATGCTGAGCTGCAGCCGCTTCCCGACGGACCTCTTCCCGAGATGGAGACCTTCGGGCACACGAACGACCAGCATCCGCAGGCGCTGCAGGCGTCGGTCGACGCGCATCCGCTGCTGTCGGTCGCAGCCCTCGGCGGCACGGTCGCCGAGCAGGGCGGGCAGGCGCTCACGGCCGAAGACCTCGCCCGGCTCGCCATGGCACCGGGGTCGTCGTCGCTCGAGAAGCACGCCGACGGCACTGCGATCGACGCCGGAGGTCTCGTGCCCGACGTCAACCGCGTGAACAGCTGGGTGCAATCGGTCGACCAGGTCGACCCGCTCGAGATGCTCGAGGTGCAGCTGTGCAACACCACGGCCCCCTTCCTGCTCATCAGCCGCTTGCGTCCGTCGATGGCGGCATCCGCATCGCACCGCAAGTACGTGGTCAACGTCTCGGCGATGGAGGGGCAGTTCTCCCGCCGGTACAAGGGCCCCGGCCACCCGCACACGAACATGGCGAAGGCCGCGCTGAACATGCTCACGCGCACCAGTGCCGGCGAGATGCTCGAGACCGACGGCATCCTGATGACCGCTGTCGACACCGGCTGGATCACCGACGAGCGTCCGCACTTCACCAAGGTGCGCCTGGCCGAGGAGGGTTTCCACGCCCCGCTCGACCTCGTCGACGGCGCGGCCCGCGTGTACGACCCGATCGTGCGCGGCGAGGCCGGTGAAGACGTGCACGGCGTGTTCCTGAAGGACTACGAGCCCAGCCCCTGGTGAGTCCGGCCGTCTAACCGCGGCGCATCCGGCGGCGCATCCCAGGGACGAGCTACGGATGCCGTGACTGCACGACGCGCACGGTGACTCCGGCGATCACGAGAAGAAGACCGGGGATCGCGAGGAGGACGGCGCCGACGACCGTGAAGAACGTCACCACCGGTCCGACCGTGAACCGGCCGTCGGTGACGGGCCCGTTGCACGTGATCGTGCCGGGGCCGGCAACCCCCACCGAGAAGCTTCCCTGGGAGTCCCACGCCTCGGGCAGCACCAGGCCTTGCTGCGTCATGTCGGGCCTCAGCTGCAGCACACCACCCCCGGGGAACGTTCCGGAGCACTCGATCTCACTCCACTGATCGGAGGGCGTGACGTAGATCGCGTGGTCGCCCTCCGTCAGCTCGACGGTGAGATCCTCGCCGAAGGCGGCGGGCGGAGCGAGCCGGAATCCGGGGCTGAACGCGACCGCGGCCGCGCTGAGCAGGACGAGCGCGCCGAGCGCGAGCAGAATCCACCAGGCGCGGCGTGGTCGTCGTGCCCGGGGGATCGTCATCGCGCGCGGATCTCGAGGTTCTCGGCAGCCCAGGTGCCGAGCTGGTCGAGGATCGGCAGCAGTCCCCGGCCGCTCGCCGTGAGGGAGTAGGAGACCGCGACAGGAGGCCCGGCGTCGACCGTGCGGGCCACGAGTCCGGCATCAGCGAGCTCGGCGAGCCGATCAGACAGCACGGTGTCGCTGATTCCGGCGACCGCGCGGCGCAGCGCGACGAAGGTCGAAGGGCCTCCGCCGAGCGACGAGATGATCATGCCGTTCCAGCGTTTGCCGAGCACGCTGAAGGCGAGTGTGACTGCGGCGTCGCACACATGCACTTCTTCGTCGATCTCGGCCATGCCTCCATTCTACCTGTGCTACGTTAACCGCTGTTGCTAAGAAAAACAGAGCGACTACGAAATCGAAAGGTTGACATGACCCTGTTCCGCCTGGATGCCAGCATCCTTCCCGCGTCGTCCGCCAGCCGCGCACTCGCCGACCTCGTCGAGGCCGAGTGGACGGCATCCCACCCCGACTCGACCGTCACCCGCCGCGACCTCGCCGCCGACCCGGTGCCGGCCACGGCATGGGCGGATGCCGTCACCGGAGGCTTCGTCGAGGCCGAGCACCGCACGCCCGCGCAGAACGACGCGCGAGCCCTCGCGACCGCCTTCGCGGATGAGCTCATCGGCGCAGACGCCCTGCTGTTCGCCGTGCCGCTCTACAACTACGGCGTCTCGCAGCACTTCAAGACCTGGTTCGACCTCACGGCCACCGACCCTCGTCTCGGCCCAGGCGGCACCGCGTTGCGCGGCAAGCCGGCGACGCTGGTGACCGTGCTCGGCGGCAACTACGCCCCGGGCACGCCGAAAGAAGGGTGGGACCACTCGACCGGGTGGCTCCGCCGCGTCCTCGAAGACGTCTGGGGGCTCGACCTGCGCGTCGTGCAGCGACCGTTCACGCTGGTGGGCGTGAACCCGGCTCTCGACGCCTTCACCGACACCGCACAGGAGCTCAAGGCGGCCGCCGAGAACGACGCCGTCGCCTACGGTCGCGAGATCGCGGCCCTGCGCGGTTCGCAGGTGGCCTGACCTCAGCCGAGGACGGCGCGCCTCAGTTGATGATCTCGGCGTGCTTGTCGTCGCGGATCGCGGCCAGCCGATCGCGCCACGTCTGCAGCGCCTCCGGCGTGAGGCGGGTCCAGTCGGTGACCTCCTCGACGATGCGCAGAGGGTTGGCGCTGCGATACGACCGGGTGGGATTACCGGGGAACTTCTTGTCGGTCACGTTCGGATCGTTCTCGAACGGCCCGGTCGGCTCCAGGAGATACACCCGGGGTTCACCGTCGCCGGCGGCGAGTTCGGCCGCGAGCCCCGCGCCGTCGCGCAGAGCCGTGAAGTAGATGTGGTTCATGACGACCTCGGGCCGGTAGTTCGACCGGAAGCCCGCTGTCAGCAGGTCGCCCGGTGCGAGTTCGGCCTTCGTGCCGTGGAAGAACGGTCCTTCGTCCAGTGCATCATCCAGTGCATCGCTCACCGCGACAGCCTAGGCCGAGGCGGCGGGCGCGTACAGACCCGGGTGCGGATGCGGCAGCCACACCGTGACGTTGAGACCGCCGCCGACCCGGGGTGTGAGCACGAGCGACCCCTCGTGCGCCTGCGCGATGCGCTGCACGATCGCGAGGCCCAGCCCGGCGCCGGCGTGGTCGTCGTCGTGGGTGCGGGCGACACCCCGCTGGAAGGGCTCGGCGAGGGTGGCGACGAGCGCGGGGGAGAGCGTGGGGCCGGTGTTCTCGACCACGACCGCCACGGCCTGATCGAGGGAGTGGGTGCGCACCGTCACGGCGCCGCCCTCGGACACGTTGTGCACGATCGCGTTGTGCACGAGGTTGGTGATCAACTGCTGGAGCAGTGATGCGTTGCCGACCGCGTGAGCCGCGTCTCCGCCGACGTCGATCGTCACCGCCCACTTGTCGGCGAGCGGGAGCAGGGACTCCACGGCCTCCTCCGCGAGCAGAGACAGGTCGACGCTCTCGCGCGTGAACGCCCTGCGATCGGCGCGGCTGAGCAGCAGCAGCGCCTCGGTGAGCTCGATCGCCCGGGCGTTCACCTCCTGCAGGCGATCGATCAGCGCGTCCACGTCGCGCTCGGGATCGACGCGGGCGACCTCGAGCACGGTCTGCGAGATGGCCAGGGGTGTGCGCAGCTCGTGCGAGGCGTTCGCCGCGAACCGCTGCTGCTCGGCCATGTTCTGCTCGAGCTGGTCGAGCATCGAGTCGAACACGTCGGCGAGGTCGCGGAACTCGTCGCGTGGTCCCTCCAGCGCGACGCGGTGCGAGAGCGAACCCTGGGCGGCGAGCTGGGCGGCGTAGCCGATGCGGTTGAGCGGCGCCAGCATCCGCCCCGCGAGCCACCATCCGCCCGCCCAGCCAATGACGATGAGCACGATCAGCACCATGGCTGCCACGGGTCCGAACGCCCGCAACAGGTCGGAGCGATTGGGGATGAACGTGTCGGGGAGGAGCTGAGGGATCTGGACGTCGGGCACGTAGCGCAACAGGAAGAAGCCGACCACCGCGAGAAGCAGCACTCCCGACACCACCACGATGCCCGCATAGCTCAGGGTGAGCTTCATGCGTGCGGTCATGCCGCGGCGCCTAGGCATCGGCATCCGTTCCGATGCGGTACCCGACACCGGGAACCGTGAGGATCAGCCAGGGCTCGCCGAGACGTTTGCGCAGCGATGAGACGGTGATGCGGACGGCGTTCGTGAACGGGTCGGCGTTCTCGTCCCAGGCGCGCTCGAGCAGCTCCTCGGCGCTGACGACTCCGCCGTCGGCTCCCACGAGCACCTCGAGCACAGCGAACTGCTTGCGTGTCAGCGCGACGTAGCGCCCGTCGCGGAAGACCTCGCGACGGAAGGGATCGAGGGTCAGACCGGCGACCTCGAGTACGGGAGGGCGTGCATGCTGACGGCGCCGGTCGAGCGCCCTCAGACGCAGCACGAGCTCGCGGAGCTCGAAGGGCTTGGTGAGGTAGTCGTCGGCGCCGATCTCGAAACCGGTCTCCTTGTCATCCAGACGATCGGCGGCGGTGAGCATGAGGATCGGGATGCCGCTGCCGGAGGCGACGATCCAACGGGCGACGTCGTCGCCGGAGGGGCCGGGGATGTCGCGATCTAGCACCGCGAGATCGTAGGAGTTGACGCTCAGCAGCTCCAGGGCGGTGTCGCCGTCGCCGGCGATGTCGGCAGCGATCGCCTCGAGACGCAGTCCATCGCGAACCGCCTCGGCGAGGTAAGGCTCGTCCTCGACGATCAGCACTCTCATGGGTTCCGAGCATACGCACCCGGGCATATCGGGAGTGTATGAAAAAGCGCATACGCCGTCGCAACATGCTCCCTTCTTCACTGGAAGCATGAACAACAGCCGCGCACTCAGACAGCGACGCGTCACCGCCACGATCGGTGTCTCGCTGCTCGCCGCGATCGTGATCACTTCGATCATCCTGATCGGCCAGCAGACGTCATCGCCCGCCTCCGCGACCGTCGGAGCCCCGCTCAGTGACGGGCAGGTCGGCGAAGACGACGGCAAGATCGACGAAGCCGACCAGATCTCGGTGTTCGCCGACACCCCGGCGGTCTCGAACCTCGACCCCGCGCTGCTCGCCGCCGTGCGGAACGCCGCGACCGCTGCCGAGCAGGACGGCGTGCGCCTGCACGTCAACAGCGGCTGGCGGTCGGCCGAGTATCAGGAGGAGCTGCTGGCGGACGCCGTCGAACGGTACGGCTCGGCGGAGGAGGCGTCGCGCTGGGTCGCGACGCCCGAGCGCTCGGAGCACGTCTCGGGAGACGCGGTCGACCTCGGCCCCGTGGCCGGGCAGGACTGGCTCTCGCGCAACGGCGCCGAGTACGGCCTCTGCCAGATCTACGGCAACGAGCCCTGGCACTTCGAGCTGCGTCCGAGCGCACCCGCGAACGGCTGTCCGCCCATGTACGACGACCCCACTGCCGACCCGAGGACCCAGCGATGACCCTTCTGCTCGCCCCGCGCCTGTCACGCCTGCACGCGCCCACGCTCACCACGCTCCCCTCGGCGATCGCGGCCAACGTCGAGCGCGTGCGCTCGACCACCGACGCGCGCATCATGGCCGTCGTGAAAGCCGACGGTTACGGCCACGGGGCGGTGGTCGTCGCGACCGCGGCCGTCGCCGCAGGCGCCGAATGGCTGGGGGTGACGGATGCGGCGGACGCGGCAGAGCTGCGAGACGCGGGCCTCGACGTGCCGATCCTGGCCTGGTTGAACCCGGCCGGTGTCGACGCGGTGCAGGTCTCCCGCGATCGTGTCGACGTCGCCGTGGGTTCGGTCGAGGAGCTGCGACAGCTCGCGGCCGACGCGATGACGCCCGTCCGCGTGCACCTGCACATGGACACCGGGATGTCGCGCGGCGGGTGCCCGGTCGAAGACTGGGCCGAGCTGCTGAGGGTGGCGCGCGCGGCTCAGGGACGCATCGAGGCCGTCGGAGTGATGGGGCATCTGCCCCGTGCCGACGAGGCCGATCCCCGCGCGAACACGGCGGCGGTGCTGAGGATGCGGCATGCGCGCGACGCCGTGCTGCGTGCAGGCTTCGGGCCGCTGCTCGTGCATCTGGGGGCGACCGCCGGCGCGCTCACCGACCCGTCGACGCACTTCGACCTCGTCCGGGTGGGGGCGGGGCTCGTGGGGATCGACCCATCCGGCACGGTCTCGCTCGACGGGGCGTCGAGACTGACGGCATCCGTCGTGCACTCGTCGCTGGTGCGGGCGGGCACCTCAGTCGGGTACGGGGAAACATACGTCACGCGGCATGAGACCAATCTCAGCGTGATCGGCGTCGGCTACGCGGACGGGATCCCGCGGGAGCTGTCGGAGGGGGCGGGTGTCGAGATCGGGGGGTCTCGGCATCCGATCGTCGGAAGGGTGTCGATGGATCAGATCGTCGTCGACACCGGAGACCGGGCGTTCCCGCGGGGAGCGACCGCGACCTTGTTCGGGCCGGAGGGCGGCGCCGTGCCCAGCGTGCAGGAATGGGCACGCTGGGCGCAGACGATCCCGCACACGATCGTGACGGGCATCGGCCCGCGCGTGCAGAGGAGCAGAGCATGAGGGTGCTGGTCATCGGCGGAGGACGGAACTCGGAGCACGAGGTCTCTCTCGCCTCGGCCGCGGCTGTCTCGGAGGCGTTGCGTGCAACCGATCACGATGTGCGGACGGTGACGATCGGGAGGGACGGGGTGTGGGATGCCGCGCCGGACGCCTCCCCGGCCGGGTCGCTGGCTGCGGCGATGCCGCTGCTGGCCTGGGCCGACGTCGTGTTCCCCGCCGTGCACGGCGCACTCGGGGAGGACGGCGCGCTCGCCGCGCTGTGCGCATTGGCGGACGTGCCCGTGGTGGGGTCGGGGCCTCGGGCTGGCGCGATCGGGATGGACAAGCACGCGACGAAGCTCGTCGCGAGAGACGCGGGCATCGCGACTGCGCCGGGCTTCGTGATCTCCTCCTCGGCGATCGGCGACGTGGAGTTCGAGGCGCCGGTCGTCGTCAAGCCCGTCTCGGCAGGATCGAGCTACGGCGTGAGCCTGGTGCGCGAGCCGGGAGAACTTCTCGATGCCCTGCGCACCGCCGCCCGATTCGACGACCGGATCCTGATCGAGGAGGTCATGCGGGGGAGGGAGATCGACGTGGCGGTGATCCGCGAAGCGGGCGGCGTGCGCTGGGCGGCTCCGCCGTTGGAGATCCACGCGGCTGGCCTGTTCGACACGGCGATGAAGTACGACGGCAGCGCGCGCTTCACCGTGCCCGCTGCGTTGACGGCGGCCGAGACCGGGATGCTGTCGCGCGCCGCGGTGACGATGTTCGATGCCCTCGGCTGCGCCGGTGTCGCACGCATGGATTTCTTCCTCGCCGACGCGGGGCCGGTGCTGAACGAGGTCAACACGATGCCGGGACTCACCGCGGCGTCGCAGGCGCCGCGCATGTTCGCCGCGGCCGGGGTGTCGTACCCCGAGCTCATGGACAGGCTCGTGCGCGCGGCGGTCTCGACGACCGGGGAGCTCCGGTCGTCGAGCGGGCGGGTGCCGGCGAGCGAGACGAGACGCGGTGCCCGCGCGCACGCAGCCGGTGCGCGGCGGTGACAACGAAGGTTCGCGAGGGCTGGCCCGACGTCGCGAAGGGCGTGTGCATCATCCTCGTGGTGCTGTGGCACGTCGTCACGAAGCAGGCGATCGACATGCCGGGCGCCGGTGCGGTCACAGATGTCTGGTCGACGGTGAACGCGCAGCTGCTTCCGTTGCGGATGCCGTTGTTCTTCCTGATCTCGGGAATGTTCGCCGGACGCGCCGTGACCGCGATCGACGGAGCGAGCTGGCGGCGCCGAGCAGCGCGTCTCGCTTCGGTGTACGTCATCTGGGTGCTCATCCAGACCTTCGTGCTCGCACTGACCCCCGACTTCGACACTGCCAGGGCGTCGGATGCCGGCGAACTGCTGGCGCAGCTGACCGTCAGCCCGACGAACCTCTGGTACCTCCTCGCCCTCGCCGCGTACCTCCTCATCGCCCGGCTGACACGGCAGGTGCCGACGCCGGTGCTGCTGCCCATCGCCTTCGTCGCGTCGGCGGCCGCGGCATCCGGAGTCCTGCCCGACCTCGGCAACCTCTGGCAGGTGGTGCAGAACCTGTTCTTCTTCCTCGCGGGGATGCGTCTTCGAGGCACGGTCGAGGCGTTCGCGAGGAGCTCGCGGCCATTGCACCCGTTCATGCTCGGAGCGGCATATACCGTGTGCGCCGCCGCCGTCGGCGTACTCGGCATGAGGCAATGGCCGGGCGTGTGGCCGATGCTGTCGGTGGTCGCAGTGGCCTTCGGAGTGGCGACGTGCGCCGTGCTCGATCGGCGCGCCGGAGCGATCGCCCGACCCTTGAGGTGGGTCGGACGGCGAACGCTGCCGATCTATGTGCTGCACATGATCCCGCTCGCACTGATCGACGCGGGTATCCGTGCGACGGGCATCCGCACGACACCGGTGATCGAGGCGGTGCAGCCGCTGGTGCTGACGTCGATCGTGATCGCGATCTGCCTGGGCGTGCACGCGGTGCTGCGGCGTTGCGGCCTCGGTGTGCTGTTCGATCCTCTGCCGCTGGCCGACCGCCTGCGCGGACGACGACGAGCGGTGAGAGCGATCCAGACGTGACGACGGGGCACGGATGTCCCGCGTGGCAGGCTCAGCGGCCATCGGCAGAAACGTAATCGGGCCGAAACACGAGACCCCTGCGACCGAAATCTCCATCGCCTACCGTCTGGAACAGCGCAGTTCACGAGGCATCATGCTGCGCCTGTCCACCCGATCGTCTGCACCCTGGAGCACAGCACATGACCTCACTTCTCTCTCGGCGCGCGTTGCGCGTCCTCTCCGCGGCCTTTGCTGCGACCATCGCCGCCACTGCGCTCGCGGGGTGCGCATCAGGCGCAGACCCGGCTACGGCCGGCTCCTCGGCGGACTCGGATGCCGGTCTCGGAGACCTGACCGTCCAGCTCAGCTGGGTGAAGAACGAGGAGTTCTCGGGTGAGTTCTTCGCGGACTCGAAGGGCTATTACACCGACGCTGGACTCGGCACGGTGACTCTGGTGCCCGGACCTTCGACCGGCGCGGCGGAGCTCATCTCCGGCAGTGCGGATGTCGCGCTCTCGGATGCCGTCTCGATCGGTTCGGTCGTGGCATCAGAAGGCGCTCCGCTCAAGATCATCGCCACGACCTATCAGAAGAACCCGTTCACCGTGCTGTCGCTGGCGGGCGGCGCCGACATCGCCACGCCGAAGGATCTGATCGGCAAGAAGATCGGCGTGCAGGACTCCAACAGCGCGCTGTTCAAGGCTCTGCTCGCAGCCAACGGCATCGACGAGTCCGAGCTGACCATCGTGCCGGTCCAGTACGACCCGGCGCCCCTGATCAGCGGCGAGGTCGACGGTTTCATCGCCTATCTCACGAACGAGTCGATCACGGTCGCAGCCTCCGGCACCGAGGTCACGAACCTCCCGTTCGCCGACAACGGCCTGCCGTTCGTCGCCGAGACCGTGACGGTGACGGATGACGCGATCAAGAACGACCGCGAGAAGCTCAAGGCCTTCCTGGTCGCAGAGATCAAGGGCTGGACGGACGCCGTGAACGATCCCGCTGCCGGGGCGAACCTCGCCGTGAGCGAATACGGCAAGGACCTCGACCTCAACCTCGACAACTCCATCGCCGGCGCGACCGTGCAGGCCGAGCAGCTCGTGGTCTCGGACGAGACGGCCGAGAACGGCCTGTTCACGATCTCGGACGCCCTCCAGAAGGAGACGATCAAGAGCCTGGCCGGTGCCGGCATCACGCTGAAGGCGTCGGATCTGTTCGACATCTCGCTCCTGGACGAGGTCTACAAGGAGAACCCCGAGCTGATCGCATACGCGGGCTGATCGGAGCTCGACCATGACGCAGCCGATCCTCACGACGGATGCCGTGCAGTCCGGTTCTCAGGGCGATGTCCTGGGAACCGGACTGCAGATCTCGGGATTGAACAAGGTGTTCGCCTCAGGGCGCAAGAGCGTCGCCGCGCTGGCCGACGCGAATCTGCACACCGAGCAGGGTTCGTTCCTGTCGCTGCTGGGACCGTCGGGATGCGGCAAGTCCACGATCCTGCGGATCCTCGCGGGCCTCGAGACCCCGACCAGCGGCACGACCCGCGTCGACGGCAAGAGCCCGAAGGAGCTCCGCGCCGAGAGCGGGCTCGGCATCGCGTTCCAGGACTCGGCGCTGCTTCCGTGGCGCAGCGTGGTCAGCAACATCCGGTTGCCGTTCGAGATCGCGGGGCTCCCGGTCGACAAGGACTACGTCGCGGAGATGATCGCGCTCGTAGGTCTTCAGGGCTTCGAGAAGGCCAAGCCCTCGCAGCTCTCGGGCGGTATGCGACAGCGCGTCTCGATCGCCCGATCGCTGATCCTCAAGCCGGAGGTGCTGCTGTTCGACGAGCCGTTCGGCGCGCTGGACGACATGACCAGGCAGAAGCTCAATCTCGAACTGCTGCGCATCTGGACCGAGAAGCCCGCGACGACCCTACTCGTCACGCACGGCATCTCGGAGGCGATCTTCCTCTCGGACTACGTAGCGGTGATGAGCCCGCGACCCGGTCGCGTCAAGAAGGTGCTCAAGATCGACCTGCCGCGTCCGCGGACACCCGAGATGCTGCGGACCCCCGAGTTCCACGCGTATGTGGACGAGGCGTCCGACCTGCTGTTCGGCGAGGGAGGAGCCGCCGCGGATGACCACCACTGAGAGGGTGCAGGCGGACGGCTCGCCCGAGTCGCAGTCCGGGGGTGCGCCTGGCGCGCTTCGGCGAGGCCGGCCGGTGCGGTGGCAGAGCATCGCGCTTCCCGCCTGGCTCGCCGGACTCATCGGCGGCGTCGGGATCGTCATCCTGTGGTGGGTGATCGCTGCCGTGTACGTTGCGCCGACCGGTGCGCGCCCGATCCCCACACCGTTCGAGGTCGTGGCGAGCTACGCCGAGAGCGGCTGGGAGTTCTACTGGCGCAACTTCTCGGTCACGTTGGCAGAGGCCGGGATCGGGTACCTCTGGGGCAACGGCATCGCGTTGATCCTCGCGGGCATCGTGCTCGTCGTCCCCCGCCTCGAGGGCGTCGCCATGCAGCTCGCGATCATCACCTACTGCATCCCGATCGTCGCGGTGGGGATGCTGGCCATCGTCATGATCCCGTTCCCCAAGCCTGGCGAGCCGAGCGGTACGGCCGTGCTGCTCGCGGCGCTCTCGGTGTTCTTCACCACGGTCGTGGGTGCGCTTCTGGGACTGAAATCAGCTGATCGCACGAGCCTCGACCTGATCGCAGTGTACGGCGGGGGCCGTCTCGCGCAGCTGGTCAAAGTGCGTCTCATCGCGGCGCTGCCGGCGATTCTCGGCGCCCTGCAGATCGCCGTCCCCGCCGCCTTCCTCGGTGCTGTGCTCGGGGAGTTCTTCGGCAAGATCGAGACCGGCGTCGGCATCGCCATGACTCTGGCTCAGCAGGGTTCGAACGCCCCCGTGGTGTGGGCTCTCGCGCTCGCCAGCGGGGCTGTCGCGCTTGTCGGCTTCGCCCTGGTCGGAGCCATTGCGCGCGCCGTCGCGCCGTGGTCGAAAGGAGCAGCATGACCACGCTGACCGCAGCTCAGGAACAGCAGCGGGCCTCGCCGGATCGCAGCGATCTGAGCCGAGACGTCCGCCGCGCGGCTGCGCGCGGGGTGCTCAGCGCCCTGGGCGGGAGTCTGCTGACGTTCGCGCTCACTCTCGTGACCGTCGTCGTGCTCTGGGTGGGTGTGCTGGCGATCTTCCGCATCTCGCCGCTCATCGCCAAAGGGCCTGTCGACGTGTGGAACTTCTTCGTCACCGTGCCGGCCGCGGAGGCCAATCGCGCGCTCATCGCGGGCAACCTCGCCGTGACTCTCGGTCATGCGTTCATCGGGTTCGTCGCAGGCTTGGTGGTCGCCGTCATCGGCGCAGGAGTGTTCCAGCTCAGCAGGGGGATCGAGCACGCGCTGATGCCGCTCGCGATGCTGCTGCGGTCGGTGCCGCTCATCGCGATGGCGCCGGTCATCATCATGATCTTTCAGCGCGGCTGGCTGACGATCGCGGTCATCGGAGGCATCGTCGTGCTGTTCCCGGCGCTCGTGAACATCTCCCTGGGGTTCAGGTCGGCCCCGCCGCAGATGAACGACCTCGTCGAGGTCTACGGCGGCGGAGCCTGGTCGAAGCTCCGCAAGGTCGCGATGCCCTCCTCGCTGCCGGCGTTCTTCGCCGCCGTGCGCATCTCGGTTCCCGGCGCCATCACGGGGGCGCTGCTCGCAGAGTGGCTCGCCGTCGGCGGCGGCATCGGCGGATCCATCGGTGGATTCGTGCCGCAGGCGCAGTTCACCGCCCTCTGGGCGTCGGTCGTCGCCGTCACAGCGGCTTCTCTCGTCCTCTACAACGTCGTCCAGATCGCTGAAGACGTCGTGCTCGCGCGCATGGGCATGCATTCGCAGAAGAGCGTGTAGAGGGGGCGTCTACTCGACTGCTCCCCGCGCGTTGTAGACGACGGAATCGCTCGCGCCGTAGGCGCGGTACACCGCGACGGCATCGTCATGACCGACGCCGATGGTCACGCGGATGCCGCGGTCCTCGAACTGCTGCGCCCAGTCCTCGACGACCGGTCCCTCGTCGAATCCGGTGAGTTCTTCGAGCAGAGCGCCCTCGCCGGCGACGACGAGCGAGCGGACGCCGCTCCACATCGTCGCGCCGTAGCACTGCACGCACGGCCGCCAGTTGACGATCAGCGAGAGGTCGGCACCATCGGCGCCGAGATCCCAGCGGCCGAGCG
Organism: Microbacterium sp. ZW T6_19; assembly: GCF_044987465.1. NCBI lineage: Bacteria > Bacillati > Actinomycetota > Actinomycetes > Micrococcales > Microbacteriaceae > Microbacterium > Microbacterium sp. ZW T6_19. Next base: position 160,404 of record NZ_JBJDRH010000003.1, on the reverse strand, counting down.
CCCGCTGCGCCAGGCTCAATGCCGTGACCTCGGCGTGAGCGGCGGTCAGGCCGGAGCTCAGCACGACGTTGACCCCGACCGACACGAGCTCTCCGCTCGCCTCGTCGACGACGATCGCGGCGAACGGCCCGCCGTTGCCGGCTCGCCAGTTGCGATCGGCGAGGTCGTTGACGAGCCGCATCCGCTCTTCGACGGAGGGCAGCCGCCGAGGCACATCGGGAAGCTCGTCGATCAGCCAGTCAGGCAAGGAAGCCGCGAAAGCGGTGGCGAGTTGCATTGTCGGACTCCTCCTGGTCGGGGCTGGCCTTCACGCTAGTCCCGCCGTGTTTCGGCAGTGCTACGCGCTCGCTCGGCCCGGACCGCTACGCGAGCCGGAGGGTCACAGCTGCCCGACTCCCGTCACGGTGACGATCGCGGCACCCTCCTCATCGGATGCAGCGAGGTCGACGGTCGCCGAGATGCGCCAGTCGTGATCGCCGGCGGGGTCGTCGATGATCTGATGCACGGTCCACGCGGTGGCGCCCTGGGTGATCAGCAGCAGCTGCGAGCTGCGGGCGTCGGGACCTGTGAGGATCTCGTCGTGCTCGGCGAAGTACGCGTCGAGCGCGGCATCCCACCCCGCGGCCCCGAACGACGGATCGAGATCGGCGAGAGCATCCACGTCCTCGCGGGCGGCGAGCTGCACGCGGCGGAACAGCTCGTTGCGCACCAGGATGCGGAACGCGCGCACGTTGGACGTGAGGCGCTTGGGGGCGGGCGGGACGATCGGCTCGTCGTCATGACCCTTCGACAGGCTCAGGGACCCAGCTCCCGCCACGAGCTCCTCCCATTCGTCGAGGAGGCTCGAGTCGACCTGCCGCACGAGTTCGCCCAACCATTCGATGAGGTCGCGCAGATCGTCGTTCTTGAGTTCTTCAGGGATCGTCTGCGAGGCTGCCCGATACGCGTCGGAGAGGTAGCGCAGCACCACGCCCTCGGAGCGGGCGATCTTGTAGTACGCGACATATTCCCCGAACGACATGGCCCGCTCGTACATGTCGCGCACGACCGACTTGGGGTGCAGTTCGAAGTCGCGGATCCAGGGCTGGGCGGCGCTGAAGGTCTCGAACGCCGCGCCGAGCAGCTCGTCGAGGGGTTTCGGATAGGTGATCTGCTCGAGCAGCTCCATGCGCTCGTCGTACTCGATGCCCTCGCGCTTCATCTCGGCCACTGCCTCGCCACGGGCGAGGAACTCCTGCTGCCCCAGCACCGCGCGCGGATCGTCGAGGGTCGACTCGACGATCGAGATCATGTCGAGAGCGAATCCGGCCGAGTCGGGATCGAGCAGATCGAAGGCCGCCAGAGCGAACGGCGACAAAGGCTGGTTCAGCGCGAAGTTCGGCTGCAAGTCGACCGTGAGGCGGATGTCCCCGGCATCCGTCTGCTCCACGACCCCGGATTCGAGAAGAGTGCGGTAGATGCCGAGCGCCCGCAGGGCGAGTTCGCGCTGACGCGCACGCGGCTCGTGGTTGTCGTAGATGAGCGAGCGCATGTTGCCGAACACGTCGCCGCCGCGGGCGATCACGTTGAGCATCATCGCGCTGGTGATCTGCATGTGCGAGGTGAGGGTCTCGGGCACCGCATCGATCAGCTTGCGGAACGACGGCTCGCCCCACGACACGAAGCCGTCAGGGGCCTTCTTGCGGATCAGTTTGCGCTTCTTCTTGGGGTCGTCGCCGGCCTTCTTGATGGCCGCCGCGTTCTCGGTCTCGTGCTCTGGAGCCTGCGCGACCACGGTGCCGGCGGTGTCGTAGCCCGCGCGGCCCGCTCGCCCGGCGATCTGGTGGAACTCCCGCGCGTTGAGCTGACGCATCCGCGTGCCGTCGAACTTCGTCAGCGCCGTGAGCAGCACCGTGCGGATCGGCACGTTGATGCCGACGCCGAGCGTGTCGGTGCCGCAGATGACCCGCAGCAGCCCGCGCTGGGCGAGCTGTTCGACCAGTCGCCGGTACTTCGGCAGCATGCCCGCGTGATGCACGCCGATGCCCGCGCGCAGGAATCGCGAGAGCGTCTTGCCGAAGGCGGTGGTGAACCGGAACTCTGCGATCAGCGCCGCGATCTGATCGCGCTGCTCGCGCGTGGCGATCTTCGTGCTCGACAGCGCCTGCGCGCGCTCCATGGCGGCGGCCTGCGAGAAGTGCACGACGTAGATCGGCGCCTGGCCGGTGCTCAGCAGGTCTTCGACGGTCTCGTGGATCGGCGTGAGCTCGTAGAAGTAGTGCAGCGGCACCGGGCGTTCGACGCCCGTGACGGATGCCGTGTCCCGCCCGGTGCGCCGCGTGAGGTCGGCGGCGAGTTCGGTGACGTCGCCGAGTGTGGCCGACATGAGGATGAACTGCGCCCGCGTCAGCTCGAGCAGCGGCACCTGCCACGCCCAGCCGCGATCGGGGTCGGCGTAGAAGTGGAACTCGTCCATCACGACCTGGCCCACCTCGGCATCCGCGCCCTTGCGCAGCGCCAGGTTCGCGAGGATCTCGGCGGTGCAGCAGATGATCGGAGCGTCGGCGTTCACGGACGAATCCCCCGTGATCATGCCCACGTTCGCCGCTCCGAAGATGTCGACGAGCGCGAAGAACTTCTCGCTCACGAGCGCCTTGATCGGAGCGGTGTAGTAGCTGCGGCGGCCGTCGATCATCGCGGCGAAGTGCGCGGCGACCGCGACCAGCGACTTTCCGGTGCCGGTGGGGGTCGACAGGATGAGGTTGTTGCCCGAGACGATCTCGATGACCGCTTCGTCCTGTGCCGGGTACAGGCTGATGCCCGTGGCCTCCGCCCACTCGACGAACGCCAGATAGACGGCATCCGCATCGGAGCCGTCAGGCAGGGAGGTGTGGTCGAGGAGCATCCTTCGATCATCCCTTATGCCCGGTTCCGTGCCGGCATCCGTCCTGACCTCGGCGTGAACCGCGAGAGCGGAAGGGGTGTGCCGCTCAGACCGCTGTCGCCGCCTGCAGGGCGATGCGGATCATGTCGCCGAAGGTCTGCTCGCGCTCCTGCGCGGTCGTCTCCTCGCCGGTGATGATGTGATCGGAGACGGTGCAGATGCTCAGCGCCCGTCGGCCGTAGTACGCCGCGAGTGTGTAGAGCCCGCTCGTCTCCATCTCGACGCCGAGCACCCCGTGCTGCACGAACGGCTCGGTCAGCTCGGGTCGTGTGCTGTAGAACTGGTCGCTCGAGAACAGCAGTCCCACGTGCACGGCGGACTCGAGCGGTTCGGACTCGCTCGCCTCGACCGCGGCCCGCAGCAGCGGGAAGTCGGCGACGGGGGCGTAGTCGAGTCCGTGGAACCGCACGCGGTTGATGCCCGAGTCGGTGCATGCGCCGTTGGCGATGATGATGTCGCGCACCTTCAGCTTCTCCGTCAGCGCGCCGCATGAGCCGACCCTGACGATGGTCTGCACATCGTAGGAGTCGAACAGCTCGTTCGCGTAGATCGCCATCGACGGCTGGCCCATGCCAGAGCCCTGCACCGAGACCCGGTGGCCGTTCCAGGTGCCGGTGAAGCCCAGCATCCCCCGTGTCTGCGTGTACAGCTCGGCGTCCTCGAGGAACGTCTCCGCGATCCACCGGGCCCGCAGCGGGTCACCTGGGAAGAGGACGATGGGGGCGATCTGGCCGGGCTCTGCGGCGATGTGCGTGCTCATGGCCTCAGCGTAGCCAGCGCCTGTGCACGCCGCGCCGCGCAGAGGGTTGGCGCCGGCATCCGTCTCTGACACCATCGGAGCACGGATGCGGTGACCTGCGCCGCACAGGAGGGACGACGATGTCCGATCAGATCTTCATGTACGTGGCGCTCGGCGTGTACTTCGCCGGGATGCTCCTCATCGGCTACATCGCGTTCAAGCGCACGGACGATCACGAGGACTACATGCTCGGCGGGCGCAACCTGCCGCCGTGGGTCGCGGCGATCAGCGCGGGTGCGGCCGACATGTCGGGGTGGCTGGTGATGGGCCTTCCCGGCGCCATCTACGCCGCAGGTCTCATCGAGGCGTGGATCGCGATCGGTCTCACGATCGGCGCCTACCTGAACTGGCGTCTGGTCGCGCCCCGCCTGCGGGCGTACACCGAGGTCTCGCGCAACTCGATCACGATTCCGAGCTACTTCGAGAACCGCCTCCGCGACTCGACCCGCTCGCTCCGGGTGGCCTCAGGCCTCATCATCCTGGTCTTCTTCACGCTCTACATCTCCTCGGGCATGGTCGCCGCCGGTGTCTTCTTCGAGAGCTCCTTCAACGGCGACTACATGTTCGGGATGCTCCTGGTCGGCGCGATCACGCTGCTGTACACGCTGTTCGGCGGCTTCCTCGGTGCGTCTCTCACGGATGTCGTCCAGGGCCTGATGATGGTCATCGCGCTCGTCGTGGTCCCGGTCGCGGCCGTGATCGCGATCGGCGGACTGGGCGAGACGAGCACGCTCATCGCCGACACCGCGGGTGCCGGACACCTCTCGCTGCTCGGGGGCACCGCCGTCACCGGCGGGACGATCCTCGCGATCGTGTCGGCGCTGGCCTGGGGGCTCGGCTACTTCGGTCAGCCGCACATCATCGTGCGCTTCATGGCGTTGCGCACCCCGCAGGAGGCGAAGAGCGCTCGCCGCATCGGCATCTCGTGGATGGTGGTGTCGATGCTGGGCGCCGTGGTGTCGGGCCTCGTCGGCATCGCGTACATGGCGCAGCGCGGCATCGAGCTCGACAATCCCGAGACGGTCGTGCTGCTGATGTCGCAGACTCTCCTGCATCCGTTCGTGGCCGGCCTCGTTCTCGCCGCTGTGCTCGCGGCGATCATGAGCACGGTCTCGAGCCAGCTCGTGGTGTGCTCGTCCGCCCTCGTCGAAGACCTCTACAAGGTGGCGCGCAAGACGCCTCCCTCGCAGAAGCGGCTCGTGCTGATGGGGCGGCTCGCGGTGCTCGTCGTCGCGATCGTGGCGATCGTCCTCGCGATCAGCCCGAACGACTCGATCCTCGGACTCGTGTCGTTCGCCTGGGCGGGCTTCGGCGCCGCGTTCGGCCCGATCATCCTGCTGAGCCTGTTCTGGCGCAAGCTCACCAACTGGGGCGCGCTCGCCGGCATGTTCGTGGGCGCTGCGACGGTGTTCATCTGGAAGGCGCTGAACACCGGGCTGTACGAGCTGCTCCCCGCATTCGTGCTCGCGTTCGTCGCGGCGATCGTGGTCAGCCTGCTCACCTACAAGCACAACGAAGAGATCCAGCAGGAGTTCACCGACACCGGAGCGATGCTCGCCGTGCCCCGGCCGCACGCGGTCGGCGACACCCCGTGAGCGCCTCGACTCAGCCCTGGCGACGCACGATCTCGCCGATCCACGCGGGTGCGAACGGCGAGGTGCAGCCGGGCGCGGTCGGGTAGTCGGCGAGCACCTGCAGGCGCTCGCCGATGTCGAGAGCCCTGGCTCTCAGGCTCGGGTGGTGGATGCCGATGGTCGCGAGCGTCTCGTTCATGGCCCACTGCTTGCGCGATGGAGCATCTTTCATGTCCCGCTCGATCTCGTCGAGAAGGGCGTCGAGGTCGAGCCCCGTGGGAGACTTCGCGACGCGCACCGACGTCAGCGACCAGCCCGCCGCGGCGACGGTGTCGTCCCGATCGCCCATCCATCCCTCGCGCAGCTCTTCGGCGAGCGGCGTCTTCTTCAGTACGTAGTTCACGAACCAGTCGTTGACCTTGGGCGGCTGCGGTTCGCGAAGCATCTCGTCGAGATCGGATGCCTCGAACTGCCGCGGAGAGCAGATCAGCAGAGCCAGCAGCCGTGCCGGTGTCTCGCCGGTCGCCCACAGCTCTCGAGCCAGCTCAGGTGAGGTCTTGATCTTCTTCGCCAGCGTTCGCAGCCTGGCGAGGTTCATGCCGTGATCGTCGCCGCGCTTCTCGTTCGCCGCCCGCACCTTCGGGTCCTCGAGCGCGGCGAGCTCGGCCAGGGCTTCTTCGAGCGTCATCCGTCCAGGCTATTCGCCTCGGGTCGCGTGGACGGCGTTTCCTGCGCATGAATGGCCCGATCTGTGCGATTCGAACGGCCGCCCGCACGAGACGTGGGAGGGTTGCGTGTGAGGGAGGGCGCAGACGCGTCATGTGGAGGGGTTCGCAGTGAGCAGGTTCTTTCAGAGGTCCGTCGGACTGGCGGTGATCTTCGTCGTGCTTCTTGGTGCGGGGCTGCTGGTCTGGGGCATCGTCGTCACCGATCCGCCGGCCCTGTGGGACCCGGTGCATCTGACGCTCGCCGGCATCTGGCAGCTGATGTACAGCGCCGAGCTGCCGAACCTCGGGGTCATGGCGGCAGCCCTCGGGCTTGCGCTGCTGATGGTGCTCTTCGTGGTGATCAGCGAACGCGTGGTCGCCAGCCGCTACCGCAAGGCCGGCACCGAGGTCACGAAACTGACCCTCGCGCCGCGCACGGTGATGGAGCGCACGCGCGGCGTGTTCGCGGGAGAGGTGACCGTGACGGTCCTGATCCCGGCTCACAACGAGGAGAAGTCGATCCCCGCGACCCTCGTCTCGCTCATGCAGCAGAGCACACCGCCCGACCGCATCCTCGTAGTGGCAGACAACTGCACCGACCGCACGGTGCAGGTCGCCAAGGAACACGGCGTCGACGTCTTCGAGACGGTCGGCAACACGCACAAGAAGGGCGGCGCGCTCAACCAGGCGCTGCAGAACCTGCTGCCGACGCTCGGCGACAACGACACCGTGATGGTGATGGACGCCGACAGCCAGATCGGCGACGACTTCCTCACCGAGGCGATCCGGCGGTTCACCGAAGACCGCGCGCTGATGGCCGTGGGCGGACTGTTCGAGGGCGAAGACGGGCACGGGCTGCTCGGTCAGTTCCAGCGCAACGAGTACATCCGCTACCAGCGGGAGATCCGCCGCAGGAAGGGGCGCGTGTTCGTGCTCACCGGCACGGCGTCGGTCTTCCGCGCCTCAGCCCTGCGCGCGGTCGCCGAGGCGCGCGGCAGCCAACTCCCGGGCATCAAAGGCGAGGTGTACGACACCTTCGCCCTCACCGAGGACAACGAGCTCACGATCGCGCTCAAGTCGCTCGGGGCCCTGACGATCTCACCTGTCGCGTGCACGGTCGTCACCGAGCTGATGCCGGGGTGGCGGATGCTGTGGGCTCAGCGCCTGCGCTGGCAGCGGGGCGCTCTCGAGAATCTCGGCGAGTACGGGTTGACCCCGCAGACGCTGCGGTACTGGGCGCAGCAGATCGCGATCGGCTACGGCGTACTGGCGCTGTTCAGCTACTTCGCGCTGATCCTGCTCATGATCCTCGCGATGGACACCTGGGTGTGGTTCCCGTTCTGGCTCGGCATCGGTGTGCTGTTCGCGATCGAGCGCACCGTGACGGCGTGGAAGGGCGGCTGGCGGGCGCGCCTCGTCGCCGTGCTCATCTTCCCCGAGCTGATCTACGACTGCTTCCTGAACCTCGCATTCCTCAAGGGCGTGTTCGAGATCGCCTTCGGCCGCAGGGCCACCTGGAAGCACGTGGATCACGGCGGGGCGCCAGCCGACGCCGCGAAGGAGGTCTCCTCATGATGGTCGGAACCGGCATCCTGCTGCCCGAGGAATGGCTGCAGACCGAGTGGTTCAGCGTGCTGGCGACGTTCGTCGCGATCAACACCCTGATCTACGTCGTGCTCGGTGTGATCAAGATCATCCCGAAGTTCCGCCTGCGCCGCTCGTACAGCGGCGCGAGCAGGAGGTCAGAGACCAGGAGCATCCACCCCGATGCTCCGGTGTAGATCGGCGAGCAGCTCGCCGATCTGAGAGGCCGAGGCGGGGTAGCCGAGATGGTAGCCCTGGGCGTAGTCCGAGCCGAGCTCGCGTGCACGCTCTACCTGCTCCGCATCGGACACACCCTCGACCAGCACGCTCGCTCCGGCGGAGCGGGCCGCGGCCAGAAGGGCGGCGAGCCGGGTCTTCGCGTCGTCGTCGTCGGCGACCTGCCAGAACAGTGCGCGATCGATCTTCACGACGTCCGGTTGGAGAACCGCGATCCGTCCCTCGTCAGCGCACACAGCGCCCGCGTCGTCGACGAGAAGGCTGCCGCCGAGGCTGGTCACCCTCTCGCGGACGGCGCTCAGGTCGGCTGTCGTGGCGCCCTCGTAGATCTCCAGCCCCCACGGGCGGGTGAGATCCCGCAGCATGTCGGCCAGCTCCGGGCGCAGCATCGTCCCCCCGGAGGCGTTGAAGGTGACCGACATCCCGGCGGGAAGCTCGCTCATCGCCTCGATCGCCTGCTCGATCAGGAGAAGCTCGAGCTCTGCTCTGATGCCCATCGATCCGGCCCGGTCGAGGTGGAGGGGCGGAGGCGCCCCGTCTTCGAAGCGGGCGAGCGCCTCGAACCCCACGACGCGCCATTCTCGGAGGTTCACGATCGTCTGGAAGACGATGTTCGCGCGGGGGAACTCGGCGAGGATCCCTGCAGCGTCTGCGCGCCCGCGACTTGTCACGGTTCACCTTATACCCCGCGGTGTGAGCGCTCCGAGTAGGCTGGACGAGAGGCGCGCACCTGGGGAGGATGCATGGTCGTTCAGGACATCAGAGCATCCGACGCGGAGGATCTCCGCTGGTTGCGCTTCGGCTGGCTTCGCTCGATCAGGGAGCGGACTTCGACGTTCTCGGTCGTCACGGCGACTCTGCTGCTCTACTTCGGAGCGCTCGGAATCTTCGAGATTTTCGAAGACGACCTGACACTGTTCGAACGAGCGCTGTCGGGGGGTACCACCCTCGCGTGCTTCGCGGTGTTCGCGATGGTCGCGTTCTTCGGTGTCGAGCTGCGACCGTGGGTCGGTGTCGCGCTGATCGCCGCTCACGCTCTCGTCTCGGTCTACTACCTCGGCTTCTCGGATGAGCGGCAGAACGCGATCGCGGCGTTCCAGGAGCTGCCGATCATGGCCATGTACTTCTCCTGGTTCTACGGCGCCAAGACCGCCCGCGTCGGTGTTCTGTCGATCATCGTCGTGGTGGGCGCCGCCACCTGGTTCGGGCCCTTCACCGGTGTGGGCGCCCTTCTCGGACCGGTCAACATGCTCGCCGCCGGACTGTTCACGTGGATGTGTCTCGAGGCGGGGATCTTCATGCGTCACCGCATCCGTCTCGAATCGCACTCCGACGAGCTGACCGGTGTGCTCAACCGCCGCGGTTTCGAGGCGAAGATCACGGCCGAGATCCGTCGCGCGGTGCGTCACGATCGCCCGCTCAGCGTCGCGGTGCTCGATCTCGACAAGTTCAAGGACGTGAACGACGAGGCCGGCCACGCCGCCGGCGACTACGTGCTGCGCGCGGTGTCGTCGCACTGGATGTCGCTGTCTCGCTCGACCGACCTCGTCGGGCGGCTGGGCGGCGACGAGTTCGCCATGCTCATGCCCGAGACGGATGCCGACGAGGCGCGCGCATTGATGATCAGGCTGCGCGAGTTCACGCCGCATCCGTGGTCGTGGGGTGTCGCCCAGGTGCGCCCGGATGACACGGCCGCGTCCGTCATCGCCCGCGCCGACGCGGCCATGTACGACGACAAGCGCCGCTGAGCGCTGTCGGGCTCAGTCTTCGTCGACGAGCTCACCGCGGATGCGCCGCAGATCCTCCATGAGCGATCCGATCAGGATCCAATGACCGGATGCCGGAGGTTTCACCACGAGCGGCGCGGTCAGGGCCGGGATCACCGAGGTGAGAGTGTCGGGTTCGGGGGCGACGTCGGCGATCTGCACCGCGAGGCGGACGTCGTGGCCGGCGCGGCGAAGCTGCTCGGCGATCGCGGTGACGGCGGGCTCCAGCCCGATCGAGTCGTCGTAGTGGTCGAAATAGGCGCGGGTCATGCCGATCGTCTGCGTGACGATCGGCGACAGCCGCTCGAGGAGCGCGCGCATCTCGCGCAGATCTTCGCGGTGCGCCGAGCGCCGAGGGTTGAGGGTGAGCGACTCCTCTCCGGCCGCGATGGATGCCGCGGCGGCATCCTTCATCGGGCGCAGCAGACGCACCTCGACCATCAGCTCCTGCAGGCGCTGCGGCGTCTGCGGTTCGGGGAGCGCGGCGGCGAGACGATCGAGGCTCGCGGCCAGTTCGGCGCCGAGCAGCCCGAGGTCGCGCCGGGCGGGGCCGGTGAGAACCGGCGGCACGATCAGCGCGTTCACGACGATGCCGATCACGACGCCGATCAGGGTCTCGACGATGCGCGCCAAGGCGTAGTCGGGTGTCGAGCCCAGCGCCAGCACCAGCATCGCCGAGATCGCGACCTGGTTGCCGGTGCCCGGGGTCGCGCGGAACGCCCAGGCGATGAGCATCGCCACCACGATCGCGAGCAGCACGATCCAGCTCGGCGTGCCGAGCAGGAGCCCCAGCGACACCGCGATGACGACCCCGACGATCACGCCGATGCTGCGTTCGAGCGCCTTCGACAGAGACTGGTTCACGCTCGGCTGCACCACGAGCAGGGCGGCGATCGCCGCGAACACCGGGAGCTGGCCCGGCACCACCCAGCCGGCGAGCAGCCAGGCCGCGATCGTCGCTGCAGCCGACTTCACGACCTGGAGCAGCGGAGAGCGCCTGGTGGCGCGGATCGCGGCGGGGATGCGCATGGCTCAACGGTACTCGGGCGGCGGCATCCGCTCTGGCGCGTCCCGTCCGTCGGCTCAGATTCCGTCTGCACGCCCAGAAGCCGGCTTTCGACCTGCGGACGGGATCTGAGCCTGCAGGCGGGACGGAGAGAGCGCGCTGGTCGGAGGACTCCGGGCATGCTTCGATGGGAGGCATGGACGACCGGGAGCAGCAGTGGCGGCTGCAGAACGAGACCGAGGCCGTCTGGGCGACGGTCGGGTCGTTCGTCCTGGGTGCAGTGACCGGCATCGTGCTGCTCATCGGCGACCCGCGCCCGCTGACGGGGCCGCAGTCGCTCGCCATCCCGGTGGCCGCCGTGGGTGGGGTGGTCGCGGCATCCGCCTTCGTCGTCAGCACCGTGCGGCATCACAGGGGCGAGACCGTGCCGATGCCCCGGTGGCAGAGCGTGATCTCGAACCTGTCGGCGATCGCTCTGACGGTCGTGTTCGCCGCGATCACCGCGATGGGAGCGCTGCTCGCCCTGCAGATCCTCGCCATCGGTCTGCAGGGGTTGCAGCTGGGAGCGGTGGGCGGCGGCGTGTTGGCGGGGGTCGTCGCCGCCGTGGGAGGGCGCTTCGCATACGGTGCAGGGATCGGCCTGCGTACGGCGGATCTCGCCGGCATCCTGTTCGGATTCCTCGCCCTCGGCACGCTGTTCGCGATGTCGACGGCCGCCGACCCCCGTTGGTGGGAGCACAACTTCTCGACACTCGGTGGAGGAGCGGGCGCGTGGGCGTTCAACGGCACGCTCGTCGTCGCCGGTCTCATCATCGCCACCGTGGGCTCGTACGTCGGCCGAGATCTGCACCGGATGCTGGGCGACGACGCTCTGCCCCGTATCGCGCCGATCGTCGTGCTCTGGGCGCTCACGGGCGCAGCGCTCGCCGCGATCGGCCTCCTGCCGCTCGAGCGGGTGCCTGTCGCGCACAACATCGTCGCCCTCGGCGCGCTCGCGCTCTTCGTGCTGGCGGCCGTCACGACGGCACGGGTGTTCCCCGGTTCGCCCCGAGCGCTGGTGATCACGACGATCGGGCTGATCGCCCTCGTCGGAGTCTCGGTCATGCTGTGCTTCGCCATCGGGCTGTTCGGGGTCACGGCGCTCGAGGCGATCGTGATCGGACTCGGGATGCTGTGGATGCTGACGCTCGTGCGCGTGCTCGCGGTGCTCGCGCCGTCGCAATCGCGTCCCTCCGCCCGCATGAATGTCCTGCGTCTCTGATCGCTGCACCAGCGTGCGGGGTCGAGTGCACGGCCTGTCGCCGAGTGCACGACACGTCGGCACCGATCTGCCGTGCACTCGGCGAGTTCACGTGCAGTCGACGCGCAGATAGGGAGCCAGCGCGCGAGAGATAGGGAAGGTGTCGGATGCCGGCGGGCCGCCTCAGAGCGGAATGTAGGGGTACCGGAGAAGGAGAACCCCATGTACGAGCACCCGTATTACCAGTACACCCGTTTCGAGCAGGAAGAGCTGGCGCGCCGAGCCGAGCTGCACCGCTTCATCGCCGAGCACTCGGATCAGATCGTGGCCAGGCCGGAGGGTCCGATCGGACGGATGCTGCGCCGCATCGGCGCCGCGTTCGGACGCCGCAGCGGTCGTGCCGCGCAGCGGCAGACACCGTGCGAACCGGCCGTCGCCCGTTGACCCTGGCTGCCTTGCCCGCGAACGGGGTCGTTCCCGCGACCGACATCGTTCCCGCGACCGACATCGTTCCCGCGACCGACGCCGTTCGCGGGACCGCTGTCGCGCGGTCGACGCGAGCCGCAGCATCCGTCGCCACGGGACCGACCACGCCGCAGACCCCCGATGTCGGCGCGGGGTGGCACGATGAGAGCATGCCTCCGTTCGCGCCCAGCGCTCCGATGGTCGGTCGCGACTCCGACCTCGCTCGCGCGCACGCGCTGTTCGAGCGTGCGAGCGAAGGAACGCCCACTGCGCTGTTGATCGAGGGCGAGGCGGGCATCGGCAAGTCCCGATTGCTGCGCGAGTTCGCCGACGACATCGCGACTCGCGCCGACATCCATGTCGGCTGGTGCCTCGACCTCGGCGCGGCTCGTTCGCCCTACGGTCCCCTCACCGGCATCCTGCGCTCGATCGTGCAGACCCTCGGCGACGATAGAGTCCGCGACGCCGTCGGTTCGGGTGTCGATGCGCTGGCCATGCTGCTTCCCGATCTCGCCCCTCAGGCCGATCGTGCGAGCACCAGTCCCGAGCGCCTGCGCGACGCGATTGCGAGCCTGATCGAGTGCGCCGCCGAGCGTGCTCCGCAGGTCCTCGTGGTCGAAGACCTGCACTGGGCCGACGAGTCCACGCTGGCCATCCTGTCTTTCCTGCTCCGTGCACTGGGCCGGGGGCGCATCATGCTGCTGCTGACCTCTCGATCCGACGATGTGCGCCGCGGCGACGCCGTGAGCCGCTTCATCGGCGAGGCCACTCGGGCGCGCCTGCTCGAGCGCGAGGCCCTCGAGCGGCTCGACATCGACGCCGTGCGCGAGATCGCCGAGCAGGTGACCGGGCACGCCCTCAGCCAGGGCGCGCTCGAGCGCATCTACGACCGTGCCGAAGGGGTGCCGTTCTTCGTCGAGGAGATCGCCTGCTGCTCCACGGCTCCGATCCCCGACGGGCTCCGCGATCTCCTGCTCGCCCGGTTCGATCGACTCGGCGACGACGCCCGAAGGGTCGTGCAGGTCGCGTCGGGCGCAGAGCGTCCGCTCACGCATCCGCTGCTCGAGCGGCTCGTCGGCTTCGCGGATGAGCGGCTCGACGAAGCCGTGCGTGAGGCTACGCGCAGCGGCATCCTTGTCGTCATCGACGACGGCTACCGGTTCCGGCACGCGCTGCTGCGAGAGGCGGTTCACGACGACCTGCTGCCAGGCGAGCGCTCTCGCCTGCACCGCACGTACGCCGAGACCCTCGAAGCGCAATGCGACGGCAGCGACTCCGCCGACGCGGCAGCCCTCGCCTATCACTGGCAGCTCGCACAGGACGACCGCAAGGCCCTGTCCGCGGCGGTCGACGCGATGCTCCATGCGAAGGCGCGCTTCGCGTTCGCCAGCGCCGCGCGCTTCGGCGAACTTGCGCTCGGAGTGTGGTCGCAGGTGTCCGATCCCGAGCAGTCCGCCGGCATCGCCCGACTCGATCTGCTGCTCGTCCTGGGGTCGATTCTGCGCAACGCCGGCGACGGCGAACGTGCGCTCGCCGTGGTGACTCTCGCTCTGTCCGAACTCGACCCGACGACCGTCGACCCGCGCCTGCACGCCCGCCTGCTGCGCGACAAGGCCTACTACACGATGAACCTCGGCCGTCCAGGCGCCATCCCGCTGCTGCACGAGTCTCTGGCGATCCTCGACGAACGCGTCGACGACGACCGCCTGCGCGCCACTGTTCTCAACAACCTCGCAAGCCGATACATGATCGCCGGCGAGCTCGATCGGTCCTATGAGCTGGGCGTCGAAGCAGGTGCCTTCGCCGCTCGCGCCGGTTCGGACGACGAGTCGTCCATCGCGGCCAACGTGCGTGCGGCCTCTCGCGCGCACCGGGGAGACCTCGCCGAGGGCATCCGAGAGTATGAGCAGGCGCGCGCACTCGCCAGAGGGTCGACGGCCGATCTGCGGTATCGCGTCAACTACTCCGACCTGCTGACCCTGCTCGGCCGCTACCGCGAGGCCGTCGCGCTCGCGGAAGACGGGCTGGCGCGCTCGCGTCGTTTCGGCGTCGAGCGCACCTCGGGGTCGGTGATGACTCAGAACATGGCGGTCCCGCTGCTCGAACTCGGCGAGATCGAGCGCGTGGAGGAGATGCTCGCACGCGAGCTCTCGCAGAACACGCTGCGGGTGTTCCGCATGTACACGACCATGACGCGCGTGCGGCTGCTGTCGTGGCGCGGGAGGCACGAGGAGGCCGCCGAGCTCCTGCGGGAATCGCTGCCGGCATTCCGTGAGACGGGGACCGTCGAACGTCAGATCTGGTACGACATCGTCGTGATGACGGTGGCGGTGGCCGAGAGCAGTGGCGATCTCGAGGGCGCGCTCGCAGCGATCGTGCAGATGCTCGCCGACGAAGGCCCGCGGCTGCTCCACCAGCGCCGGCTGCTGCTGCAGTCGGGATGGATCATCGCCCAGCTGCGCGCGCAGGGGGTCGAGGTCGCTCAGGCGGTCGAGGCGATCCGCGCCGCATGGCGGGCCCAGCATCCGCAGCTTCAGGGCGACGCTTGGGAGGGCATCCTCTTCGCACTGCTCGACCCGACCGCGCAGCGGCTCGAAGCGGCGCTGTCCGTCGCCGACGGCGACGACGTACCGGTCACGTTCCGCTCGGTCCTGCGCCTGGAACTCGCCCGTTTGCGGGTGCGGGAGGGCGACAGGGCGACGGCGGGTCGGCTGCTGGCAGAGGCTGCCGCGCACGCGGAGCGCATCGGTCACGAGCAGCTCCGTCGCGAAGTCAGCGGGTTCATGGCATCCGCCGGGCTCGGCGCGCACGAATCGTCGGATGCCGATGCGCTCACCGCCCGCGAACGCCAGGTGCTGGATCTGATCGCCGAGGGCCTCAGCAATCGGCAGATCGGCGAGCGGCTGTTCATCAGCGTGAAGACCGTGAGCGTGCACGTCTCCGCCGTGCTGCGCAAACTCGGTGTCAGCACGCGCACCGAAGCCGCCGTCGCGGCGCAGCGAACAGCTGTCGAGCGGAGTGCTCCTCGGGCCGACGACGGCGTTCGTCTCGTCGGATGAGGACACCGATGTTCTCGTTGTCAGCCAGCCGTGGTACGGTGACCGAGTACGCGTGTCGAAAGTTCCGACACGGTGCAGATCGCGAAAGCGGTCATTTCAACAGAAAGTAGAAACACATGGCCACTGGCACTGTGAAATGGTTCAACGCGGAGAAGGGCTTCGGCTTCATCGCTCCTGATGACGGCTCGGACGACCTCTTCGCCCACTACTCGGCAATCGCCGGCTCCGGTTTCAAGGAGCTCCGCGAGAACCAGAAGGTCGAATTCGACGCTGAGCGTGGCCCCAAGGGCATGCAGGCGGCGAACATCCGCGCTCTCTGAGCGCGCGCTGACTTCCTGACCGGCCGGACCCTTCGGGGTCCGGCCGGTTCTGCGTTTCCGGGAGGGATGTCGCACGATCCGAATCGTGTGCGAACGCCCGGTCGGCTCGGGCGCCATCCGCCCGCGATCTCCAGAGGGTCGAGCAACTGGGTTAGGGTCGCCTAAGGCGATGTGTTAGGTTAGGCCAGGCTTACCAAAGCCTCGGTGCAGCGTCGCGCCACGTCCCCCTGACTCAAGAACCCGAAGGGAACGCTCGTGCGTATCTCCCGTGTCCTCGCGCTCGGCGCAGCCGCAGCTCTCGCCCTCAGCCTCAGCGCCTGCGCGACCCCGTCCGCCGACAGCGATGCAGCCGGTGCGGCATCGGCCTCCGAGACCGCAGGCGTCGTGCCCGACGGCACCTTCCCCGTCACGATCGAGCACGTCTACGGCGAGACCACGATCCAGAAGCAGCCCGAGCGGGTCGCGACCGTCGCCTGGTCCAACCAGGAAGTGCCGCTCGCTCTCGGGATCGTGCCGGTCGGCATGGCGAAGGTCACCTGGGGAGACGACGACGGCGACGGAATCCTGCCCTGGGTCGAGGACAAGCTCGACGAACTCGGCGGTGACACTCCAGTGCTGTTCGATGAGACCGACGGAATCGACTTCGAGGCCGTCGCCGACACCAAGCCCGACGTGATCCTCGCCTCCTACTCCGGCCTCTCGCAGGAGGAGTACGACACGCTGTCCAAGATCGCACCGGTCGTGGCCTATCCAGATGTCAAGTGGGGAACGTCGATCGACGACATGATCGCGATGAACTCGAAGGCGATCGGCCTGTCGACGTCGGGTGAGAAGCTGATCGACGACCTGCAGGCAGAGGCGGATGCCGCGCTCGCCGCGCACAGCGTGCTGGCCGACAAGAAGCTGCTGTTCTCGTACATCGACCCGTCCGACCTCAGCCAGATCGGCTTCTACAACGCGATCGACACCCGTCCCGGTTACCTGCACGACAACCTCGGCCTGCCTTTCCCCGCGATCGTGGAGGAGAGCGCCGACAGCACCGAGTTCTACCAGGCGGTGAGCTCGGAGGAGGCCGACAAGTTCAGCGACGTCGACGTCTTCGTGGTGTACGGCGACGAGTCGGTCATCCCCGTGCTGCAGGCCGACCCGCTGCTGTCGAAGATCCCCGCGATCGCCGAGGGCCGCATCGCGACACTGGGCGAAGCCACCCCGCTCGCGGCCTCCGCCAACCCTTCGCCGCTGTCGATCGGCTGGGGCCTCGACGACTACCTGGCTGCGCTGGCCGCTCCGCTCGCCGGCTGAACCGGGCAGTGACCGCTGCGACAGCATTCGCACCGGGCGTCGCACGTCTGCGGCGCCCGGTCGCGGTGCGCACCCTCTGGCTTCTCGCAGGGGTCGGCCTGATCGCCCTGCTGAGCATCCTCTCGGTGTCCTTCGGCGTGCGCGCCGTGTCGCTCGCCGACATCGTCTCGGCGCTCTCCGGGCATGACGACACGATCGCGCAGGCGGCGATCATCAAGCGCGTCCCCCGCACGGTGCTCGCGATCCTCGTCGGCTCGGCGCTCGCTCTCGCCGGTGCGACCATGCAGGCGGTCACCCGCAACCCCATCGCCGACCCCGGAATCCTCGGTGTCTCCAGCGGCGCCGCTCTCGCGGTGGCCGCCGGCATCGCCTTCCTGGGCCTCACCGACGCCTACGGGCAGATGGCGCTCGCCATCGGCGGCGCCGCGCTCGCCGCCACCTTCGTCTACACGGTCGGCTCTCTCGGACGCGGGGGTGCGACTCCGCTGAAGCTGGCGCTCGCGGGGGCGGCGACCTCCGCCGCCTTCGCCTCTCTCATCAGCGCGATCATGCTGCCTCGAGTCGATCTGCTGCAGTCGTTCCAGTCGTGGCAGGTCGGCGGGGTGGGTGGCGCGGAATGGCCGCGCATCGCCGTCACCGCACCGGTTCTCGCGATCGGCGCGCTCATCTGCTTCGCGAGCGCTCGCGGCATGAACTCCCTCGCCCTCGGCGACGACATGGCCGCCGGCCTCGGCGAGCATGTGTTCCGCACCCGTCTCGTCTCCGCGCTCGGAGCGGTCATCCTGGCGGGCGCCGCGACCGCCGTCGCCGGACCGATCGGGTTCGTCGGACTCGTCATCCCGCACGTATGCCGGATGCTGATCGGAACCGATCACCGCTGGCTGCTGCCCTTCTCGGCTCTCGCAGGCGCCGCGCTGCTGTTGGCGAGCGACATCGTGGGCCGGACCATCGCGCCGTCCTCCGAGGAGATCCAGGTCGGCATCGTGACCGCGGTGATCGGCGCTCCGTTCTTCATCTGGATCGTGCGTCGGCAGAAGGTGCGTGAGCTGTGACCCTTCGCTCCCCGCGCACCACTCCAGGCATCGCTCCGCGCTACCCGGAGCCTCCGGGGCGCGTGGGCCCGACTCAGGGACCCAGGGGTCGAGAGGCCCAGGGCACCGGCGGCGTCCGTGACCGTGACCGCGTCGCGGCCATCATCGCCGGTCGCAGGGCACGGCACCGCCGTCACGCGATCGCCTCGATCATGCTCGGCGTCGTGCTGGTGATCCTCTTCCTCCGTGCGCTCATGTTCGGCAACACCTTCTACGCACCCGACGAGGTGTTCCGCGTGATCGCAGGCCAGACCGTTCCCGGGGCCTCCTTCACCGTCGGCGAGCTGCGACTGCCGCGAGCCGTGCTCGCCGTGCTCGCAGGCCTCGCGTTCGGCATCGCGGGTGTCTGCTTCCAGACGCTGCTGCGCAACCCGCTGGCCTCGCCTGACATCATCGGGATATCCGACGGCGCGGGCGCCGCGGCCGTGATCGGCATCGTCGTGCTGTCGCTGAACGGCCCCGTCGTCTCTGCGCTCGCCCTGGTCGGCGCGCTGGTGACGGCCGCCCTCATTTACATCCTCTCGAGCAAGAACGGTTTCGCCGGCACGCGTCTGATCCTGATCGGCATCGGGATCGCGGCGATGCTGCAGAGCGTGATCTCCTACGTGCTCTCCCGCGCCGCGAACTGGGACATCCAGACGGCGATGCAGTGGCTCACCGGAAGCCTCAACAACGCGTCATGGGAGCGGGTGATCCCTCTCGCGATCGCGGCCGGGGTCGTCGTGCCCGTGATGCTGCTGCAGGGGCGAGGGCTCGGAGCCATGCAGCTCGGCGACGACTCGGCATCCGGTCTCGGGGTGAGGGTGAACCTCACCCGCATCCTGTTCATCCTGGGCGCCGTCGCGCTGCTCGCCTTCGCGACCGCCGCGACCGGACCGATCGCGTTCGTCGCCTTCATGGCGGGGCCCATCGCCGCCCGCCTCACCGGCCCCGGCGCGAACCTGCTGCTGCCGAGCGCCCTCGTCGGCGCGGTGCTCGTGCTCGGGGGCGACCTGATCGGCCAGTTCGCGTTCGGTGAGCGCTACCCGGTCGGCGTCATCACCGGGGTGCTCGGCGCCCCGTATCTCATCTACCTGCTCATCCGCACCAATCGCTCGGGAGGCTCTCTGTGACCGAGGCGCATACTCTGACGGCCGAGGCCGTCACTCTCGCCTACGGCGACCGCACGGTCATCGACGGGCTCGACCTGAAGATCGCGCCCGGCCGCATCACGACGATCGTGGGCGCGAACGGATGCGGCAAGTCGACGCTGCTGAGGTCGCTGGCTCGCCTGCTGTCGCCGACCGCCGGTCAGATCGTGCTCGACGGCAAGTCGGTGCATGCGCGTCCGAGCAAGGAGGTCGCGCGCGTGCTCGGCCTGCTGCCGCAGTCGCCGGTCGCCCCGGAGGGCATCGCGGTCGCCGATCTGGTGGGCCGGGGGCGGCATCCGCACCAGAAGATGCTCTCGCGCTGGACGGCGCACGACTACGAGGTGGTCGCCGACGCACTCGCCGCGACCGGCACGACGGATCTGGCCGATCGCAGCGTCGACGAGCTCTCGGGAGGGCAGCGTCAGCGGGTCTGGATCGCGATGGCCCTGGCGCAGGAGACCGACATCCTGCTGCTCGACGAACCGACCACGTTCCTCGACGTCGCACACCAGGTCGAGGTCCTCGATCTTCTCACCGACCTCAGCGTCGCCCGCGGCACCACGATCGTGATGGTGCTGCACGATCTGAACCTGGCCGCGCGCTATGCCGACGAGATCGTCGCGATGAAGAACGGCCGGGTGCACGCCGCCGGCGCCCCGAGCGACGTCGTCACCGCAGAACTGGTCGAGGAGGTCTTCGGCCTCGCCAACCACGTCACCACAGACCCGGTCTCAGGAAAGCCGCTGGTCACACCTATCGGGAGGCACCATGTCCGCTGAGACCACCACCAAGGCCCGCCCGACCTACGTGCTCGCGCTCACCGAGGTCCGGGCCGTCGAGAGGCTGTCGCCGAACTTCGTCCGCGTCACTTTCGGCGGAGAAGACCTCGACGAGTTCGGCACTGTCGGCGACGTCTTCGACGCCCGCATCAAGATCGTCTTCCCGCCCGAGCCCTACGCGATCCCCGCGATCGATCGGGAGTCCGACGACTGGTGGGGCTCGTATCTCGCGGTGCCCGAGGAGGAGCGCGGATCGATGCGCACCTACTCGGTGCGCGAGCTCAGAACGGTGGATGCCGGCACCGAACTGGTCGTCGACTTCGTGCTGCACCTGCAGCCGGGCCTCACCGGACCCGCGTCGCTGTGGGCGAGCACCGCCCAGGTCGGCCAGCCCGTGTTCATCGTGGGACCTCGCCGAGGAGTCCCCGCCGCTGAGCACGGAGGCGCCGAGTACGCACCGGGCGCGGCCCGATCGGTGCTGCTGGCGGGAGATGAGACGGCGGCTCCGGCCATCGCTCGCATCCTCGAAGATGCTCCGCGCGACCTGCGCGGCACCGCGTTCATCGAGGTGCCGACAGCATCCGACGTCCTCGACATCGAGGCGCCCGCCGGAGTCGAGGTGACCTGGCTGCCGCGCCTCGCCGGTGCCCCGCACGGCTCCGCACTCATCCCGGCCGTGCTCGCCTACCTCGGTGACGTCGATGCGGCGATCGAGGTGCGCGATCTCGAGGGCGAGGATCTGCTCTGGGAGACTCCCGACTACTCGGGACTCGGCGAGGAGATCGCGCCCGCATCGGCGTCGGTGGAGCGGTACTTCTGGATCGCGGGGGAGAGCGGCGTCGTGACGACTCTGCGTCGGCACCTCGTGAAGGATCTCGGCATCGACCGCGCGCAGGTCGCGTTCATGGGGTACTGGCGCCGCGGCGTCGCCATGCGCGGCTGAACGTCGGCGATCTCGACGGGCGCGCTCGCTCGCGTCGCAGCTGTTGACGCCTCCGGCCCCGCGCCTCCCGACCTGAAAACAGGTCAACCGCACGAGATCAGGACGGAATCCGCAGATTCATCCTGATCTCGCGCGGTTGACCTGTTCTCGCGACGGGATGTCAGCGTGTCAGCGTGCGAGGAACCCCGTCAGCGCGGCGTTGACCTCGTCGGCGTGCGTCCAGAGGAGACCGTGCGGCGCGCCCTCGACCTCGACGTACTCGGCCTCCGGAACCGCCTGGTGGAACCGGCGGGCGGTCGCGTCGATCGGCAGGATGTTGTCCTTCGTGCCGTGCAGGATGAGGGTCGGCTTGCCGGCGGCGCGCACGGCCTCGACGTCGCCGCGGAAGTCTTCGATCCAGGAGGGGACGACGGCGTAGGCGGCGACCGGCGCGCTGGTGACCGAGAGGTTCCAGTTCGCGGCGACGACCTCCGGGCTGATGCGCGTTCCGAGGTTCTCGTCGAGGTTGTAGAAGTCCTTGTAGAACTGCGTGAACCAGGCATAGCGATCGCCCTTCGCGGCTGCTTCGATGCCGTCGAAGACCTCCTGGGGAACCCCCTCGGGGTTGTCGTCGCGCTGTACGAGGAACGGCTCGAGCGACGCGAGGAAGGCGAGCTTCGCGACCCGGTCGTGGCCGTAGCGGGCGACGTAGCGGGCGAGCTCGCCCGTGCCCATCGAGAATCCGACGAGCACGACGTCGCGCAGGTCGAGCGTCTCGAGCACCGTGTTCAGGTCGGCGGCGAAGGTGTCGTAGTCGTATCCGCCGTTCACCTTCGAGGACTGGCCGAACCCGCGGCGGTCGTACGTGATGACGCGATAACCCTGGGCGAGCAGCTCGCGGGTCTGGCGCTCCCAGCTGTGGCCGTTGAGCGGGTAGCCGTGGATCAGCACGACGGGCTGGCCGGCGCCCTGGTCTTCGTAGTACAGCTCGATGGCGGTGCTGTTCTCGTTTCCGACGGTGATGTAACCCATGATACCGATCCTCTCGATTCGGCGAGAACGATCGTTCTCGCTGCGATGAATCCCAATCTAGAGAACGATCGTTCTCATGTCAAGTACACTGATGACATGACCGAGGAAGATGCACGGGAGCGGGTGCTCGCCGCCGCCGAGGAGCTCTACTACCGCAAGGGTTTCGCGGCCGTGGGCATGGATGAGCTGCGGACGGCCGCCGGCGTGTCGCTGCGCAGGCTGTACGCCCTGTTCCCCGCGAAGAACGACATCGTGGCTGCCGTGCTGCAGCGCAGGCACCAGCAGTGGGAGTCTGCACTGTCGGCAGCGGTGGCGGATGCCGGAGCCGATCCCCGCGACCGGCTGCTGGCCGTGTACCGCTACCTCGAGGACTGGTTCTGCGCCGGCGACTTCCGCGGCTGCGCCTTCATCAACGCGTTCGGCGAGCTCGGCGGCACGAACCCCGAGGTCGCGGCGATCGTGCGCGAGCACAAGGCGTCTTTCCAGAAGTACATGGCGGGCCTCGTCGCCGAGATCGGAGCGCCGACGTCGCTCGCCGCGCAACTCTCGATCCTCGCGGAGGGAGCGCAGAGCACAGCAGCCATCTCCGCCGACCCGCAGGTCGCGGTGCAGGCGCGCAGCGCCGCCGAGGTGCTCATCGACGCTGCGATGGCGTAGCCGAGGCATCCGCTCGCGGCCTCCGCCCCGCTCCCTCTCAGCACGAGAACAGGTCAACCGCGCCAGGTGAGGACGATTCGGCGGATTCCCTCCTGCTCTCGCGTGGTTGACCTATCGCGAGGAGGGCGGAACGGCTCAGAGGACGAGCCGGTAGCCCATCCCCGACTCGGTGAGCAGGTGAACCGGTTCGCTCGGCGACTGTTCGAGCTTCTTCCGCAGCTGCGACATGTACAGCCGCAGGTAACCCGAGTCCGACACCTGCTCGCTGCCCCAGATCTCCTTCAGCAGGTCCTGTCGGGTGACCAGGGCGCCGGGATGCCGTGAGAGATGCTCGAGCATGCGCCACTCCGTCGGAGTCAGATGAACCCGGGATCCGCCGCGCGTCACGGTCTTCGCGGCCAGATCGACGAGCACGTCGCCGAAGGCGACGGTCGACTCTCCTCCCGCCGGCACGGAACGACGCGACAGGGCGCGAAGGCGTGCGAGCAGCTCGTCGACCTGGAAGGGCTTCGTGACGAAGTCGTCGGCGCCGGCATCCAGCGCTTCGACCTTGTCTGCCGACCCCGTGCGACCGGAGACCACGATGATCGGCACGGTGGTCCATCCGCGCAGGGCCTGGATCACCTCGATGCCGTCGAGTCGGGGCATTCCGAGGTCGAGCATGATGATGTCGGGATGGGTCTGCGCGGCTGTCGCGATGGCCGCCGCGCCATCCGGCGCGACCACGACGTCGTAGCCGTGCGCCGACAGGGTGATGCGCAGGGCGCGCACCATCTGAGGATCGTCGTCGGCGATCAGGAGCTTCATTCCGCCTCCGGCTCGGTGGACCCTGTGGCAAGGGGCAGGGATATGACCATCGTGAGTCCGCCGCCAGGCGTGTCCTCGGGTGTCAGGCTACCGCCCATGCCGACGGTGAACCCGCGCGACAGAGCCAGCCCCAGTCCCAGACCGGTCGTGTTGTCGGTGTCGCCGTACCGCTGGAAGGGCTGGAACATCTCGTCGTGCCGCTCCACAGGAACGCCTTCGCCTCGGTCGATGATCCTGATCTCCGCGTGGTCGCCGAGCGCGCTCGTCGAGATGATCACGCGCGATCCTTCAGGCGCGTGCCGGTGGGCGTTGGCCAGCACGTTCACGATCACCCGCTGCAGCAGGACCGGGTCGGCGTGGACGGAGGGCAGATCGGGATCGAACACGAGATCGACGTCCGCCGGGCCGAGACCCAGCTCGTCGACGGCTGCGAGGATCGTGCCCGCGGCATCCATCCGCACGGCCGACACCGCGAGCACGCCGGCCTGCACGCGACTGACGTCGAGCAGATCCGTGACCAGGGTCGACAGGGTGGCCAGGCTCTCGTCGGCGGTCGCGAGGAGTTCGTCGCGGTCGGATGCCGACAGCCCGTGCGCGGCGCGCAGCCCGCCGATCGCCGCGACGGCCGAGGCCAGAGGGCGACGCAGGTCGTGGCTGACAGCCGAGAGGAGGGCGCTGCGCACCTGATCGGTCTCGGCCAGCGCTTCGGCTTCCAGCGCCGTCGCGCGCAGATCGGTGTGCTCCAGCGCGGCGGAGAGCTGCGCGACGATCGCGTCGAGCAGGCGGCGTTCCGGGCCGTCGAGAGGTTCGCCGTTCAGCTCGAGCAGGGCGCGGGGAGCGCCGGTGAGCGAGACGCCGACCGGCACAGTGGTGGCGCGCCCGTCGGCGACGGGTTCGCCGTCGCTCGCGAGCATCTCTCCTTCCGGCGACAGCAGGCGGACGCCGCTGAGGCTGAACGCCTCGCGCGTGCGACTGACCAGGGCCAGCACGGCGTTGTCGCCTCGCAGAACGTTGCCGGCCACCGCGGCCAGCAGCTCGGCCTCCGCCGCCGCTCTCTGCGCTGTGCGGGCCCTGCGGGCCGCCTGGTCGACGATGAGGCTCACGAGGATCGCGATGACGACGTAGAGTGCGAGCGCGAGGGCGTGCAGCGGGTGAGCCACGGTGATCGTGAACAGCGGAGCGACGAAGAGGAAATCCAGCGTGATGCCCGAGAGCACCGCGGCGAACACGGCAGGGCGCAGTCCGCCGACCAGCGACACGACGACCACGAGCAGCTGGTACGCGAGCACCTCTGCGGTGATGGACTCCGGACTGCGGTATGTGAACATCAGCCACGACAGGAGCGGCCCGAAGATCAGCGCGGTCGCGAACCCGAGGACTTCGCGCCGCCATCCGAGCGCGCCCCCCTTGAGGCGGGGTAGGACGACGCGTCCGCCTGCGGCCGCGTGCGTCACGATGTGCACGTCGATGTCGCCGGAGCGTCGGATGATCTCCGAGCCGATGCCGGGACCGGTGAGGGCGGCGGTGAGGCGGCTGCGGCGGCTCACTCCGATCACGAGCTGGGTGGCGTCTGCCCCCTGCGCGAACTCGACCAGGGTGCCCGGGATGTCGTCGCCGATGATCTGGTGGAAACTGCCGCCGAGCGATTCGACGAGCGATCGCTGAGCCGCGAGGGCTCCCGGTGTCTCATCGCGCAGACCGTCCTGCGCGCTGACGTGCACGGCGAGCAGTTCGCCGCCCGCCGATCGTGCGGCGATCCGGGCTCCGCGGCGCAGCAGCGTCTCGCCCTCCGGACCGCCGGTGAGCGCGACGACCACGCGCTCGCGCGCCTGCCAGGTTCCTTCGATGCCCTGTTCCGCCCGGTAGGTGCGCAGGGCGCTGTCGACCTCGTCGGCGAGCCAGAGCAGGGCGAGCTCGCGGAGGGCGGTGAGGTTTCCCAGACGGAAGTAGTTCGACAGCGCCGCGTCGATGCGCTCGGCCGGGTACACGAGACCCGCGGAGAGGCGGTCTCTGAGCGACTGCGGAGCGAGATCGACCACCTCGATCTCGTCGGCGCCTCTGACCACGGCATCCGGCAGCGTCTCCTGCTGTGCGATGCCGGTGATCTTCTCGACGACGGCGTGCAGCGACTCGATGTGCTGCACGTTCACGGTCGTGATGACGTCGATGCCCGCCTCGAGGAGCTCGTCGACGTCCTGCCAGCGCTTCGGATGCCGTGAGCCGGGGATGTTGGTGTGGGCGAGCTCGTCGACGAGGGCGATCTCGGGCGATCGCTCGAGCACGGCGTCCGGGTCGAGCTCGCTCAACTCGACGCCCCTGTGCACGGAGAGGCGTCGAGGGACCTCGGGAACGCCGATCGTCTGAGCCAGGGTCGCGGCGCGGCCGTGCGTCTCGACGACGGCGATCACGACGTCGCGGCCCTCCTGCAGCAGTCGGCGGCCCTCTGCGAGCATCTCGAAGGTCTTGCCGACTCCCGGCGCCGCCCCGAGCAGCACACGCAGGCGCCCGCGGCGCCTGGGTCCCTGAGCCGATCGGAGGGTCTGCTCCTGGCCCGTCCGCTCTGGGGTCATTCGCCCTCCCGGTCATCGAGTGCGAGGTTGAGTTCGGCGACGTTGATGCGCTCCTCGCCGAGGAATCCCAGATCCCGCCCTTGAATCCTAGACTCCACCAGGTCGCGCACCTCCTGCTCCGACAGGCCTCGGGCCTCGGCGACGCGCGGCACCTGCAGCAGCGCGTAGGCGACGCTGATGTGCGGGTCGAGGCCGGAGGCGGATGCCGTCACGGCATCGGCAGGCACCTGCGAGGGGTCGACGCCCTCTCGCTCGGCGATGGCCGCCGTGCGCTCCTGGATCGCGGTGGTGAGGTCAGGGTTCTCGGGTCCCAGATTGCTGCCGCCCGAGCTCGTACCGTCGTAGCCGTCTCCGGCCGCCGACGGGCGGGACTGGAAGTACTGCGGCAACGCGTGCCCGTCGGCATCCGTGAACGACTGCCCGATAAGAGAGCTTCCCTTCTCGTCGGCCAGAGGCGATCCGTTCGCCTGCCACGGCAGCAGCAGCTGGCCGATACCGGTGACGAGCAGCGTGTAGCCGACCCCCAGGACGAGCGTGAGCACGAGCATCGCGCGGATCGCGACACCCGTGGTGCGAAGTGTGGTGCGGGTGGAGGACATCGTGATTCTTCTTTCTGGGTCGCTGAGCTCGTCGAAGCGTCAGAAGCCCGGGATGAGGGTGACGACGAGATCGATGATCTTGATGCCGATGAACGGCGCGATCACTCCGCCGAGACCGTAGATCAGCAGGTTGCGCTGCAGTATCTGCGACGCGCTCGCCGGTCGGTACGTCACGCCGCGGAGGGCGAGCGGGATGAGGAACACGATCACGATGGCGTTGAACACGATCGCGCTGGTCACGGCCGAGGCCGGCGAGTGCAGCTGCATGACGTTGAGGACCGCGAGTCCGGGGAAGACGCCCATGAACATCGCCGGAATGATGGCGAAGTACTTCGCGATGTCGTTCGCGAGCGAGAAGGTCGTGAGCGCTCCTCGAGTGATGAGCAGCTGCTTGCCGATGCGCACGATGTCGATGAGCTTGGTCGGATCCGAGTCGAGGTCGACCATGTTGCCGGCCTCCTTCGCAGCCGAGGTGCCCGTGTTCATCGCGACGCCGACGTCCGCCTGTGCGAGCGCGGGAGCATCGTTGGTGCCGTCGCCGGTCATGGCGACGAGGCGTCCGCCCTCCTGCTCCTTGCGGATGAGTTCGAGCTTGTCCTCGGGCGTGGCCTCGGCGAGGAAGTCGTCGACGCCCGCCTCCTCCGCGATGGCCGCCGCGGTGAGCGGGTTGTCTCCAGTGATCATGACCGTGCGGATTCCCATGCTGCGCAGTTCGTCGAAGCGCTCGCGGAGTCCGTCCTTCACGATGTCCTTCAGATGCACGACGCCGAGGATGCGGCCGGCGCCGGCGCCGGCGACGTCCTTGACCGCGACCACGAGGGGCGTGCCGCCGCTGCGGGCGACCGCGTCCGTGCGGGTGGTGAGTTCGGCATCCGAGGGTCCGAGCGCGAGCCACGCGCTCACGGCGGAGCCCGCTCCCTTGCGGATCTGCGAGCCGTCGGCGAGGTCGAGCCCCGACATGCGCGTCTGCGCCGTGAACGGCACGACCACGGCATCCGCCGGTTCCGCGACGCGGATGCCGGCCACAGCCGCCAGCTCGACGATCGATGCGCCCTCGGGTGTGGGGTCGGCGAGAGAGGAGAGCGCCGCGATGCGCAGCAGCTCGTCGCCGTCGACACCCGGCAGAGGCAGCACTTCGTGCGCACGGCGGTTGCCGTAGGTGATGGTGCCGGTCTTGTCGAGCAGCAGGGTCGTGACATCTCCGGCGGCCTCGACCGCGCGCCCCGACATCGCCAGCACGTTTCGCTGCACCAGGCGGTCCATGCCCGCGATGCCGATCGCCGAGAGCAGGGCGCCGATCGTGGTCGGGATGAGGCAGACCAACAGGGCGATCAGCACCGGGATGCTGACGGGCGACGCCGCGTACGAGGCGATCGGGTTGAGTGCCAGCACGACCACGACGAACACGATCGACAGGCTCGCGAGCAGGATGTTCAGGGCGATCTCGTTAGGCGTGCGCTGGCGGCTGGCGCCCTCGACGAGCGCGATCATGCGGTCGACGAAGGTCTCGCCCGGCTTCGACGTGATGCGCACCACGATGCGGTCCGAGAGCACGCGCGTGCCGCCGGTGACGGCGCTGCGGTCGCCCCCCGATTCGCGGATGACGGGGGCGCTCTCACCGGTGATGGCCGACTCGTCCACGGTCGCGATGCCGGCGACGATGTCTCCGTCGCCGGGGATGAGCTCTCCGGCCGTGACGATGACGACGTCGTCGCGCTGCAGCCCGGCAGACGACACGTCGACGGTCTCGGCGCGCTCGGCCGCGGCATCCGCCGTCTGGTCGTAGCCGACCACCTTGCGGGCCATCGTGCTCGTGCGGGTCTTGCGCAGGCTGGCGGCCTGTGCCTTGCCGCGTCCCTCCGCGATCGATTCCGCGACGTTCGCGAAAAGCACGGTGAACCACAGCCAGATGGCGATGCCCCACGTGAAGATCGGCGGGACAGCCGTGCCGCCGGACTCGGCGGGGCCGCCGAGGAACGGCTCGGCGATCGCCAGCGCGGTCGTGAACGCCGCGCCGACCCAGACGAGCAGCATCACGGGATTGCGGACGAGGGTCGCGGGGTTCAGCTTGCGCAGAGCGCCCGGCATCGCCCCCACGAGCTGCGACCAGCCGAAGGAACGCGGCGACGGAGACAACGAGGACCCTTCGACGGGCTCGGGGACCGAGGGGTCAGAAGTGCGAGTGGTCGTGATGGTCATGTCAGAAGAGTCCTTCGGCGAGCGGGCCCAGGGTGAGCACCGGGAAGTAGGTGAGCGCGGTGACGACGACCGTCACGGCGATGAGGAGGCCGACGAACTGCGGACGGTGGGTGGGCAGGGTGCCCGAGGTCTGCGGTACGTGCTGCTGCGCGGCGAACGAACCGGCCAGAGCCAGCACGAGCACGATCGGCAGGAACCGGCCGAGCAGCATCGCGATGCCCAGTGCCGTGTTGAACCATGGGGTGTTCGCGGTGAGTCCGGCGAACGCCGAGCCGTTGTTGTTCGCGGCCGAAGTGAAGGCGTAGAGCACCTCGCTCATGCCGTGCACACCGGGGTTCAGGATGCTGGTCGACTCCACGTCCTCGCGTACGCCGGGGATCGCGAAGCTCAGCGCCGTGCCGGTCAGCACCAGGATCGGGGTGACCAGGATGTACAGGCTGGCGAGCTTGATCTCCCTGGGGCCGATCCGCTTGCCGAGGTACTCCGGGGTGCGGCCGACGAGCAGCCCGCCGACGAACACGGCGATGATGGCGAGCACGAGCATTCCGTACAATCCGGAGCCGACCCCGCCTGGTGCGACCTCGCCCAGCATCATGTTGAGCATCGGCATCATGCCGCCGAGAGCCGTGTACGAGTCGTGCATCGAATTGACGGCGCCGGTCGACGTGAGGGTGCTCGAGGTTGCGAACAAGGTGGATCCGAGGATGCCGAACCGCTGCTCCTTGCCCTCCATGGCGCCGCCCGCGAGCTGTGGCGCCGTGCCCTGGCCGGCCAGCTCCAGTGCCGAGAGAGCGAAGAGCGAGACGAGGAAGATCGTGCCCATGACGGCGACGATCGCGTAGCCCTGGCGATCGTCGCCGACGAGCCGGCCGAAGGTGCGGGGAAGGGCGAACGGGATGGCGAGGATGAGCAGGATCTGCAGCAGATTCGTCCATCCGGTCGGGTTCTCGAACGGGTGCGCGGAGTTCGCGTTGAAGAAGCCGCCGCCGTTCGTTCCGAGGAGCTTGATCGCCTCCTGCGAGGCGACGGGGCCGCCCGGGATCGACTGGGTGCCGCCAGCCACGGTGGTGATGTCGGTGAAGCCGGCGAAGTTCTGAATGACGCCGCCGGCGATCAGGGCGATAGCGCTGAGTGCGGCGATCGGCAGCAGGATGCGGCCGAGCCCGCGGATCAGGTCGACCCAGAAGTTGCCGAGCGTCGTCGACCCGCGGCGCGCGAAGCCGCGGATGAGGGCGACGGCCACGGCGAGACCGACCGCTGCGGAGACGAAGTTCTGCACGGTGAGGCCGGCGAGCTGCACGGTGTAGCCCATGGTCTGCTCGGGCGAGTACGACTGCCAGTTCGTGTTCGCCACGAACGAGGCGGCGGTGTTGAACGCCAGGCCCTCCGGGACCGCGGGCAGGCCGAGCGACTCGGGCAGGAAAGCCTGCAGGCGCTGCAGGCCGTAGACGAGCAGGAGCCCGACGACCGAGAACGCGAGGATGCTGCGGGCGTAGGCGCGTGAAGTCTGCTCGGATGCGGGGTCGACCCCGATGACGCGGTAGAGGGCGCGTTCGGCGCGCAGGTCCTTGGGCGTGCTGAACACGTGCGCCATGTAGTCGCCGAGCGGTCGGTACACGAGCACGAGGACGACGATCACGGAGACCGCCTGCAGGACGCCGAACCAGATCTCGGCGCCCATCAGAACTTCTCCGGGGCGACGAGGGCGACGACGAGGTAGACGACGGCCGCCACGGCGAGAGCTGCGGCGGCGATCTCGAAGACCATCAAAGCCGTTCCACCCCCTTGGCCACGAAGGAGACCAGGGCGAAGAGCGCGAGAGTCAGCGCGATGTAGATGATGTCGAGCACGGAGTCGATCAAACTCCGGTCATCACCGTCCG
The DNA here is from genome assembly GCF_044987465.1 of Microbacterium sp. ZW T6_19. Classification (NCBI taxonomy): domain Bacteria; kingdom Bacillati; phylum Actinomycetota; class Actinomycetes; order Micrococcales; family Microbacteriaceae; genus Microbacterium; species Microbacterium sp. ZW T6_19. Next base: position 129,754 of record NZ_JBJDRH010000003.1, on the reverse strand, counting down.
ATGGTGATCCTCACGGTTCCCCTACGGCGGGGACCGCGACACATGCGCGATGCTCACGGACGCGGACCGAGGAGGCGTTCTCGTACGGATCCGCACCGGACCGGTGCGGATCCGATCGCGAGGCCGCTGCGTCCGGCCTATGGTTCACACATGCCGCAGTGCCTTCGGCGTGAAGTAGGTCACCTCGCCGTCCGCGTCCTCGACACCGAAGATGAACTGCCCCGAGGGCGTGGCGGCGATGTCGATGATCACCCCGCGGGTGCGGGTGGTCTGGACTTCGTCGCCGGGCCTGAACGTCTCCTTCTTCACCATGGCCAGAACGTACACCCTCGAAGAGGCCTCCTTTAGCGTGGCGGTGGGGGCGCGCCTCATCCCTCCACACGGCGCATCTCCTCGGCCAGCGGCGCGTTGGTCTGCGCGAACCGGTGCGTGATCGCCTCGCGCACCTCGGGCGTCTTGTTCTGGCTGAGCTTCGCTCTGGCGTCGAAGCGGGCGATGCGGATGCGCAGGCCGACCGTCCCCTTCGCGGCGCGACGGGTGCCCTCCTCGTCTTCTGCGAGGCTGCGACCGTGCTCCTGATGCGCTTCGAAGTGGTCGGTGAGTCGCGAGAGCATGGCGTAGTTCTCCTGCTCGTCGAGTATCTCGGGGGTACCGTACAGGTGAGCCGTGACGTGGTTCCAGGTCGGCACGAGATCGCCGGGCGCGTACAGCGACGGCGAGACGTAGTCGTGCGGGCCCTGGATGATCACGAGGACCTCATGAGCGCCGAGTTCGTGCAGCTGCTCGTCGGGCCTGCCGAAGTGGCTCACGATGACGATGCCGTCGTCGTCCTCCTCGAGCAACACCGGATAGTGCGAGGCGACGAGCCCCGTGTTCGCGGGGGACACGAACGTCGCCCAGGGGTTCTGCCGGATGAGGCGCTTGACCTCGTCGGCGTCGGTCATCAGGTAACGGGGCGTGTGTCGCATCAGGGCTCCTCGGGGGTGCGGATGGGGGTCGTGGTCTTCGGGGCGGTGATCGTGCGGGTCAGGCGAGTGCGTACGGCGAGGGTCGCGCAGGCGATCACGGCGAGGCCGCCGAGAACGGTCGGGACCCCGATCTGCTCGTGCAGCAGGAGGCCGGCCCAGAGGATCGTGATCACCGGCTGCACGAGCTGGACCTGACTGACCTGGGCCATCGGGCCGATGGCGAGTCCTCGATACCAGGCGAAGAAGCCGAGGAACATGCTGACCACGGCGAGGTAACCGAAGGCCAGCCACTCGACGGGCGACGCCGTGGGCGGCTCGATCGACACCGACACCAGGGTCAGCGCGAGCATGACGGGGGCCGCGACGACAAGTGCCCACGAGACGGTCTGCCATGCTCCGAGCTCGCGTGCGAGCAGTCCTCCCTCGGCATAGCCGACGGCTGCGGCGAGCACGGCGCAGAACAGCAGCAGATCTGACCAGTGCAGCGTGGCGAGGCCGCCGTTCTGCAGCGCCGCGAACATGATCGCCGCGGCGGCTCCGAGACCGGCGAACACCCAGAACGATGCCGCGGGCCTCTCCCTCGTGCGCAGGACGACCTCGACGGCGGTCGCTGCGGGGAGCAGCCCGATCACGACCGCGCTGTGCCCGGCGGGCGCCGTGGTCAGTGCGAAGGAGGTGAGCAGGGGGAAGCCGGCGACGACACCGGCGGCGACGACCGCCAGGCGGACCCACTGCGCGCGGGAGGGCGGATGCTGGCGGGTCGCCGTGAGGGCGATTGTCGCGAGTGCCGCGGCGATGACCGCGCGCCCGGCGCCGATGAAGAGAGGCGAGAGTCCGCTGACCGCGATACGGGTGAACGGAACCGTGAACGAGAATGCGACGATGCCCAGCAGGCCCCACCAGAGCCCCGCACGAGGGGATAGCGCTTTCGATCCTTCGAGGATAACGCTACTCTGTTCTTTCATGAGTCAGGATAGCACTGAGCGGATCATCGCGGGACTGCGCGGGTGGATCGCATCCGCTCCTGCCGGAGCCCGCGTGCCCTCGAATCGCGCGCTGACCGCCGAGTACGGTGCGAGTCCGGTCACCGTGCAGAAGGCCATGCGCCGACTCGTCGCCTTGGGCCTCATCGAGTCCCGCCCCGGAGTCGGCACGTTCGTCCGCGCCGTGCGCGTGGCCGGCCCCGTCGACTACGGATGGCAGACCGGGGCGCTGGGGGCGCCGCCGACCCGCACCTCGGTGCTCTCCTCGACTCAGCGCACCGTGGCGCCCGACGCCATCGGACTGCACTCCGGCTATCCCGCCGTCGAGTTGCTGCCCGAGCGGCTCGTGCGGCAGGCGCTCGCTCGCGCCGCCCGCACGGAGATCGCGTTGACCAGGGCGCCGGCGGCGGGGATGCCGGAGCTGCAGGCCTGGTTCGCCGCCGAGCTCGGGGCGTCATCCCCTGCCGGCGTGGTTCCCGCGAGCGCGAGGGACGCCCTGATCATCTCCGGAAGTCAGAGCGGGCTGAGCTCGATCTTCCGCGCCGTCGTCGGGCAGGGGCGTCCGCTGCTCATCGAGTCGCCGACCTACTGGGGCGCGATGCTGGCCGCGGAGCAAGCGGGGGTCGTGCTCGTGCCGATCCCCTCGGGCCCGCGAGGGCCCGACCCCGACGATGTCGAGCGCGCCTTCGCGCAGACCGGAGCCCGCGCGTTCTACGCGCAGCCGACCTTCGCGAACCCGACTGGGGCGCAGTGGCCCGCATCCACCTCGCACGCCGTACTCGAGACCGTGCGCCGCCACGGCGCCTTCCTGATCGAGGACGACTGGGCGCACGATCTCGGGATCGACGGAGAACCGCATCCGATCGCCGCCGTCGACGACGACGGGCACGTGGTGTATCTGCGCTCGCTGACCAAGAGCGTGTCGCCGGCGCTGCGGGTCGCCGCGGTGATCGCCAGGGGTCCGGCCCGTGAGCGGATCCTCGCCGATCGCGCCGCGGAGTCGATGTACGTGAGCGGCCTGCTGCAGGCGGCTGCGCTCGACGTGGTGACCCAACCAGGGTGGCGAACGCATCTGCGCGGATTCCGCGAGCAGCTGCGATCTCGCCGCGACCTCATGGTGTCGTGCCTGGCGCGGAGCGCCCCGCTCACGACGCTCGAGACCATGCCGGTCGGTGGCCTGAACCTGTGGGTGCGCCTCCCCGAGGGGGCCGACGTCGTGCAGGTGGTCCGGGACTGCGAACTGAGAGGGCTGATCGTCGCGCCGGGCTCGGAGTGGTTCCCTGCGGAGCCGTCTGGCCCGTACCTGCGACTCAACTACGCGAGCGCCGATCCGTCGCGCTTCGCCGAGGCCGCAGGCATCCTGGGCAGCGTGCTGGAGGCATCCTGACCGCCGCTCCGCAACCCGGCATCCGGCCTTCGTGTGGCACCTGGTGTCACTTTCGGCCGCGTATTCCGGCGCGAGGAGGTCACGCCCGCCGGCGCGGTTCAGTCCTCGGTCGGCGGGCCCTCGGGACGGTGCGCGCGGCGTCCGTTCACGACGACGGGGCGGCCGGCGCGCTCCTGACCGGGCAGCGGGCGCGAGCGGCGGCCGTAGATGAGCTCCGACGAATCGAGCAGCCACGGCACGAGCGTGATCGACACTCCGTGCACGAGCATGAGCTGGTTCGCCATCCGGCGGGCGCGACGGTTGTGCAGGAAGGTCTCCCACCAGTGTCCGACGATGTACTGCGGCAGGTAGACGGTGACGACCGACGAACCGTGCTTCTCGCGGTACTGCTTGATGAACTGCGCCACCGGCTGCGCGAAGGACCGGTATGGCGATTCGATGATCACCAAGGGGATCGGCATCAGATGATCGGCCCATTCTTTCTGCAGGTCCTCGGCTTCCTCGGCTGAGACGCCGACATGCACCGCCAAGGTTTTTCCGTGCTTCGCCGCGACGGCGTACTCGACAGCCTTCACGACCGGCTTCTGCAGCCGGTTCACGAGCACCAGGGCGATGTCGCCCTTCGCGCCGAAGTGCGTGGTGTCGTCGATTGCGATCTCGTGCTCGACATCGCGGTAGTACCGCTTCACACCCATCATCAGGAACGCAAGGACCGGGATCGCGAAGAACACGAGATAGGCCCCGTGCGTGAACTTCGTGATCGTCACGATCAGCAGCACCAGCACGGTGAAGACCGCGCCGATGGCGTTGATGATCAGACCCACCTTGGCCGAACGGCGGTCGGATGCCGAGGCGCCGTCGATCCCGGCATCCGCGCTGTTCTCGGCGGGCCCGCGAAGAACTCGCCTCCAGTGCCGGACCATGCCGATCTGGCCGAGCGAGAACGACACGAAGACGCCGATGATGTAGAGCTGGATGAGTGTTGTCAGTTTGGCCTGGAACACGACCAGCACGATGATCGCGGCGATGCCCAGCGCGATCATCCCGTTGGAGAACACGAGACGATCCCCGCGTGTGTTGAGCGACTTCGGCGCGTAGCCGTCGCGGGCGAGCACCGAGCCGAGCAGCGGAAAGCCGTTGAAGGCCGTGTTCGCAGCGAGCAACAGCACGCAGGCGGTTGCTGCCTGCACGATGAAGAACAGGATGCTGCCGCCGCCGAAGGTCGCGGCGGCCACCTGGGCCATGAGGCTCGGTTGCGGGTTCGTGCAGTCGAAGCCGACGAGATCGCAGGGGTTCTCGGCGTAGTGCACCCCGGTGATGAGGGCGAGCGCAGTGAGGCCGGCGAACAGGCAGATCGCTATCGAGCCCATCAGCACGAGGGTCGATTGGGCGTTACGGATCTTCGGGGTGCGGAACGCGGGCACGCCGTTCGAGACGGCTTCGACGCCGGTGAGGGCGGAGCATCCGCTGGAGAAGGCACGCAGCACGAGAAGGATGACGGCGGCCTGTCCGAGATCTTCAGCGTGCACGGCGAACTCGGCGCTCGAGGCGACCGGCGCGTCGCCGAGGAACGTCCGGATGAGGCCGGTCACGATCATGAACCCGACCGAACCGATGAAGACGTAGGTCGGGATGGCGAAGACGAGGGAGGCCTCGCGCACGCCGCGGAGGTTCACGATGATGATGAGGATCACGAAGCCCACCGCGAGCTCGACCCGGAACGGATCGAGTCCTGGTACCGCGGAGATGATGTTGTCCACGCCGGAGGCGACTGACACTGCGACCGTGAGGACGTAGTCGACGAGGAGCGCAGCGGCCACGATGACGCCAGGTATCTCGCCGAGATTCTTGAAGGCAACCTCATAGTCGCCGCCACCGGACGGATACGCCTTGATGAGCTGTCGATAGCTGAGCACCACCACGATGAGCAGCACGACCACCGCTACCGCGACCATGGGGGTGAAGGACAGGAAGGTGAGCCCGCCGATCAGGAGGATCATCACCAGCTCCTGCGGTGCGTACGCCACCGAGCTCAGCGCGTCCGAGGCGAAGATGGGCAACGCCATCTTCTTCGGGAGCAATTGATCCTCGACCTGCTCGCTGGTCAGCGGGTCGCCGATGAGGATGCGCTTGGCGATCTGCGGTGCGTCGGGACTGTCCCCGTATTGGTCTGACACGAGCCGCGAGCCTACGCCCGCGGGAGCGCTCCTCACAACATCCTCACGGAATCCCTACACCCGCCTCGCACCGCCCTAACGGAATCCTTACGGCCGCGAAGGAATAAACTGGGATCCCGTGGGGGAACAGGTCATTCTGGCGTTCATCGCGATCGCGATCGGCATCGGTGCCGGCATCCTGCTGTTCGTCCCGTTCGTCGCCGTCAGCTATCGCCGTCGTGGCGGGCTGAGCCTCGGCCGAGCTCTGCTGTGGTTTGCCGCCCTCGTGTACTTCTGGGCGATCTGGACGTACACGCTCCTGCCGCTGCCCGATCCCGACAGCATACGCTGCGTGGGCGTGATCACCGATCCGACCGAGATCGTCCGCGATCTGCAGAAGGCGTTCTCCGAGTCGGGGAACCCGCTCCGCCACCCCGCGCTCCTGCAGCTCGTCTTCAACGTCCTGCTGTTCGTGCCGCTCGGCGTGTTCCTGCGGGTGCTCGGCGCCCGCGGAATCGTCACGGCGCTCGTGGTGGGCTTCGGCCTCTCGCTCCTGATCGAGACCACTCAGCTCACCGGCGTGTGGGGTCTGTATCCCTGCGCCTATCGCTTCTTCGACGTCGGCGACCTCATGACCAACACGACCGGCGCCGTGCTGGGGTCGGTCTTCGGCCTCGTCGTTCCGCGCGCGAAGCGCGGTATGGCCGCGCGGACGGATGCCGACGAGCCGCGACCCGTGACCAGGGGACGGCGTGCTGTCGCGATGGTCTGCGACGCTCTGGCCTACGGTTTCGTGATGTACGGCGCGGGCATCGTCACGCAGCTGTGGTTCGAGTACGTCGTGCGCGAGCGTGAGGTCGTGCTCGACGGGCGGCTCGCCGAGGTGGTCGGCATCGCGACGGCATCCGGCCTGTGGCTGCTGATCGTGCTTCTCACCGGTCGCTCGGTAGGCGATATCGCGGTGCAGCTGCGCTACGCCGGGGCGCGGATGCCGGTTCCCGTCGTGCGCGTGCTGCGCTGGGCCGCCGGCATCGGGGGAATCGGCGCCCTGCCGCTGCTCGGCGAGGTGTTCGACGGGATCTCCTCGTTGCTGATCCTGGCGTCGGTCGTGCTGCTGTTCACGACCAGGCTCGGACGAGGCCTGCCCGGACTCGTCACGGGTCAGGAGCTGGTCGACGCCAGAGCGGATGCTGCGGCGGGGCGCCGCGTCTGAGCATCGTCCATCGGAGATGCACAGGCGATTCAGATCGCGAATCGATAGCGTCGAAGTCATGAGCACGGTGTCGGTCGATGAGAACGCGATCAGCGAGGCGAAGGAGCTCCGCGATCGGTTCCAGCGATTCCTGCACGAGTACGAGTTCGGCATGCGCGAGGTCGAGACGAAGATCTCGATCCTGAAGGACGAGTTCACTCACCACCACGCGTACAACCCGATCGAGCACGTGAAGAGTCGGGTGAAGTCGCCGGACAGCATCGTCGAGAAGATCGCTCGCAAGGGCATCGAGGATCCCGACTTCGATCGCATCCGCGAGGAGATCACCGACATCGCGGGCGTCCGCGTGACCTGCAGCTTCACCGCCGACGTGTACCGGCTGTTTGATCTGCTCACCGCGCAGGATGACATCACCGTGCGGGTCGTGAAGGACTACATCAAGAACCCGAAGCCCAACGGCTACAAGAGCCTGCACGCGATCCTCGAGGTGCCTGTGTTCCTGTCGACCGGAGCGCTCTCGGTGCCGGTCGAGGTGCAGTTCCGCACGATCGCGATGGACTTCTGGGCGAGTCTCGAGCACAAGATCTACTACAAGTTCGCCAATCAGGTGCCGGCGCACCTCGTCGACAGTCTGACGGATGCGGCCGAGGCCGCCGCCGAGCTCGACCTGCGCATGGAGCGATTGCACCGCGAGGCGCACGGGGTTCCGCAGCGCGAGCTCGCGCCCCCGCCCCCTCCGCACATCATCGGAGTGTAGGAACGCTCAGGCGAGGAACTCCCGCGCAGCCGTCTCCATCGCGGTCACGCCGACCTCGATGGTCGGGTGGATCTCTGGCGCGAAGTAAGGCGAGTGGTTCGTCGGGATGTCGCTCTCGACGCGGCCCTTCGCCACGGCCTCCGCGAAAACCGCGGGATCGAAGCCGCCCCAGAACCAGAACACCAGAGGCGCTCCCGCATCCCGAGCGAACCACGAGACGTCCTCGCTGCCGGTGAACAGGCCGGGGTCGATCACGGCCTCGTCGCCGAGCTTCGCACGCAGCGCGGCGGCCACGCGGGTGGTCGCCTCCTCGTCGTTGATGGTCGCGGGCAGCGTGTGCAGGGTCTCGATGTCGGGCTCGCGCTCGGCCCCTGACGCGAGAGCCTCGGCCTTCACGATCCGCTCGACGCTCGCGAGCACCTTGTCGCGCATCGTGTCGGTGGGGTAGCGCAGGCTGAGCTCGAGCGTGGCCTCGGTGGGGATGATGTTGTTCTTGAGACCAGCGTGGATCGAGCCGACCGTGACGACCGCGACGTCCTTCGGGTCGATCTCGCGCGAGGTGATCGTCTGCAGCCGCATCACCGTGGCGGCCGCCATCACGACGGGGTCGATGGTCGTGTGGGGGCGCGAACCATGCCCGCCGCGACCGTGCATGGTCACGGTCAGCCCGTCGGATGCCGACATCTGCGTGCCGCTGCGTACGCCGATGATCCCGGCGGGGAAGGGGGTGACGTGCTGCCCGAGCACGATGTCGGGCCGGGGGTAGCGGTCGAGGATGCCGGCGTCGAGCATCGCTCTGGCTCCGGCGCCGAACTCCTCAGCGGGCTGGATCAGCACCACGACCGTTCCCGACCACTCGTCGCGCGTCGCGAGCAGCCTCTCGACGGCGCCGATCATCGCGGTCACGTGCATGTCGTGGCCGCATGCGTGCATCACCGGCACGTCGTGCCCTGCCGGATCGACGCCGCGGGCGGTGCTGGCGTACGGCAGGCCGGTCGCCTCCTCGACGGGCAGGCCGTCCATGTCTGCGCGCAGCCAGACGACAGGACCCTGAGTCCCTGAGTCGGTCGACGGGTTGGAGAGCAGAGCGACGACTCCTGTGCCTCCAACGCCCTCCTCGACCTCGAGCCCGAGATCCCGGAGGTGGCCGGCGGCGATCGCGGCCGTGCGGTGCTCCTGGAATGACAGCTCGGGATGCTGGTGCAGGTCGATGTAGAGCGCTTCGAGATCGATCGTCATGGCCTGAGCCTACCCGCGGGAGCGGGCGCGGAATCAGGAATCGTGCACGTATGATGCGAGCTCGGGGCCCGGGTGCAGCACGGCGTTCACGATCGCACGGATCGCGAATTCGCTGGCGTGCGCCAGCTCGACGACGTCGGGGTGCAGCAGCCACTGCAGCTGCAGGCCGTCCATCACCGCAAGGATGGCGGCGGATGCCGCGGCGACGGTCGCGGGTTCGGTCACGCCCTCCTGCGCGCAGAGATCGGCGAAGGCGTCCGACACGTCTTTGCGCAGCACCGTGTAGCGGTGCTCGAAGTACGCGCGCCCGGGATGATCGTCGGTGACCGACTCGGCCGACAGCACGGTGTACGCCTGCACGATGCCCGGCCGCTTCTCGTTCACGAACGCGGTCTTCACCAGATGGACGAAGAGTTCGGGGCCGTACGGGATTCGTTTGCTTTCGAGATCCTGGACGTCGGCCTGATCGCGGTAGTCGAGGACTTCGAGCAGCAGCTTCTGTTTGGAGCCGAAATGGTGGAGCACCCCCGCGTGGGTGATGCCGACCTGTTCGGCGACGTCGGCGAGCGTGCCGTTGGCGAATCCCTTGTTGCCGAAGATCTCGACCGCGGCCTTGAGGATCTGCTCGCGCTTCGCGCGGGTCGCCGGACGCACGCGGGACGACTCTGGTGCGGAGCCTGCGCCGTTGCTCATCGCGCTTCCTTCGTTTACTCGATCGTGACTTGATCGTACTTGCGATCACGCTTACCAGTCGGTAACCTCACCAACAACTTACTTTCTCGACAGTAAGTAAAGCAATCGCCCTCGCACAACGTCCTGTGTTCAAGGAGAAGCAATGAAGCTCAACAGATCACTGATCGCGTTCACCGCGATCACCGCCCTCGGAATCTCGGCGCTCGCCGGATGCTCCGCCGGTGGTTCCGGCGGCGACAAGCCCGCCGCCGGTGCGGCCCTCACGATCGCCAAGCCAGACGGCGCGATCACGACCGAGTCGCACAACCCCTACCTCGGCGACTCCTCCGCCTCGAAGTACGGCTACGGCAAGGTCATCTTCGAGCCTCTCGCGCTCGTGAACCCGACCGGCGACCTGAAGACCACACCGTGGCTGGCCGAATCGGTCGAGTGGAACGACGACTACACCGAGGTGACCGTCGTGCCCCGCAAGGGCGTGAAGTGGAGCGACGGCGAAGACTTCACGGGCGACGACATCGTCTTCACGTTCGACCAGTACCTGAGCGGCAAGCTCAGCGACACCTCTGGACTCAACTACCAGGGCGCGACCGTCGACGGCGACGCGATCACCCTGAAGTTCGGCGACTCGAAGTACACCGCGCAGGCCCGAGTGCTGCACACCCCGATCGTCCCGAAGCACGTCTGGGAGGGCATCGCCGACCCCAACACCGACCCGCTCACCGACGACGGCCTCGCCGTCGGCACCGGACCCTACGTTCTCGACAGCTGGACCACCGAGTCGGTCACTCTGACGGCGAACGACGACTACTGGGGCGGCGAGCTCGCGGTACCCGAACTGCATTACGTCTCCTACGGAGACAACGCGGCCCTGACCACGGCACTCGTCTCAGGCGAGGCCGACTGGGCACAGGCGTTCATCCCGCAGATCGAGGACAGCTACCTCGCCGCCGATGAGGACAACCACTTCCTCGTCTCGCCCACCGCGGGGTCGGGAACGCTGTTCATGAACCTGCAGACCAAGCCGTTCAACGACGTGGCTCTGCGCGAGGCGCTGGCCTGGACGATCGACCGTCAGGCGTACGTCGACATCGCCCGCGAGGGCGCGAGCGAGCCGATCTGGAACAAGACCGGGCTCAGCGAGCTGCTCGCCGACGAGATCATCCCCGAATACCAGGACGACGTCTACTCGGTCGACATCGACAAGGCGCGCAGCATCCTCACGGAGGCCGGGTACACCTGGAAGGACGAGAAGCTCACCGACCCCGACGGCGAGCAGGTGACCTTCTCGATCTCGGTCCCTGCCGGCTGGAGCGACTGGAACACCGAGCAGGCCCTTCTGGCCGAAGAGCTCGATGAGGGCCTGGGCATCGAGGTCAAGGTCGATCAGCCCGACTGGGGCGGCTGGGACGCCGCGCGTCAGGAAGGGTCGTTCCAGGCCATCATCCACTGGCTCGAGGACACCGGCAACGCCTACGGCCTGTACACCTCGACCATGGACCCGAAGTGGATCGTCGACGGCAAGGCTCAGTTCAACTTCGGCCGTTTCGACGACCCGAAGGTGACCGAGGCGCTGCGCACGTATCAGAACGCCGCATCGCAGGATGAGCGCGACGCCGCCGCCGCAGTGCTCGAGACCGCGTTCGTCGAGAACGTGCCGGCGATCCCTCTCGGCGCGCATCCGCTGCTGGGCGAGTACAACACCCGCAGCTACACCGGCTTCCCGACCGAGGACGACCAGTACGCGTCCGCAGACCCGACCCAGCCCGGCGTCGTGCAGATCCTGTCGCAGCTGAAGGCCAAGTAGTCCGCATCCGAGGGCGTTTCGTCTCGCTTCGCTCGCTCAACGACCGGGTACGACCTGCCCGGTCGTTGAGCGAGGAGCGGAGCGACGAGACGAAACGCCCCATACGAAAGACACCCCATGCCTGTTCCTCTCCTCAGCGTGCGCGACTTCTCTGTCGTGTACGACGTCGATCCTCCCGTCGAGGCGGTGAAGAACGTCAGCCTCGAACTCGCACGCGGCGAGATCCTCGGACTCGCCGGCGAATCGGGATGCGGCAAGACCACGCTCGCCTACGGCATCCAGCGCCTGCTCAAAGCTCCCGCGGTGATCACGAGCGGCGACGTGACCTTTCACGACGCCGGCGGGACCGACATCGACATCAACGTCCTCGACGCCGAGCAGATGCGGCGCTTCCGCTGGGACAAGATCTCGATGGTGTTCCAAGGTGCGATGAACGCTCTCAACCCGGTCGCGACCATCGGCTCGCAGCTCGAAGACGTCTTCGAGATCCACCGCCCCGATTTCGGTCGCCGCCGTCGGCGGGCAGAAGTGGACGATCTGCTCGAGATCGTCAAGGTCGGCGCCGATCGCGCCCGGTCGTACCCGCACGAGCTTTCGGGCGGCATGCGGCAGCGCGTGATGATCGCGATGGCGCTCGCCCTGCGGCCGCAGCTCATGGTGATGGACGAGCCGACCACGGCGCTCGACGTGCTCGTGCAGCGCGAGATCCTCAAGCAGATCTCGCAGCTGCGTCACGAGTTCGGCTTCTCGGTCATCTTCATCACCCATGACCTTCCGCTGCTGCTCGAGATCAGCGACCGCATCGCGATCATGCGCGAGGGGGAGATCGTGGAGCTCGACTCGGCGGAGGGCATCTGGACCCGCCCGCAGAACGACTACACCCGCACCCTGCTGTCGTCGTTCCCGCGCCTCACCGGAGAGAAGGGGGTGGTGACGCGATGACCGTTCTCGACTTCTCCCACGTCACCAAGATCTACAACGTCCGCGGCGCAGGTCAGATCAAGGCGCTCGACGACGTCGACTTCACGCTCGAGTCGGGGCAGACGATCGGCCTCGTCGGCCAGTCCGGCAGCGGAAAATCGACGATCGCGAAGATCCTCACGCAGCTCGAGAGCCCCACGACGGGCGAGGTGCTGCTCGACGGCAAGCCCGTCCCGCGCCGCGGTCGGGGGCTTCGCGATTACCGTCAACGCCTGCGCATGGTGTTCCAGGACCCGTTCGCCTCGCTCAACCCGTACCACTCGATCGGCTACCACGTCGAACGACCGCTGCGCCTGGACGGCGTGGTGCCCAAAGACGAGATCAACGCAGAGGTGCGCCGCCTGCTCGAACGGGTGCAGCTGAAGGCGGATGCCGTGATCGATCGCCGTCCGCATGAGCTCTCCGGAGGGCAGCGTCAGCGCGTCGCGATCGCCCGTGCGCTGGCATCGCGTCCGAGTCTGCTGGTGGCCGACGAGCCGGTCTCGATGCTCGACGTCTCGATCCGTCTCGGGGTGCTGAACCTGCTCGCCGACCTCCAGCGCGAAGAGGGCCTGGGCGTGCTCTACATCACGCACGACCTCGCCACCGCTCGACATTTCAGCGACGAGATCATCGTGCTGAACCAGGGACGCATCGTCGAACGCGGAACCGCGGACGACGTCATCCTGCGACCGCAGGATCCCTACACGCAGCAGTTGCGCGCCGCATCCCCTGATCCAGAGAAGCACTTCGCACTCGACTCCGCCGCCTGGTCACCGAGCGGGCCGAGCGAGTCGAAGAGCACGAACGCACGTGGAGGTGCGCTGTGAGCGTCATGACTCCAGAGCTCGGCACACCGCAGCCCGACGCCCTCGCGGCAGGCACGACGGCGACCCGCGCGGTCAAGGGACGGGGGCGTGTGCCCTGGCGGTTCCTCGGCAGCCGCGCGCTGTTCTACCTCTTCACGCTGTGGGCGGCGCTCACGATCAACTTCTTCCTGCCCCGCATGATGAAGGGCGACGCGGTCGACCAGTACCTCGCCCGCAATCGCAACGTGACGCCCGAGGCGGCCGAGGCGCTGCGCGCCCTGCTCGGCCTCGACACCGACAAGTCGCTCCTGCAGCAGTACCTCGACTACTGGGGCCTGCTGCTCCGAGGCGATCTCGGCATCTCGCTGCTGCACGGCCTGCGCCCGGTCACCGAGGTGATCGCGCAGGCGCTGCCGTGGACGATCGGCCTCGTCGGATTCGCGACCATCGTCTCCTTCGCGATCGGCACCATCGGCGGCGCGGTCGTCGGCTGGCGACGCGGCAGCAGGCTCGACGTGCTCGTGCCGATCACGACGTTCCTCGGCACGATCCCCTATTTCTGGCTGGGCCTGCTCGCGATCGCCGTCTTCTCGGTGAACCTCGGCTGGTTCCCCATCGGCAAGGCCTACGGCGTCGGCGTCACTCCGGAGTGGTCCTTCGAGTTCGTCGGCGAGGTCCTCGTGCACGGCACGCTCCCGGCCCTCACTATCATCATCGCCTCGCTCGGGGGATGGATGCTGGGCATGCGCAACATGATGCTCACAGTCCTCGACGAGGACTACATCACCGTCGCGCAGGCGAAGGGCATGCCGAACCGCCGCGTGCTCTGGGGTTATGCCGCGCGCAACGCCGTGCTGCCGCAGATCCAGAGCTTCGCGCTCTCGATCGGCTTCATCGTGGGCGGCACGATCGTCATGGAGATGGTGTTCAGTTACCCGGGCGTCGGCAAGCTCCTCCTCGACGCGACCAACGCAAAGGATTATGCGCTCATGCAGGGCGTGTTCCTGATCCTCACGGTGTCGGTCCTCGTGGCGAACATCATCGCCGACATCGCCTACGCATTCCTCGACCCGCGCACACGCCAGACGGAGGCCTGATCATGAACACCCCCGCCCCCGAGTCCTCGACCGTGTCCGGTGTCGGCTCTCCCGAGACGCTCGTGGTCCGCACGCGCGTCGCGGCCGCGGCATCCGCGCATGCGCCCACGTTCTGGAGCCGGCTGGGAAGCGCCTTCGCGATGTTCCGCAACGGCAAATCCATCACCGGGCTCGTGATCATCGGCGTCTTCGTGCTGATCGCGATCTTCGCCGATCTCCTCGCTCCCTACCCGCCGACCAAGGTCGACAACACACGCCGTTTCGAGCCGCCCTCGGCGGACCACTGGCTGGGGACCACGCACATCGGCGAGGACGTGCTGAGTCAGGTGATCCACGGCACGCGAGGCGTGATCGTCGTCGGCTTCCTCGCCGCCGCGATCGCGACCGTCATCGCGATCGCGGTCGGCGTCATCGCCGGGTACCTGCGCGGTTGGAAGAGCGAATCGCTCTCGGCGCTGACGAACGTGTTCCTCGTGATCCCGGGACTGCCGCTGATCATCATCGTGGCGTCGATGTTCGAGGAGCCGCCGCTGTGGGTGATCGCGGCCGTCCTCGGCATCACCGGCTGGGCGTGGGGCGCCCGGGTGCTACGCGCCCAGACGATGTCGCTGCGCAACCGCGACTTCATCCAGGCGGCCCGGGCCAACGGCGAGCCGCTGCGGCGGATCATCGCGATCGAGATGCTGCCGAACCTGATGGCCCTGATCGCCGCGAGCTTCGTCGGCACCGTGACGGCCGCCATCCTCGGCCTCACCACGCTGTCGTACATCGGTGTGATCCCGGTGACGACCTACAACTGGGGGACGATCCTGAACTGGGCTTCGGCGCAGGGCGCGTTCCGGCAGAATCAGTGGTGGTGGTATCTGCCCCCTGGGCTCTGCATCGCCCTGATCGGCGTCGCTCTCGCCCTCGTGAACTTCGGCATCGACGAGTACGTGAATCCGCGCCTGCGTTCGGCCGGCGAGCGTGCACGAGCCATGCGCAAGAAGGGACTCGACGTGAACGACGCGGTCACGGCCGTCCGCAGCATCCGCACCACGACCACCGACGACACCGCAGCGAACCAGGAACGATGACACTCGCGACCACCCTTCCCTTCCAGGACTCCGCCCTCTCGATCCCCGAGCGGGTCGCCGACCTGCTCTCGCGTATGACCGTCGAGGAGAAGGTCGGGCAGATGCTGCAGCTCGACGCCCGTGACGACCTCGACGACCACGTCATGCGGCGCATGGTGGGCTCGATCCTGCACACCTCTCCCGAGCGGCTGATCAGGGCGAACGAGCTCACCGCGCAGACCCGACTGCGGATTCCGCTGATCGTCGGCGAGGACTGCATCCACGGGCACTCGTTCTGGCCCGGCGCGACGATCTACCCGACCCAGCTCGGGATGGCGGCGTCGTGGGATGCCGAGCTGGTCGAGAGGGTGGCGCGCGCCACCGCCGAGGAGGTCGCCGTCACCGGCATCCACTGGACTTTCTCGCCCGTGCTGTGCATCGCCCGCGACCTGCGCTGGGGGCGCATCAGCGAGACCTTCGGCGAAGACCCCTTCCTGATCGGAGAGCTCGCCTCGGCGATGGTGCGCGGCTATCAGGGCGACGGCCTCGCCGACCCCACCGCGATCCTTGCGACGGCGAAGCACTTCGCCGGCTACTCCGAGACACAGGGCGGACGCGACGCCAGCGAGGCCGACATCTCCCGCCGCAAGCTCCGCTCGTGGTTCCTGCCGCCGTTCGAGCGGGTCGCCCGCGAGGGATGCCGCACCTTCATGCTGGGCTACCAGACCACCGACGGCGTGCCGATCACGGTGAACGACTGGTTGCTCAGCGATGTGCTGCGCGGCGAGTGGGGGTACACAGGCACCCTCATCACCGACTGGGACAACATCGGCCGCATGGTGTGGGAGCAGCACGTGCAGCCCGACTACACGCACGCGGCGGCCGCCGCCGTGAGGGCCGGCAACGACATGGTCATGAACACCCCTCTCTTCTTCGAGGGGGCGTTGGACGCGGTCGAGAAGGGCATGCTGTCGTCGGCGGACTTCGACGCTGCGGTCGCCCGCATCCTCACCCTGAAGTTCGAGCTGGGACTGTTCGAGAATCCTCGGCTGCCGATGGACCAGGTGGATGCCGTGGTCGGCAGCGCCGCGCACGCCGAACTCAACCTCGAGATCGCGCGGCGATCGATCGTGCTGCTCGAGAACGACGGGACATTGCCTCTTCGGCCGGACGCACCGCTGCGGATCGCCGTCGTGGGGCCGCTGGCCGACGACGCGCAGACGCAGCTCGGTGACTGGGCGGGAGGCTCGGGTCAGGCCGGGTGGCTCGACGCGCAGCCGCGCGAGATGATCACGACCGTTCTCGACGGGCTGAAGGCCGTCGACCGCTGGTCGGTGCGCTCTGCCGCCGGCGCCGACATCCTCACGTTCGAGAACGGCCCCGACGACCTCGACCCCGTCCCGTGGGATCGGAAGTTCGTTCCGGCAGAGCCGGACCCCGAGCAGATCGCCGATGCGGTCGCGCTCGCCGCGGCATCCGACGTCGTCGTGGCCGTGGTGGGCGACCGCATCGAGCTCAACGGCGAGGGTCGCTCGACCGCGACGCTCGAGCTCCTCGGAGGGCAGAACGCTCTGCTCGACGCGGTGATCGCGACCGGCACGCCCGTCGTCGTGGTGCTGCTGGCCTCGAAGCCGCTCGTACTGCCGGCATCCGTCTCGAAGGCAGCCGCCGTGATCTGGGCCGCGAACCCCGGGATGCAGGGGGGCCGCGCGCTGGCGGAGATCATCTCCGGCGCGGTCGAGCCGTCGGGACGGCTGCCGATCTCGTTCGCACGTCACGTCGGCCAGCAGCCGACCTATTACAACCAGATCCGCGGTCAGCACGGCGATCGCTATGCCGACCTCACGCAGTCTCCGGCCTGGGCGTTCGGCGAGGGGCTGTCGTACACGACGGTCGCGTACTCCGAGCTGGCGCTGGAGTCGACCGCGCTCGGCCGCGGCGATTCGGTGGTCGCGCAAGTGACGGTGACGAACACCGGTGCTCGCGCGGTGCGCGAGACCGTGCAGGTCTACGTGCGGGATTCCGTGACGAGCGTCAGCTGGACCGACAAGGAGCTCAAGGCGTACCGCCAGGTCGACCTCGCCCCCGGCGAATCGGCGCGGGTGCGCGTCGAGCTTCCCGTCGCCGAGTGCACGATCGTGGATGCGGCGGGCGTACGCCTCGTGGAGGCAGGGGAGTTCGAGCTCCTCGTGGGCCCGAGCTCGCGCGACGACGTGCTGCTGAGCGCGGGGTTCGCGGTGTCCTGACGCCGTTTCGTCGCCGGGAAGGGCAGGCTCAGTCCTCGCGCAGCCGCTGCGGGCCGACGCCCTGACTGCCGAGCGCATCATCGGGGTTCAGCAACCCGCACGCCTTCATCGACAGGCAGCCGCAGCCGATGCATCCGGTCAGCTCGCGCTCGAGCCGCTCGATGCCCTCGCGGCGCTTCTCGAGCTCGCGCTTCCAGCGGCGCGACGCGCGCTGCCAATCGGCATGGCTCGGAGTCTGGGTGAGCGGAACGTCGGCGAAGGCGTCCTGCACATCGGCCAGCGGGATGCCGAGGCGCTTCGCGACCGTGATGAGCGAGACCCGGCGCAGCATGTGCCGGGCGTACCGCCGCTGATTCCCGGGGGTGCGGGTCGACGCGATGAGGCCGAGATTCTCGTAGAAGTGCAGAGCAGATGCGGCGACGCCCGTGCGCCGGGTCATCTCTCCGATCGTGAGCGGCTCGTCGGGGCCGTGCGCGGCGTGATCGGCGGCGTCATCCATCCGGCATCCTTCCCTCGATTTGATCTCAAGTGTACTTGAGGTTTTACGGTAGTAATGCGGCCCCGATGCGGGCCGCTCGATCCGAACGAGGAACAGCGTGACCCGAACGAAGACCCCGCGATGACATATGTGATCGCTCTGCCGTGCGTCGATGTGAAGGACAAGGCCTGCATCGACGAATGTCCCGTCGACTGCATCTACGAGGGTGAGAGGTCGCTCTACATCCACCCCGACGAATGCGTGGACTGCGGCGCCTGCGAGCCGGTGTGCCCGGTCGAGGCGATCTACTACGAAGACGATCTGCCCGCCGAATGGCAGGACTACTACAAGGCCAACGTCGAGTTCTTCGACGAGATCGGCTCCCCGGGTGGTGCCGCCAAGACCGGGATGCTCGCCTTCGACCACCCCATCATCGCGGCGCTCGCGCCGCAGGGAGAACACGCATGACCGTCGACGAACGGCTGACCGCGAAGCCCGTAGCCACACCTGTCGGCGAAGGACTCAAGGCCGCCTTCCGCACGCACCCGGCCGGTGTCGCGATCATCACCGCGAGCACCCCGGAGGGGCCGGTCGGGCTCACCGCATCGAGCGTCGCCTCGGTGGCGGTCGACCCCGCCGCGATCGTGTTCTCGGTGACCAGGGCCACGGGGTCGGCGGGGGCGATCCTCGGCGCCGAGACCTTCGTGGTGCACCTGGTCGACGACGAGCACGCCACCCTGGCACAGAGCTTCGCGATCAGCGGCTCCGAGCGCTTCACTCCGGAACAGGGGTGGGCGACGCTGCCGACCGGCGAGCCGCACCTGCCCGAGGCCAGGGCGGCCCTGCGCTGCCGACCGATCCAGACCGTGGCGGTCGGCTCGTCGACCGTGGTGATCGCCGAGGTCGTCGAGGTGCTGTCGGGCGTATCCAGCCGTCCGCTCGTCTATCTCGACCGCCGCTTCCACGCACTTCCGACCGACACCGACCACTGAAAGGAAGACGCCATGTCCACGCCCTACACCCTCCCCGAGCTGCCCTACGACTACTCGGCACTCGCCCCGCACATCTCCGGCACGATCATGGAGCTGCACCACTCCAAGCACCATCAGGCCTACGTCACAGGAGCCAACACCGCCCTCGAGCAGCTCGCCGCGGCCCGCAGTGCCGGTGACCTCGTCAACGTGAACAAGCTCGAGAAGGACCTGGCCTTCAACCTGGGAGGCCACATCAACCACTCGGTGTTCTGGGAGAACCTCTCGCCCGACGGCGGCGGCAACCCGGAGGGTGAGCTCGAGGCGGCACTCGCCGACGAGTTCGGCTCGATCGACGCGTTCCGCGCGCACTTCACCGCCACCGCTCTCGGCGTGCAGGGCTCCGGCTGGGCCGTACTCGCGTGGGACGCTGTGGGTGCGCGGCCGGTCGTCTTCCAGTTGTTCGATCAGCAGGGCAACGCTCCGCTCGGCGTCACGCCGCTGCTGCAGCTCGACGTGTGGGAGCACGCGTACTACCTCGACTACCTCAACGTGCGCGCCGACTACGTGAAGGCGTTCTGGGAGATCGTGAACTGGCCCGATGTGCTGCGCCGGTTCCTGGCCGCGCAGGAGGCGACGAAGGGGCTCATCGTCGCGCGCTGACGGATTCCCCCTGAGCCTGCTGTCGGTGCTCCCGCGTTCCGGTCGCAGTTCGTGCCGTTTCCCTCATCCGTCCCGCGTTCCGGTCGCAGTTCGTGCCGCTTCGAAGCCGAAGAGACGGCACGAATCGCGACCGGAAGGGGTGCTCCCGCGGTCGCTCAGGGCAGCAGCTCGCTCGTGAGCTGCTCGATCCGGCGGCGAATCTCGTCGCGGATCGGACGCACCGCCTCGATGCCCTGGCCTGCGGGGTCGTCGAGCTTCCAGTCCTCGTAGCGCTTGCCGGGGAAGAACGGGCAGGCGTCGCCGCAGCCCATCGTGATGACCACGTCGGACGCCTGCACGGCCTCTGTCGTGAGCACCTTGGGCTGCTCTGCGGTGATGTCGATGCCGAGTTCGCCCATCGCCTCGACAGCGATCGGGTTGATCTGCTCGGCTGGCATCGACCCCGCCGAGCGGACCTCGATGCGGTCGCCGGCGATGTCGCGCAGGAACCCAGCGGCCATCTGCGAACGGCCCGCGTTGTGCACGCACACGAACAGGACGGAGGGCGTGGTGGTCGTGTCGGTCATCGTGACTCCAAGGTAAGGGCGGATGCTGCGGAAGCGCCGAGCGTCCGCGAGCCGATCTGCAGCACGGCGGGGGCGGCGCAGCATCCGCTCGCCGATTCGTCGAAGTCTCCCGCGCCGCCGCAGACGCCGGTGTCGGGGAGGGTGAGCTCGTTGCGTGCTGCCGCCTCGTGATCGCCCGCGAGGTGCGCGACGACACTGCGCACCTGCTCGTATCCGGTCAGGGCGAGGAAGGTCGGAGCGCGGCCGTACGACTTCGCGCCGACGATGAACAGTCCCTGCTCGGGCTGAGCGAGCTGCCGCGCGCCGGTCGCCGCGACCGACCCGCAGGAGTGGATGTTCGGATCGATGTCTGCGGCGATTCCCGCGACGGCCTCGAGCGTCGCGTCGAGGTCGATCCGCACCTCGCGCAGGATCTCGGTGTCGGGACGGAACCCCGTGAGCGCGAAGACCTGCGCGACCCCTGTCACCTCGCGGCCGTCTTCGGCGCGGATCGTCAGCAGACCGGACAGCCTGTCGACCGCGTCGACGCGGAACCCGGTCATCACGTCGACGACGCCCGACTCGATCACCTTGCGGGCACGGGTTCCCAGCGCGGCGCGCTCGGGAAGGTCGTCTCCTGTTCCTCCGCCGAAGACGTTCGACACGCTGCCGCGACGCAGCAGCCAGGTGACGCGCGTGCCGGGCGCCCTGCGGGCCAGCTCGCTCAGCCGCAGCACGGTGTGGGTCGCCGAGTGTCCCGCGCCGACGACCACGACGTGGGCGCCTGCGAGCTCGGAGACGTCGTCGGGGATCCGATAGGAGATGCGATCGGATGCTGCGGCTTCGCCGATCGCCGGGAACCCGTCGGCGCCCGCCGGGTTGGGGAGAGTCCAGGTGCCGCTCGCGTCGATGACGGCGCGAGCGAGCATGCGGCCCTCGCCGCCGTCACTGTCGCGGGTGTGCACGACGAAGGGCTGGCTCTTCCGGCCGGCATCCACTACTTTGTCCCGTCCCTGGCGGGCGATGCCCGTGACAGTCGTGCCGTAGCGGATGCGGTCGCCCAGAGCATCCGCGAGCGGGGTCAGGTAGTCGCGCACCCACTCGGCCCCGGTCGGGTATCCGGCGGCGGGTGCGCTCCATCCGGTCTGCCCGAGAATGCGGCGGGCGGCGGTGTCTGTCAGCTCGGGCCATGCCGAGAAGAGACGGACCTGTCCCCATTCCGCGATCGCTGCTCCGGCGCGCTCGCCCTTCTCGAGCACGATCGTGTCGAGACCCCGCTCGGTGAGATGCGCCGCGGCGGCGAGTCCCTGGGGTCCTGCGCCGACGACCACGACCGGCAGTTGCGACATCACCACTCCTCACATCGAAAGGCTTCAATATGAGAAGCGTTGCGCACGTATCGAAGATTGTCAATACGTGTCATGATGTGAGTATGACCCTGCCGGTGACCATTCGCGAGACGTCGTCGTGTTGCACGCCGCCGCTGTCGTCATCGGTGACGAGCGAAGACGCCGAGCGCATCGCGCACGTCTTCAAAGCGCTGGCAGACCCGACGCGGGTGCGGCTGATGTCGCTGATCGCCGCGGCCGAGGGCGGCGAGGCGTGCATCTGCGACCTCATCGACCCGGTCGGACTCTCGCAGGGCACGGTGTCGCACCACATGAAGCTCCTCGCCGAGGCCGGTCTCGTCACGCGCGAGCAGCGCGGCAAGTGGGCGTACTTCGCCCTTGCGGACGGTGCTCTCGACGCAGTCGCGGCCTCGCTTCGCGCATTGCGCTGACCGGGGGCTGGGTTGCTCCCCACAGCCGCAGACGGGTGATCGCCTGGACGCGGCCGCCCAGGCGGAACCCGCTACTGGAGCCGCGCGGTCGTGCCTCGGACGTTCAGTTCGTACGGCAGCGCCCCGGGCGCCCGGCTGGTGCCGTCGTCAGCGAGCTTCGCGAGCACGGCATCCGCGGCCCTCTCGCCCTGCCCGAGCGGGAACTGATCGACCGTCGTCAGCTTGAAGAACTCTCCGAGCTCGTGGCCGTCGATGCCGACGATCGAGAGGTCCTCCGGCACTCCGAATCCCAGGTCGCGCGCGGCGAGGATCGCGCCGATAGCCATCTCGTCGGATGCCGCGAACACGGCGGTCGGACGGGGTCCTGGCCGACCGAGAAGCTGCTTCGCGGCACGATAGCCGCCCTCGACCGTGAAGTCGGCCGGCTCGAGGAACGCCGGATTCAGCGGGATGCCGGCCTTGGCGAGCGCCTTCTCGAAGCCGAGGCGGCGGTTCGTCGGGATGTGGAAGTCGAGGTCGAACTCGGGGTTGGCGCCGATGTGCGCGATGTCGTGGTGGCCGAGGCCGATCAGGTGCTCGGTCGCGAGCTGGGCGACGGCGACGTCGTCGACCGTGAGGGTGTCGAGTTTCGGGTTCGGTCCGCCGATCGCGATCACAGGCAGCCCCAGATCGAGCAGATACTGCGTCTCGTCCTCGTCGAGTTCGATCGACACGGCGATCACGGCGTCCACGCGCTGGCGGCGCAGGAACGTGTCGAACACGTGCCGACGCACGTCCTTGTCGGCGGTGATGTTGTAGAGGGTGATGTCGTAGCCCTCGCGCATCAGCGCGGCGGAGACCCCCGAGAGCACGGTGCTGAAGAACCAGCGGTCCAGGAACGGCACGATCACACCGATGTTGCGCGTGCGGCCGGAGGCGAGGCTCGACGCGCGCGAAGAGACGACGTAGCCCAGCGACTTCGCGGCCGCCTGAACGCGCTCGCGGGCGGACTCGGATACGTGGCCCCGCCCGCTCAGCGCGCGCGAGACCGTCGCGGTCGAGACTCCGGCGAGCCGGGCGACTTCATCGATGCTCGCCATGTCTTCTCTCTCTGACTCCGTGAGACATCAGATTCCGCGTGAGACACCACGCGAGCGGTGGTGTCTCATGCCGGAACTGATGTCTCACGGTCGGGGGCGGCTCAGGCCTTGGTGTACCAGACCGTCGTGTCGACCGGCACCGAAGCGCCTTCGAAGGGCTGGCTCTTGAGCACGACGCTCGCACCGGCCGGCAGCGCCAGCGGCTTCGTGCCGAGGTTCGCGAGCACATGGACGTCTCCGCGTCGGAACGCCACGGCATCCTTCCCCGCGTCCTCCCACACCAGAGAACCTGCGCCGAAGCCGTGCTCGCGGCGGGCGGCCAGCAGCTCCTTGTACAGCGAGAGCGTCGAGAGGGGGTCGCCCTCCTCGGTGTCGCGTGAGTACGCGGCCCAGTCGGCAGGCTGCGGCAGCCACGACAGGCCGGTCTCGTTGAAGCCGAAGGCCGGAGCATCCGCCTCCCACGGCAGCGGCACGCGGCATCCGTCGCGTCCGTAGCGTTCGCCGTTCGTGCGGAACCAAGTCGGGTCCTGACGGAACTCGTCGGGGATCTCCATCGCCTCGGGCAGTCCGAGCTCCTCGCCCTGGTACAGGTAGGCGGAGCCGGGGAGGGCGAGCATGAGCGTCGTCGCCGCGCGGGCGCGCGCCAGACCGATCTTCGTGTCGGGCTTGTTCGGCGTGTTCGGGCCGATGCCCTCGCCCTGCGGGTTCTCGTCGGTGAGGGCGAGGCGGGTCGCGTGACGGACGACGTCGTGGTTCGACAGCACCCAGGTGCTGGGCGCGCCGACCGCACCGAACTCGTCGAGGGATTCGCGGATGACGTCGCCGAGAGCCTTCGCGTCCCACGGGGTCATCAGATACGGGAAGTTGAAGGTCTGGTGCATCTCGTCAGGGCGCACCCACAGAGCCGTCTTCTTGAGCGTGGGCAGCC
The DNA here is from genome assembly GCF_044987465.1 of Microbacterium sp. ZW T6_19. Lineage (NCBI taxonomy): Bacteria > Bacillati > Actinomycetota > Actinomycetes > Micrococcales > Microbacteriaceae > Microbacterium > Microbacterium sp. ZW T6_19. Next base: position 105,943 of record NZ_JBJDRH010000003.1, on the reverse strand, counting down.
AGGCCTCGCCGCACAGGGCGCGGTCTCCGTCGTACTCGGCGAGCACCTTGTGCCAGTCGCGGTAGATGTCGTGCACGGCGTCCTGTCCCCAGTACGGCACGTTCTCCTCGCCGCCGCCCATGGAATCGGCATCGGCCACGGGGGCGTAGTCGGGGAGACCGGCCTCCTTGACCATGCCGTGCGCCACGTCGACGCGGAAGCCGTCGACGCCGCGGTCGAGCCAGAAGCGCAGGATGCTGCGGAACTCCTCCTTGACCTCTTCGTTGGTCCAGTCGAAGTCGGGCTGGGTGGCGTCGAAGATGTGCAGGTACCACTGGCCCGGGGTGCCGTCGGCTTCGGTGACGCGCTCCCACATGCCGCCGCCGAACACGGACTCCCAGTTGTTCGGGGGGAGCTCGCCGTTCTTGCCGCGGCCGTCGCGGAACACGTAGCGGGCGCGCTCGGGGCTGCCGGGCGCCGCCTTGAGCGCCTCCTGGAACCAGACGTGCTGGTCGGAGGAGTGGTTCGGGACGAGGTCGACGATGACGCGGATGCCGCGCGCGTGCGACTCTTCGAGCATGCGGTCGAAGTCCGCCAGCGTGCCGAAGAGCGGGTCGACGTCGCGGTAGTCCGCCACGTCGTAGCCGGCGTCGCGCTGCGGCGAGGTCATGAACGGGCTCAGCCAGATCGCGTCGACGCCGAGTTCTTTGAGGGAGTCGAGGCGGCTCGTGATGCCGGGCAGGTCGCCGATGCCGTCACCCGACGCGTCGGCGAAGGATCGGGGGTAGATCTGGTAGATGACCGCGCTGCGCCACCACTCGGAACCGGGGGCTGCGATCTGCTCAAGCTGTGCCATGCGATCAGATTAGTGCAAACGCTTACACTCGCGCCAGGGAGGGAATCGAATCGGTTCGGAATCGGTGCGGACAGTGTCGGTTGCGGGAGTTGTTGCATGGCCCTGCCCCACCATTTCGGGGATGCGCCGGTGCGGTCCCCGGCGCCGCCGTGCCGGGGAGTAGTGTGGCGGCATCCGATCCGATGGAGGCTGTCATGGTTCCCGAGATCAACTACTGGGCTGTTCTGCTCGCAACCGCGTCGAGCATGATCGTCGGCTCGATCTGGTACGCACCGAAGGTTTTCGGCACGCGCTGGTCGAAGCTCGCGAACGTCGACATGGATCGCCCCGGTGCCAGCGCGACCATGGCGATCATCACGACGGTGATCGTGAGCTTCATCACGGCATGGGTGCTCGCCGGAGCATCCGCCATCGCCTGGCACTTCTACGGCGGGGGATTCTTCTGGAGCGCGGTCGTCACGGCCGTGACGCTGTGGGCGGGCTTCACCGCGGCCCGCTTCATCACCCACGACGCCTTCGAAGGGCGATCCACGAGGCTCACGACGCTGAACATCGCGCATGAACTCGTGACCGTCGTCGTGATGGCCGTGATCATCGGGGTCTGGCCCCCGGCGCTCGGCTAGGCGTTCGCGCCCTTCCTGAGATCCTGCGCGAACATCACCAGGATGCCGCTGGGCCCGCGCAGGTAGGTGAGCTTGTAGACGTCCTCGTACGTCGCGACTCCGCGAAGCGGGTGGAACCCGTGCCGGGCGGCGATCGCGAGCGACTCGTCGATGTCGTCGACCGAGAAAGCGACGCGGTGCATGCCGATCTCGTTGGGGAGCGTGGGCTCCGTCTCGATCGCCTCGGGGTGGATGTACTCGAAGAACTCCAGCTGCCCGCGACCGTCCGGCGTCTGCAGCACGGCGATCTTCGCGTGGTTGCCGTCGAGCCCGACCGCCGTGTCGGCCCATTCGCCGCTGATGGTGTCGCGACCGAGAACCGTGAGGCCCAGATCGGTGAAGAAGGCGATGGTCTCGTCGAGATCGCGCACGGCGATGCCGACATTCTCCAGTGTGATGGGCATGCACGGCATGCTACTCGTCGGTCCGCTTCCACGGTGGGTGTTCGCCTGGTACGTCTGCAGGAACGGGGCACGAATGCGGGACGAGAAGTCGGCGGATGCTCCTGCGGACGTGCCTGGGTCCTGCAGACGTCCCGAGGGTGAGGCGACCGGCGCGGACGCGGCGCGGTGTTTACGCCGCGACGCGTGCGACGGCGGCGATCGCGCTCGCGAAGAAGCCGAGGCCGTCGACACCCGAGCGCATGGCGGCCGATGTGTCAGGCCCGAAGCCGGGCTCGGTGGCGTGCTCGGGGTGCGGCATGAGTCCGACCACGTTGCCCGCCTCGTTCGTGAGGCCGGCGATGTCGCGCAGCGACCCGTTCGGGTTCACGCCCGCGTAGCGGAAGGCGACGAGTCCTTCGCCCTCGAGGCGGTCGAGCGTGTCCTCGTCGGCGATGTAGCCGCCGTCGGCGTTCTTCAGCGGGATGACGATCTCCTGGCCGCGGCGGAACGTGTTCGTCCAGGCGGTGTCGGAGTTCTCGACCGTGAGCCTCTGGTCACGGCGCACGAAGTGCTGGTGATCGTTGCGGATCAGTCCGCCTGGCAGCAGGTGCGCCTCGACGAGCATCTGGAATCCGTTGCAGATGCCGAGGATCGGCATGCCCTTGGCGGCCGCATCCTTGACCTCGCTCATGATCGGCGAGAGTGCGGCGATCGCACCGGCGCGCAGGTAGTCGCCGTAGCTGAAGCCGCCGGGCAGGACGAGAGCGTCGACACCCTCGAGGTCGTGCGAACCGTGCCAGAGTGCGACGGGTTCGGCGCCGGCGATGCGCACCGCGCGCTGCGCGTCGCGATCGTCGAGCGAGCCCGGGAAGGTGATGACCCCGATGCGAGTGGTCACTCGGCGACCTCGATGCCGACGACGTCTTCGATCACGGAGTTGGAGAGCACCTCGTCTGCGATGCGACGGGCCTCGGCGAGGATCTCGTCGGTGACCTCGCCCTCGACGGTGAGCTCGAATCGCTTGCCGATGCGGACATCGGTGAAGCCCTCGACGCCCAGACGCGCGAATGCGCCGGACACGGCCTTCCCCTGCGGGTCGAGCAGTTCGGGCTTGGGCATGACGTCGACGACGATGGTGGGCATGAACGCTCCAGGACTCACAGGCAGACGGGCGGCACCAGTCTACCGGCTTGCGCAAGTCGACTTACGCGAGCTCCACGGCCGCCGACCGCACGGCTTGTCGCCGAGTGCACGGCGCGTTGCCGGGCGGATGCCGTGCACTCGTCGAGTGCACGTGAACTCGACGAGCCCCGATGTGCGGCGTCAGGAGGCGTGGAAGACCGTGTGAAGGTCGCCGACGGCCTCGCGTCCGCCGAGGCCGTCGATCTCGAACAGCACGGAGATTCCGATCACGTGGCTGCCCAGTCGCTCGACGAGTTCGCGCCCTGCGGCGAGGGTGCCGCCGGTCGCGAGCACGTCGTCGATGAGCAGGACGCGGGAGCCCGCCGGCAGGTCGTCGTGCATCTCGATGGTGGCGGTGCCGTACTCGAGGGCGTAGTCGACGGATGCCGCCGGCCGCGGCAGCTTGCCCGCCTTGCGGATCGGGATGAGCCCCACGCCGGCAGCGATCGCGGCGGCTCCGGCGAGGATGAACCCGCGTGCTTCGATGCCGGCGACCACGTCGAACTGACCGGCGAACGGCGCGATGATCGCGTCGGTGGTCACCTTCAGCGCCTCGGCATCCGCCAGCAGAGGCGTGATGTCGCGGAAGACGATGCCGGGCTCCGGGTAGTCCGGGATCGAGCGGATCAGCGATGCGGCGCGGACGAGGGCGGGGGACAGCTCAGTTTCGGGCACTGGTCAAGGCTACGCCCGCCGAGAGGCTTGACAGTCGGTGGACGGCTCCATATGGTTACTGACCAGTAAGTGAGAGCGCTCCCACGACCGGGAGCGACTCTGGCTGCACAGGATGACATCGCACAAAGGAGTGACATGATCCACAGACGACCGCGCGCGGGCCTCATGGCCGCCGTCGCACTCATCGGAAGCGCGGCGGTGCTCGTGCCATCGGCGGTACACGCATCCGCAGCGCCCGTTCCTGCCGCCGAGCCGGACGCGATCGAGGGCCTCGAGCTGTACGTCGATCCGTTGAGCACGACGCTCGAGTCGGCGCAGGCGCTCACCGGGCAGGCTCGGGCGGATGCCCAGTTGCTCGCCAGCATCCCCTCCGCGACCTGGTTCACCGGGGGCACTCCCGAAGAGGTGCACGACGCCGTCGACCGGGTCGTGAGCGATGCCTTCGCAGAAGGAACGCTGCCGGTCCTGGTGGCCTACAACGTGCCCTACCGCGACTGCTCCCTGTACTCCGCGGGAGGCGCAGCCGACACCGAGGCGTACAACGCATGGATCGACGCCTTCGCGGACGCGATCGGCGATCGCAAAGCCGTCGTGATGATCGAACCAGACGGCCTCGGCGTGATCCCGCACTACACGACCCTCGACGGCAGCCTCGACTCGTGTCGGCCTGCAGAGGCCGATCCCGCGACGGCAGCGCCTGCGCGCTTCGCGCAGCTCAACCACGCGGTCGACGCCTTCGCTGCGCATCCCGGGGTGCGAAGCTACCTCGACGGCACCAACGCCGCGTGGCTGAACGTCGGCGAGGTCTCCTCACGGCTCGTGTCCGCCGGCGTCGAACGCGCGACGGGCTTCTTCCTCAACGTCTCCAACTACCTGTACACGGCGAACAATACGGCCTACGGCACCTGGATCTCATCGTGCATCGCGTATGCCACCCAGGTGGCGGAAGGCGCGTTCGGAGACTGCGGCAACCAGTACTGGAACGGCGGGCCGGCCAACGATTGGCAGGGCGTGACGATGTCGCAATACGGCGAATGGGCCTCGGATGCTTCGAACCCCGCCTTGAGCACAGCGGGTCTCGACTCCCGCTACGCCGAGCAGCTGGGATCGATCGAACCGAGCGCCCGCTTCATCGTCGACACGAGCCGCAACGGAATCGGCCCGTGGGAGTACCCGGCGAACACCTACCCCCAGCATGAAGACTGGTGCAACCCTCCTGGGCGCGGAGCCGGTGCCCGGCCGACGACCACCACAGGCGTTCCTCTCGCCGACGCATTCCTGTGGGTCAAGGTGCCAGGCGAGTCCGACGGCAAGTGCTATCGCGGAACGGGCGGGCCGCTCGATCCGGCACGCGGAATCGAAGACCCTGCGGCGGGTCAATGGTTCTCGGAGCAGGCGCGCGAACTCGTCTCCTTCGCCTCGCCTCTGATCGAGCCGCTCTCGTGCGACGTCACGATCTCGACCATCCAGCTCGGACGCGTGTTCATGTCGACGGTGTCGGTCACCAACGCCACTGCCCAGAAGATCGAACCCTGGTCGCTGACCTGGCGCTACGACCAGGGCCAGAAGGTGGTCACGGCCTTGGGTGGGCGATTCACGCAGCAGGGGACAGAAATCGCGGTGAGCGGCACGAAGCGCTCACCCGGCCTCGACACAGGTGAGACGGCCGGTGTGGTCGTGGTCGGCAAGGGGGATGCGACAGTGCCCTGGCAGTTCCGGCTCAATGGGCGGGTGTGCACCTCGCGGTGACATCGCCGCTCCTCCGCCGAGCGGGCGGTGGGTGAGGGCTTGACATTCGTGGGAGCGCTCCCATAGAGTGCTCTGCAGTTCGTGGGAGCGCTCCCACGACGTCCCGAAAGCACCACCCACCGCACGACCTGCACAAAGGAGTGACCTGTGAACACACGTGCCCGCCGACGCCTCTTGGCGACTGCAGCCGCAGCATCCGTCTCCGCCATCGCCCTCGCCGGCTGCGCCTCACCCGGCGCCGACGACGGTGCCGACGGCGCCGACGAGAAGATCACGCTGACCGTGACCACCTTCGGCACGTTCGGCTATGACGACCTCTACAAGGAGTACGAGAAGCTCCACCCGAATGTGACCATCGAGGCCACGAACATCGACACCGGCGGCAACGCCCGCACCGACGCGTTCACGAAGATCGCCGCGGGATCCGGCCTCAGCGACGTCGTCGCGATCGAGGAGGGCTGGCTCGGCGCCATCATGGACGTGTCCGACACGTTCGTCGACCTGCGTGACTACGGCATCGAGGACCGCAAGAGCGACTGGCTCGACTGGAAGTACGACCAGGCGACCGATCCCGACGGCCGTGTGATCGGCTACGGCACGGATGTCGGGCCCTCCGGCATCTGCTACAACACCAAGGCGTTCGAGGCCGCAGGGCTCCCCAGCGACCGCGAGTCGGTCGCGACGCTGCTCGACGGCGACTGGGACAACTACTTCGCGGTCGGCGCCGACTACACCGCCAAGACCGGCAAGGCGTGGTTCGACCAGTCCGGCTTCGTGTGGAACTCGATGGTGAACCAGCTCGACGAGGGTTACTACACCGCCGACGGCGAGCTGAACGTGGAAGGCAACGCCGAGCTCAAGAAGCGGTTCGAACAGCTGGGCGCCGCAGCCGAGGGCGGACTGTCGGCCGCCGAGACGCAGTGGGACTGGAACGGCGGCAAGTCGTTCGTCGACGGCACCTTCGCCACGATGGTCTGCCCCGGATGGATGCTGGGAGTCGTGCAGGGCAAGCTGGAATCGGGTGGCGGCGACGCTGCGACCGGCTGGGACTTCGCCGACGCGTTCCCCGGCGGCCCAGTGAACTGGGGCGGCGCCTGGCTGTCCATCCCCGAGACCTCCGAGCACAAGAAGGCGGCGGCAGAGCTCGCCGACTGGCTGACCCAGCCCGAGCAGCAGGTGAAGCAATCGGCTGCCGCAGGCAACTTCCCGTCGACCGTCAAGGCGCAGGAGACCCTCGCCGAGGAGGCGACCCCGAACGAGATCTTCAACGGAGCCCCCACCGGCGCGATCCTCGCCGAGCGGGCCAAGGGCGTGGTCGCGCAGTACAAGGGCGCTGACGACTCCGTGATCCAGGAGAACGTGTTCGGCCCGGCGATCACGGCGCTCGACCGCGGCGAGACCGACACCAAGGGCGCCTGGGAGCAGGCGATCGGGCTGCTGCACGAGCTCGTCCCGAACGACTGAGCAGTATCTCTTCTCTGCGTTTCGTCTCGCTTCGCTCGCTCAACGGCCGGGTCTCGTGCCCGGCCGTTGAGCGAGGAGCGCAGCGACGAGACGAAACGCCGCACACGAAGGACAGAACATGACTCTCACCGAAGAGCAGCAGGCGACGGCATCCGCTCTGCCGAAGAGCAGGAGCACGGATGCCGCTCCCAAGCCGTCCTGGCGGCATCGCCTCTCGCGCGTCGATCAGAAGGGATCGCCGTACCTCTACATCTCGCCCTTCTTCCTGCTGTTCGGGCTGATCGGGCTGTTCCCGCTGCTGTACACGGTGTGGGTGGCGCTGCACGACTGGGATCTGCTGAAGGGTGAAGGCGGCTTCGTCGGCTTCGCGAACTTCACCGAGATCCTCGGCGACGGCATGTTCTGGAACTCCATCGGCAACACGCTGAGCATCTTCCTGCTGTCGGCGATTCCGCAGCTGGCCGTCGCCCTGGTGATCGCCTACCTGCTCGACCAGGGGCTGCGCGCCCCCTCGTTCTGGCGCATGAGCGTGCTGATCCCATTCGTGGTGACGCCGGTGGCCACGGCGATCATCTTCTCCAGCATCTTCAACGAGGCCGACGGCCTCGCGAACAACCTGCTGAACCTCATCGGCATCGTCGACCAGGAGTGGAAGCACAACACCTTCCTGTCGCACATCGCGATCGCGACGATGGTGAACTTCCGCTGGACCGGCTACAACGCCCTCATCCTGCTCGCCGCGATGCAGGCGGTGCCGCGCGACCTGTACGAGTCGGCGGCGATCGACGGGGCGGGCGCTGCGCGCCGGTTCTTCTCGATCACGATCCCCAGCATCCGTCCCACCCTCATCTTCGTGATCATCACGGCGACGATCGGCGGTCTGCAGATCTTCGCCGAGCCGCGGCTGTTCGACGTGTCGACAGCCGGCGGGATCGGCGGCAGCGAACGCCAGTTCCAGACGACCGTGCTGTTCCTCTGGGAGCTCGCGTTCTTCCGCCGCAATCTCGGCGAGGCCTCGGCCGTCGCGATCCTCCTGTTCGTGCTCATCGTGGGCATCGGACTCGTCAACTTCCTCATCTCGCGGAGCATCTCCACAGGAGATGCTCCGAAACGTCGCCGGAAGGAGCGCGTCCGATGACCGCCACCCAGGCCCTCAGCGTCCCCGAGCGCATCCGCCGCAACCGTCAGAGCGGCACGGCGGGCATCGGCAGTCGCCCCGGCTTCCTCACCTACGGCCTGCTCGCGGCCTTCCTGATCGGCAGCGCGTATCCGCTGTGGTGGTCGTTCGTGGTCGCGAGTGGAACGAACTCGACCAGGGGCGAGACGCTGCCCCTGATCCCGGGCGGCAACTTCTTCGCGAACGCGGTCAAGGTGCTCGATGCGATCCCGTTCTGGAAGGCGCTCGGCAACTCGGTCCTCATCTCCGCCATCATCACGATCTCGGTCGTGACCTTCTCGACCCTCGCCGGCTACGCGTTCGCGAAGCTGCGTTTCAAAGGGCGCGACGGGCTCATGGTGTTCGTGATCGTGACCATGGCGATCCCGACCCAGCTCGGCATCATCCCGCTGTTCATGCTGATGCGTCAGCTCGGCTGGACCGGCTCGATCGGAGCGGTGATCGTGCCGACCCTGGTCACGGCGTTCGGTGTGTTCTTCATGCGTCAGTACCTTGTCGACGTGATCCCCGACGAGCTCATCGAGGCGGCGCGAATGGACGGCGCGAACCAGTTCCGCACCTTCCTCACCGTCGGCGTCCCCGCGGCGCGCCCGGCGATGGCGATCCTCGGCCTGTTCACGTTCATGACGGCATGGACCGACTACCTGTGGCCGCTCATCGTGCTCTCCCCGCAGAACCCCACACTGCAGACCGCGCTCAGCCAGCTGCAGTCGGGCTTCTACGTGGACTACTCGATCGTGCTCGCAGGAGCCGTGCTCGCCACGCTTCCGCTGCTCGTGCTGTTCGTCGTCGCCGGCAAGCAGCTCGTCAGTGGAATCATGGCCGGCGCGGTGAAAGGATGACCCCTATGACCCGCCCCTTCCCGAAGGACTTCCTGTTCGGCGCCGCGACCGCGGCGTACCAGATCGAAGGTGCGGCCTTCGAAGACGGGCGCACGGCATCCATCTGGGACGCGTTCTCCCGTGTGCCGGGCGCCGTGATCGGCGGCGACAACGGCGACGTGGCGTGCGACCACTATCACCGGTACCCGCAGGACGTGGCGCTGATGAAGGAGCTGGGTCTCGAGACCTACCGCTTCTCGACCTCGTGGTCGCGGGTGCGCCCCGATGGCGGGGCCGTGAACAAGCAGGGCGTCGACTTCTACAAGCGGCTGGTCGACGAGCTGCTCGGCGCCGGCATCCTGCCCTGGCTGACCCTGTACCACTGGGACATGCCGCAGGCTCTGCAGGAGGTCGGCGGCTGGACCAACCGCGACACGGTCGAGCGCTTCCTCGAGTACGCGGGCACCATGCACGATGCCCTCGGCGACCGGGTGAACGTGTGGACGACGTTGAACGAGCCCTGGTGCGCATCCTTCCTCTCTTATACGGGCGGCGAGCACGCTCCCGGGCACACGAGCGTCGCCGAAGGACTGCTCGCATCGCATCACCTGCTGCTCGCGCACGGCGCGACGGTGCGCGAGCTGCGTTCGCGCGACTCGTCACTGAACCTCGGGATCACGCTGAATCACACGGTGGCCGACCCGGCCGACCCGCAGAACCCGGCCGACGTCGATGCTGCCCGCCGGGTCGACGGGCAGTTCAACCGCTGGTTCCTCGACCCGATCTACCGGGCCGAGTATCCGGCCGACATCGTCGAGGACGTCAGGGCGGTGGATGCCGCGGCGGTGCGCCGCTTCGAAGAGGCCGTGCACGACGGCGACCTCGCCACGATCGCGCAGCCCATCGACACACAGGGCGTGAACTACTACCACGGCGATCTCGTGGCGGGGGAGGCTCCCGCGTCGTCGCCGCCCTCCGGCGGACCGGCGACGACCCGGCCCGGGCGCAGCCCGTACCCCTCGGATGCCGGCATCCACGCGGTCGAGCGGGGTCTGCCCCGCACCGCGCAGAACTGGGAGGTGCAGCCCGAGGGGCTCACCCGCCTGCTGCACCGGGTGTGGGACGAGTACGCGCAGCCGGCGGGCACCGTGCTGTACATGACCGAGAACGGCGCCGCCTACGACGATGTCGTGTCGGTCGACGGGCAGGTGCACGACGCCGATCGTGCCGAGTTCCTCCGGCTGCATCTCGGCGCGGTGCTCGACGCCGCAGAGGCGGGCGTCGACGTGCGCGGATACTTCTACTGGTCGCTGTTCGACAACTACGAATGGGCCTGGGGCTACGACAAGCGCTTCGGCATCGTCCGGGTCGACTACGACACCCAGGAGCGCACGGTGAAGGATTCGGGCCGAGAGTACGCCCGCATCATCGCAGCACGCGCCCTCTGAGCATCCCGGTGTCTTTCGAATCGCGCGGATGACCGTATCCTGAGCCTGGATGCAGTCATTCACGCGATTCGAAAGACGACGGGAGACCCGATGAGCAGGCCGACCATCGAAGAGGTGGCAGCAGCCGCCGGGGTGTCGCGGTCGACCGTGTCCCGTGTCGTGAACGGCTCGACGGCCGTGAGTCCTGCGGCGCTCGCCGCCGTGCAGAAGACGATCGCCGAGATGAACTACGTGCCCAACCGTGCGGCGCGTTCGCTCGCGTCGAGGCAGACGCACGCGATCGCGCTGGTCGTGCCCGAGGACACGACGCGGTTCTTCGGCGACCCCTTCTTCGCGGCGATCGTCGCGGGCATCACGGGCGCGCTCGGGGCATCCGACTACCTGCTCAACCTGCTCATCGCGAGCGACGACCCCGGCGACAAGGTCTCGGGGTTCATGCGCAACGGCGGCGTCGACGGCGCGCTGATCGTGTCGCACCACACCAGCGACGCCTTCATCGAGAGGATCGCGGATGCCGTGCCGGTCGTGTACGGCGGCCGCCCCGTGCGGCGACGCGACGGGGACTACGTCGTCGACGTCGACAACGTCGCTGCTGCCCGCGTCGCCACCCGCCGGCTGATCGGCATCGGACGCACGCGCATCGCGACCATCTCGGGCCCGCTGACGATGGTCGCCTCGAACGATCGCGTGCAGGGGTATCGAGACGAGCTGGCCGATGCCGGACTCACCCCGTTCGCCGAGGAGGCGGGCGACTACTCCGAGGCCTCCGGCGCTGAGGCGGTGCGCCGCATCCTCGCGGCCGGGCGACCCGACGCGATCTTCGTCGCGAGCGACCTGATGGCGCGCGGCACGATCATGGCGTTGCGCACCGCCGGCATCCGCGTTCCGGAGGACGTCGCGATCGTCGGCTTCGACGATTCCGCCGTCGCCCTCACGACCGAACCTCCGCTGACGACCATCCGCCAGCCCATGTACGCGCAGGGTGAGGCGATGGCCGGGGTGCTGCTCTCGCGGCTCGCGGGGAAGAGCCCCGAGCGGACCACGATCCTGCCGACCGAGCTCGTCGTGCGCGCCTCGGCCTGAGCGGACCCCGAGGCGCCGTGCCGTCCGTCGGCCGAGATCCCGTCTGCATGCCGAGAATGCCGATCTGCCCCTGCGGACGGAATCCGACCCTGCAGACGGGACTGGCCGGCCGCACGGACAGCAGGCCCGGTCGTGGTCGACCGGGCCTGCTGCCTTCTGGGGAACGTCAGTTGCCGTAGAGGGAGACGACACCCGCGACGTCGGTGCTCGTCATCGACAGGTCGTCGGAAGAGCCGTTGCACTGCGGGTAGTGCATGATCGACGAGGAGTCGTAGGGCGTCAGGGGGCGCCAGTTGGTGTCTTCGAAGCAGGTGCCCGACTCGGGGCGGGTGTGCTCGTGACGGAATCCGAGGACGTGGCCGAGCTCGTGGCCCAGGATGTTCGTCGGCGTCCAGGAGCCCGAGCTCCAGATCGAGTCGTCGATCAGCACGTTCTGCTGGCGATCCGGTGTGCTCGGGAAGAACGCCCGGGCGATGTACTGAGAGGTCTGTACGGGCTCGACCGAGAACAGGACCGACTTGTTGCGGGTCGTGCAGTTGCCGTCAGCGCTGCTGACGTACTGGAAGTCGATCTTCGACGACGCGGCCTCCCACAGCGCGGCGCCGCTGGCCATCGCGTTCACGACGTCGGCGTGACGAGCGCCGAACTTCGTGCTGACGCAGTAGGTGAGGTTGCTCACCTGCGCGTCGGACCACTTGTCGTCGATGCCGCTGACCGTGTTGACGATGAGTCCGTCGTTGCGCGTCTCGGGGCCGATGAGCACGTCGTAGAAGGCGCGCAGGTCGCTCCGGTTCGAGATCACCTCGTCACCGTTGACGATGTAGCTTCCGTCGACGTCCCGGTAGGTCGACGCCGCGAACTCCTGGAAGGAGGGAGCGGAGCCGTCGTCCACCGAGGTCGCAGCGGATGCGGGGATGACCGCGCCGATGCTGAGCGCCGCGGCCGCGGTGGCGGCGAACGCGAGGGTTCTGATGAGTCGCATGCAATGATCCTTTTCGATCTGAGCGATTCCGCCCGCCTGGTCGGCGAGCGGGCCACGGACCGGCGAGGTGGGCGTCTTTGCTCCACCGATCGAGCCGAAGCCCGCTCACGGTAACCGCGGCGATTCGCGCCGGTCAAGAGATGCAACGGCGCGCCGGAGGATTTCTGTACTCAGGTGAGAAACTCGCGGGGGCTCGCCTGGACGAAGGTCTTTGCTCACCCTCGCCAGACGTCGAAGGTGAGCAGGGTGCCTCTCCTCGGGGCGGTCAACGGGCACTGCGAGACGAAAAGACGTCTCCGTAGGCTGGTGTTCGCGCGGTGTGAGCTGTGTCGATGAGGAGGGTGTGGTTATGCAGGCTGGGTGGTATGACGATGGTTCGGGTCGGCAGCGGTGGTGGGATGGGGAGCGGTGGACGGATGACTTCGCTCCCGCTCAGGGCGGTGCCCCTGCGTCGGCGGCTCCGGTGACGTCTGCGCCTGCTGCGAGCGGTTCTGTGTCGCCGGTTCTGGGGTTCGTGGGTCTGGGCCTGGCGGTGCTGGGTACGGTGCTGGCGTGCGTTCCTGCGGTGTTCGGCGTCGGGGTGGTCGTGCTGCTGGCCGGGTTCGTGGTGTCGTTGGTCGGGTTGTTCCGCAAGGGCGCGGTGAAGTGGCCGTCGATCGTCGGGATGATCGTCGCGGTCGTCGGCGGAGCCATCGGCACGGTCGTGCTCGTGGTCTCGCTGCTCGCGAACCTCGCCGGTCCGGTCGATCCGACCATCCCCACAGACACGCCATCCACGACCTCCACCGAGCAGCCCTCCGGCACGCCTACGACGGGCGCAGACCAGCGGCAGTTCACACCAGAAGAGCTCGGCGAGCGATTCGCGGCCACGTTGCGTTCCGCGGGAAACACGAGCTACGACGACATGCCTGACTTCTATCCGTGTGTGGGGCAGTTCCTATACGACTCCGAGTTGTCCGACGAGACTCTTCGCCTGATCACATCCGCCCAGGATCCGCTCGAGTCCGAGCGCAACGCTGCTGAGCAGGTGATCACAGACGCAACACTGACCTGTGACCCGAATGGCGAGGGTGCGGGGGGCTGAATAGAAGTAGTCGATGTATCGGGCGCTCGGGCAGCAGCGGTCGCGTGGGACTGTCACCGTAGGCTGGTGTTCGCGCGGTGTGAGCTGTGTCGATGAGGAGGGTGTGGTTATGCAGGCTGGGTGGTATGACGATGGTTCGGGTCGGCAGCGGTGGTGGGATGGGGAGCGGTGGACGGATGACTTCGCTCCCGCTCAGGGCGGTGCCCCTGCGTCGGCGGCTCCGGTGACGTCTGCGCCTGCTGCGGGCGGTTCTGTGTCGCCGGTTCTGGGGTTCGTGGGTCTGGGCCTGGCGGTGCTGGGTACGGTGCTTGCGTGCGTTCCTGCGGTGTTCGGCGTCGGGGTGGTCGTGCTGCTGGCTGGGTTCGTGGTGTCGTTGGTCGGGTTGTTCCGCAAGGGCGCGGTGAAGTGGCCGTCGATCGTCGGGATGATCGTCGCGGTCGTCGGCGGAGCCATCGGCACGGTCGTGCTCGTGGTCTCGCTGCTCGCGAACCTCGCCGGTCCGGTCGATCCGATCATCCCCACAGACACGCCATCCACGACCTCCACCGAATCGCCTACGACGGGAACGAGCGAGGAGCGGCCCTCACCCGAGGAGATCGCGGACGGATTCGCCGCCGGAGTGCGCGCCGGCGGCGTCACCGACTATGACGACATGCCGGACTTCTATCCTTGCGTCGGCCGGTTCCTCTACGACTCGGACCTTTCAGACGAGACACTTCAAGTCATCGCCGCTGGCGAGACGGTGACAGGATCCGAGCGTGAAGCGGTCATACAGGCTTCCTACGACGCGACGCTGACCTGTGATCCGAATGGCGAGGGCGTGAACTGAATGACCCCCAGAAAGCCGGCGTTCACGGGGTGTGAGCCGCGCCGATGTGCGTGGGGCTGACTTGAAGCGGTTCATTCGTCGGCCTGTGTGAGGGACGCAGCATGTGAGGAAACGGGCAACTGATGCTGCCCGACGGCGAGCGGTTGCTCGGTGTACGTGCGGTCCACATGGGGAGTCCTCCCCATGTGGACTGGTTGCTGCGATGGGTAGGATCGCCGTGCGTAGGTTTGTCGGAGGGGGAGCGCGATGATCATCATGCCGGTGCCGGATGGGTCGGTGGCGAAGCGGATGTTCCGGATGGATCGGGACATGGCCGAGCGTCAGGTGAAGCTGGTGGTGGACGCGTACAAGTCGTTGGCTGCGTCCAAGACCACGTTGCAAGCTGTCGCCGAGGGGCAGACCACGTCGGTCTGGACCGCGGACGGCAAGTCGGTGGAACTGGCCTCGATGTTGACGGCCCGCTATAACGCGACGTTGGCCTGGAGGCAGGCATTGGAGTCCCAGTTGGATCGCGCACGGGAGATCCTGCGCCTCGCGATCGACTCGACGACGCAGTTCGACGAGGAGACCCAGCAGCGTTACATCGCAATGCTCGACAGCGCCGACAAAGTGACAACCGACGGCGCGACCGCGGTCTGAGGGGGAACGTCATGGGACAGAACAAGGAACGCCTCGACCGGTTGCGTGCCAACCAATCGAATCCCGGCATCATCGGTATCCGGCTTGCGCAGTCGACTCAGCGCACCGTGGCCGCGGTGTCGGCGAACGATGCCTCATCGAGCGCGCTGAAGGCGGCTCGTACCGAGGGTTTCGAGGGTGACTACGGCGATGAGGCGGCATCCGCGCTGACCGAGCTGCACAAGCAGATCGACAAGTTCGCGGCGCATCAGGCGGCGTTGAGCAAGGCGATCGAGGCCGCGAATCAGGCGCTGCAGGCGGCGGCAGACGGCACGGGCGATCTTCCGGACTCCGGGCTGTCGTCGCAGCAGCAGAACACGATCGACATGGCCGCGCAGACGAACAGCCCGGTGCAGGTGTCACCCGGTGTGACGATGACCTCGGCCGAGGCGAAGCAGTACTACCTCGATCAGGCGGCGGCAGCGCAGGAGGAGGCGGCCGCGAAGGTGACGGCCGCCCTCGACGCGACGCTGCAGGACATCATGGACACGATCCCAGTATCGGACTACGACGAGCCCGAGCCCACGCCCGACCCCTCGGGGGACGACGGCACGGGGGGCAACCCGGGGGTCGACGACCCCGGGGTGAACGGCGGCGGCTCCGGCGGCGGCGTCACAGGCGGCGGCTCAGGATCGGGTGGTACGGGCGGCACCGGTGGCGGTGGCGGCGGTGGCACGATCGTGGGTCCGCCGCTCGTCCACTATCCGCCTCACGTCGACCCGCCCTATGTCGACCCGCCTTACGTGAAGGACCCCTGGTTCCCCGACACCGACGGCACCGACGACCCGCGCGTCGACGGCGGCACCGATGGCGTGGTTCCCGGCGGCGGCACTGGCGGTACGGTCGGCGTTCCCGGTGGCGGCACCGGTGGCGGAACCACAGGATCGGTCGGCGGTGGCCTGAGCGGCGTGCTCGGCGGAGCGTCTGGCGCCGCGGGGCTGGCCAACCGCCTCGGCGGCGGGGGCGGCCTGCTCGCCGGTGGCGGAGGCATGGTCGGCGGTGCTGGCGGAGTCGGATCGGCATCGGGCGCCGGAGCTTCCGGTGTCGTCGCCCAGCCCGGGGCGGCGAACGGCGGTCGTGGCGGAGCCATGGCGGGCGGCGGTATGGCCGGAGGCGGAGCCGGCGGACGCGGCGACAAGCGCAACCGTCGTCGCGGGCAGGATCTGATGGCGCTCGAGCTCGAGCCCGACGACGAGCTCGAGCCCGACATCGGCGCTGCGGGCGCGGCCGGGCGCTCGGCATCCGAGGGCCGCGAAGAACTCTCCTGGTAACCGCTCGCGATCGAGTCTTCGAGGAACACGGGCACGGACCTGACGCCCCTCCAGGAAGGTCCGCACCCGTGAGTCTATGAGCCGCCGAAACCGCTGAGGATCTCGCCGCCGAACAGCGAGAGCGCGGTGACGCCGGCCGAGAGCAGCAGCACTCCTGCTGTCGCGGCGATAGCCATGATCGAGACGCCGCTGCCGCCGAGGCGCTGTCCGCGCAGGCCCACTGCGACGCCCGCACGCGCAGCGAGAGCGCCTGCGCTGTCGTCGCGGTACAGCTCGGTCCGCACCGAGAAGCGGCGGTGGAACTCCTCGGCGAGCACGACCGCTGCCGCCATCGTCGCCGGCCGGTCGAAGCGCGTTCCTCCGGGGAGATATACGTACAGGCGGTCGGAGACGAGCTCGATCTCGGCACCCGATCCGAGATCGAGCACGCGCGCCATGAGGTCGGGCGTGAAGATGTACAGCGCATCCTGCTGGTAGCCCTCTGGCACGATCAGCCGGAACACGGTCGCGAACTCGCCTTCGAGTTCCATGCGGGCCGCGCCGCGTCCGAGGCCGAGCGTCGGGATGATGCTGCGACGACGATTCGCCAGCACGATGTGCGGCACGGACGAGGGCAGCGGCAACTCGATGAACGCGAACGGACGCTGGATCGTGGCGCTCTCCTGTCCGCGCGCGACCGAGCGATGAACGCCCAGCTCGAACGGCATCCGCTCGTCGTCGCAGGCGACGACTGCGCGCTCCTGCCCACGGGCCACGCGGGCGAACGGCGCACCGGGCCGCCGTGTGTTCTCGAGAAGGTCGGCGTAGGCCCAGCCGTTCCGCCAGGCGAACGCGGCCACCTTCACCCGGCGCGCGAGACTCACCGCGTACCAGACGAAGCTCACGGCGGCGAGCACCGTGTAACCGACCACGAACACGCCGAGGATCGGCGCCACGGCCAGGATGTCGCTGCGCCCGAGGAACCACAGACCCGCCAGCATGGCGGCGGCGAACAGCAGGACGGCGATGAGGATGACGAGGAAGCGCCGGTGCGGCGGAGTCCGGCAGATCCGCTCGTACGCGAGGATGTCGCCGAAGCCCGCTGCATGCCGCAGCGGCTCGAGATCTACCTTCACAGGCTCCATGACAGCGTCGCCCACGGGCCGTTGCGCTTCGCGGTGGCCGCGGCCTGGAAGTCGACGCATCCGTCGCCGAACTTCTCGAACGACTTCTCATCGACGTTGCCGTCGCTCCAGTGCATCACGCGGCCCGCGACGTAGCTGAGGCCGAAGTCCGCCCACGACGAGAAGGCGGGGCGGCCCTCGACGTTGATGCGGTGGATGATCTGGCGGGCCTCGGCCACGTTGCCGTGGCCGAGCGCGACGCCCCAGGTCGTCATGCCGACGGCCTGTCCGAGCGCGTATCCGTCGAGAGTCTTCACGAAGAGGTCGGGCGTCACGATGTCCTTGCCGACCCGCTTGCGGATCAGGCCCTCGGTGTACTCGATCGAGGTGACGAACGTGCGGGCGTCGCGCTTGTCGCCGCCCTCGGCGACGATCGCGTTCAGCCATTCCTTGGCTTTGGGAACGCGGCCGAGCTGCTCCGCGAGCTGCGCGCGGACGGCGAGGTAGAGCGACCACATCTCGCGGCGGCGGCGCACGGTGAGCAGGCGCTCGATGTTGTCGAGCCAGTCCTCGCGCGTGTGAACGCCCCACTGGTCGATGAGGACCTTCTTCTGACGGTCGCCGAGGAGCGACGCAGTCGGGTCGTTCCAGTGTCCCGACGGCAGGTTCACGATCTGGAGGAAGCCGAGAGCGATCTCGTTCGCCTCGGTGTCGGCGGTCGAGTGCTTCTCGTCGGCCTTCACCTTCGCCGCGGGCATGATCCAGACGACGAGGAAGAACACCACCACGACGCCCACGATGACCCACACCCACCACTGCGAGAGGAGCCACTCGATGATGGAGAAGACGTTGTTGAAGTCGACGCGAGCGGCGGGGCGCATGAGGGCTCCTGGAACTGGGGGACCCGGCGGATCCTCTTAGCTTGAATGGATGTTCAGTGAGTAATCTATACGGACGAAGCCCGTTCCGAGAAGACCGTCGTCCGCATCGCAGAGGAGGATGCCGCATGGCACGCTCCGATGAGCAGAACCGTCACGCGCGGGAGAAGGCACGCGAGAACATCCTTCAGGCGGCGATCGTCCTGTTCAGCGAGCGCGGTGTGGCCGGCGCCAGCATCGCAGAGATCACGAGCCGGGCCGGCGTCGCTCAGGGCCTGGTGAACTACCACTTCGGCGGCAAGGATCAGCTCGTCTCCGCCGTGATCGACCGCTGGTTCGAGACGGTGCTCTCGTTCGCGCGCGTCGACGGCGCACCCGACGAGGCTCTCGCCGCAGTGATCGACGGCGCGCTCATGGCCACCGCCTTCGCCGTGCCGCTGCAGCGCGCCGTGCTCGCCATGCAGCAGCAACCCGCGACGCATCGCCTGTTCGCCGAGTCCGAGCAGAGGCACGCCGCGGGCGTGACCGCCGCGGAGGACGCGGTCCGCGACCTGTTCCGCGCGCGGGGCGCTGCCGACCCGGCGCTCGAGGAGGTCATGCTCCGCAGCGTCCTCGAGGGCGTGTTCGTGAAGTTCGCCGTGTTCGGCGACACCTATCCGATCGAAGACGCCCGGCTCTGGGTGCATCGGCTGTACGGACTGCCTGAGCCGCAGCATCCGCTGCCGCTGCCCCTGCCGGCGCGCGAGGGCGAGCCGCGCCCACGGGCGTCGGGCACCGTCGTGTGTGCCCAGCCCTAGTCCCTCCCTTCTCCTTGCGGCTTCGTGTGGCACCCGGGGTCGGGCCGCGCGCGTGAATGCGGCGCGGGGTGCCACATGAAGCGAGAGAAGGGGAAGGGGAAGAAGGCCAGGGGTCCGCAGACGCCGAGATCCCGGATGCTGCGGCTGCGGCATCCGGGATCTCCGTCGTGACTCAGGCGGGGTCGCCGCCCAGCGGTCCGACCGCGGGGATGGGGCCGCCGTCGTCTGCACCGGTCTTGCGCCAGCGCGCGATCGCGTTGCCCAGGTGGTAGATCAGCAGCGCGGCGACCGTTCCCACCACGATCGCTCCGAGCTGGAAGTCGCCCCAGCCCATCGCGAAGCCGGCGATCGCGATCACGAACGACACCGCGACCGTGTACTGGTTCACCGGGCGCGAGAAGTCGACGCGGTTGTCGACCCAGATCTTGATGCCGATCACGCCGATGAGGCCGTAGAGCGCGGTCGTGACTCCGCCGAGGACGCCGGCGGGGATCGTGTTGAACACGAAGCCGACCTTGGGTGAGAAGGCGAGGAGGATCGCCACGATTCCGGCCACCCAGTAGGCCGCGGTCGAGTACACGCGGGTCGCCGCCATGACGCCGATGTTCTCGCCGTACGTCGTGGTGCCCGAACCGCCGAAGGCGCCGGCGATCGTCGTCGCGACGCCGTCGGCGACGAGCGCGCGACCGGTGCTCTTGTTGATCGCCGGGTCGTTGGTCATGGTGGCGACGCCGCGCACGTGCCCCACGTTCTCGGCGATCAGCACGAGTACGACGGGCAGGAACATCGGCACGAGCTTCCACGCCGCAGGGTCGGTCACGGCCGCGAGGTGGAACTGCGGCAGGCCGATCCACGCGACGTCTTCGATGCCGTCGAACGCGAGCTGTCCCGTGAGCGCCGCCACGATGTAGCCGACGATCACGCCGAGGAAGATCGAGATGCGGCCGAGGAAGCCGCGGAACAGCACGCTGAACAGGATGACGGCGATCAGGGTGACCGTCGCGAGCTCGGGCTGCAGCTTGAAGTTGTTCCACGCGGCGGGTGCGAGGTTGAAGCCGATCAGCGCGACGATGGAGCCCGCGACGACCGGCGGCATCAGGCGGTCGATCCAGCCCGTGCCGACCGCCTGCACGAGGAAGCCGATCGCGGCGAGCAGCACGCCCACCGCGGCGACGCCGACGAGAGCCTGCGTGATCTGCTCGGGAGTCTCCAGGGTGTTGCCGCCGTTGAGCGCCGTGATCGGCGCGAGGAAGGCGAACGACGAGCCCAGGTAGCTGGGCAGGCGGTTGCGGGTCAGCAGCAGGAACAGCAGCGTGCCGACGCCCGAGAAGAGCAGCGTCGTCGTCACGGGGAATCCGGTGATGATCGGAACGAGGAACGTCGCACCGAACATGGCGACGACGTGCTGCGCGCCGATCGCGATGGTCGCCGGCCAGCTCAGACGTTCTTCGGGGCGCACGACGGCGCCGGGTTCGACGGTGCGGCCGTCTCCGTGGATCTTCCACAGGGGCATGCGGGCTCCTCAGGATCGGGGGTGGGGGAGTGCTTCCGCCACACTACCGATTCCTGAGTGTTGCCTGGGTGCTCTTCTGCCTCCGCCGTGCGTCACTCGGAGAGCGCAGGCCGTCGGCTCAGGCTCCGAGTCGCTCGATCAGCTCGCGGTAGCGGGCGGAGGTGCGCTCCACGACGTCCTTCGGGAGGGCGGGCGGTTCGCCCTGCTTGTCCCAGTTCGCCGCGAGCCAGTCGCGCACGATCTGCTTGTCGAAGCTCGCCATCCGCTGGCTCGGGGTGGTCCCGGTCTCCCAGGCCGCGGCATCCCAGTAGCGCGAGGAGTCGCTCGTGAGCACCTCGTCGGCCAGTCGCAGCACACCCTCGGCATCCGTCCCGAACTCGAACTTGGTGTCCGCGAGGATCAGCCCGTTCGCCTCGGCGACTTCGGCAGCGCGTGCGTAGAGGGCCAGAGAGACGTCGCGCAACTCGGCGGCGCGCTCGGCGCCGACCAGCTCGGCGGTCTTCTCGAACGTGATGTTCTCGTCGTGCTCGCCCATCGGCGCCTTGTACGCAGGGGTGAACAGCGGCTCGGGAAGGCGATCGCCGTTGTTCAGGCCGGCGGGCAGCGGGATGCCGCAGACGGTTCCGCTCTCCTGGTACTCGATCCAGCCGGAGCCGGTGATGTAGCCGCGCACGACGCACTCGATCGGAAGCATCTCGAGGGACTGTGCGAGCATGGCGCGATCGGCGACGGATGCCGGCAGCTCACCTTCCGCGAGGTGGTTCGGCACGTCGGAGAGCTGAGCGAACCACCATCGGCTCAGTCGCGTCAGCAGGGCTCCTTTGTCGGGGATGCCGGGGGAGAGCACGACGTCGAACGCGCTCACCCGATCGGACGCCACCACGAGGATGCGCGTGTCCTCCGCGTCCTCGGAGGCGTACAGGTCGCGGACCTTGCCGGAGTAGACGTGCCGCCAGCCGGGGATGCTCAGTGCTTCGCTCACGGGATCATTATCCCGCGGCCGCGTCCCACAGTCGTACCAGCATGTCGGCGAACTCCTGCTCCTCGGCGTCGCGCTTCCCGCTGACTCTGTCGTCGAGGACGAGCGGGTCCGCCGCGGTGAACCACTCCACTGATCCGGCGGCGTTGATCCAGGTGTGCCAGCCGCGTTCGAGAAGCAGCGGCTTCATCGTGGTCGCGAAGGCGGAGATGGTGGCTTCATCGGAGTCGGCGAACTCGAACCGCGCCGTCGGTTCCTGGTCGTCTGCATCGGGTCGACTGATCTCGATCTTGTCGACGCCGGGCAGCGCGAGTGCGGCCCGGGCGATCGCGAGCGAATCCGCGAAGTCGGCGGGGCGATCGAAGACTCTGAAGTCCTGCGTCTCGGTGCGGATGCCGAACCCGCTCACGTCAGAGAACTCGGGGAGGTCGCCGACCGCTGCCAGCACGCTGTCGGCGTCTGCGGCCGTGGGGACGGTGACGTTGACGTAGTTCTCCGAGGCGTGGATCTCGGCGGACACCTCGAGATCGGCGATGGCCTCTGCGACGGAGCGCGCCGCCTGTGTGGCTCCATCGATCGTGGTCGCTCCGCCCTGGACGTCGACCACGAGATCGACGGGGAGCGGGATTCCGGCGAGGAACGCCTCAACGGCCGGGACGTCGTCTTCGCCGGCTGTCCGCACGGAGAGTTCAGCAGGGGTGACCTCGGCGCCGATCAGCGCGAAGCGCTCGAGGAGCAGCTGGAAGAGAGTGAGCGCGGGCGTGATCCGTGTCGCCTCGCCGTCCCAGGACTCGTCGTCGATCTCGAAACCGGCGGGAGTGCTGATGGCGTGAGCATTGGAGCGGCCGTCGGTGATGCCCAGTCTCTGCACTGCGGCGGCGGCCGCACCGTAGCCGTCGGCCAGTGCGTCCGGGCTGTCGACAGCGACCAGAACCTTCTCGTCGCTGTAGATCAGGCCGACCTCGACGAGCTGGACATGCGGCGTGGCGATGAGCTCGCGGGCGACCTCGATGTTCAGCACGCCGAAGTCGTCATCCTCGCCGACACCCACTGTCATGCCGCCGATCGTGACCGACGCGTTCCACGAGACGTTGGCGGAGTGCGTGCGCATGTACTCGGAGAAGGTCGCGGCCAGTCGGTCGACCTGCACGTCGGAGAGATCCGGGTCGGCGGTCACATGCGCGTCCACGCTTCCTGAGAAGGGCAGGTTGTTGTGTCCGCCCGCGTCGACCGAAGCGACCCCGTCGACGTCGGCGAAATCGCGTTCGAAGGCTTCCGCCGCGCTTGTGCCCGCGTCGACCGGTCCGCATCCGGTGAGCGCGAGCATGAGAGCGACCGCGACGGAGAGTGCGCCGGCGCGCATCGTGTGGCGGCGTCCGTCGCTGTTCACGTCGTTCGTCATCGTCGTCCCCCCGGATCCGCCGTCGTGCATCCGACCATACCCGGAGATGCACCGCCGCCCGGTGATATAGTCCATCTGGACTAACCGGAATGGACTACCGATGAAGGACGCCGTCGATCAGCTCACCCCGATGGGGGTGATGGTGCTCGCGTTGCTGCGCGAGGGCGACATGCACCCCTATGAGATGGTGCGGCTCATGCGCGCACGACGCGACGATCGGCTGCTGACGATCACGAACGGGACGCTCTATCACACTGTCGCGCGACTCCAGCGGGCAGGACTGCTCGACGAGGTCGGCGTCGACCGCGAGGGCAACCGTCCCGAGCGCACCACCTACACGCTGACCGACGCAGGGGTCGATGCCCTCGTCGGCTGGCTGCGGCGCGAACTGTCCCGCATCGACCATCCGTCCGACTTCCGCATCGCGCTCGCAGAGGCGCACAACCTCGAACGCGACGACGTGATCGAAAGCCTTCGCCTCCGTCGCAACGCCCTCGTCGACGCGCACGCGTCCCATCGCGACGGACTCGCAGGAGCGCGCACGAAGAAGGTGCCGGAACAGGTCCTCGTCGAGTTCGAGCGCCAGGAGGTGCTGCTCGAGGCCGAGCTGCGCTGGCTCGACTCGCTCCTCACCCGCCTCGACGCCGCCGCGTTCCCCTGGGGTCCGCGCGCGTTCGAGAACACCGACCGCTATCTCGCTCAGCGAAAGGCCGCCCAGCAATGACCGAATCCTCTTCCGCCGCGGAGCCGACGCGCGCCCCTTCGGGGCCGTCGACCGGCACATACTCCGTCGGGCACAAGCCTCGCAGCCCCTGGCCCGCCCTCTGGGCGCTGGTCATCGGCTTCTTCATGATCCTCGTCGACACCACGATCGTCTCGGTCGCGAATCCGGCCATC
Source organism: Microbacterium sp. ZW T6_19 (assembly GCF_044987465.1). Lineage (NCBI taxonomy): Bacteria > Bacillati > Actinomycetota > Actinomycetes > Micrococcales > Microbacteriaceae > Microbacterium > Microbacterium sp. ZW T6_19. Next base: position 82,051 of record NZ_JBJDRH010000003.1, on the reverse strand, counting down.
AAGGCCGCCCTCGACCCGTCGACGAACAACCTCGACAACGTCGTGTGGGTCACGAGCGCCTACCTGCTCGCGTATGCCGTACCGCTGCTCATCACCGGACGTCTCGGCGACCGGTTCGGCCCGAAGAACATCTACCTGATCGGGCTTGCGGTCTTCACTCTCGCCTCGCTGTGGTGCGGTCTGTCGACGACGCTCGAAGGCCTGATCGTCGCTCGTGCGGTGCAGGGTCTCGGCGCAGCCTTCATGACTCCGCAGACGATGGCCGTCATCACCCGCACGTTCCCCGCCGAGCGGCGCGGGGCCGCGATGGGGCTGTGGGGCGCGACCGCAGGCATGGCGACTCTCGTCGGTCCCCTCGTCGGCGGGCTGCTCGTCGACGGGCTCGGCTGGGAGTGGATCTTCTTCGTCAACCTTCCGGTCGGCGTCATCGGATTCGTCCTGGCGTGGATCTACGTGCCGAAGCTCGCGACACACCCGCATCGTTTCGACGTGCTCGGCGTCGTGCTCAGCGCTGTCGCCCTGTTCCTTCTCGTCTTCGGACTGCAGGAGGGCGAGAAGTTCGATTGGGGCGTCATCTGGGGCCCGATCTCGGTGTGGGGCCTCATCATCGCGGGTCTCGTCGTGCTCGCGCTGTTCATCGTGCAGCAGGCGCGCACGCGCAGTGAGGCCCTCGTGCCGCTCGGCCTGTTCCGCGACCGCAACTTCTCGGGCGCCAACGTCGCGATCGCCGCCGTCGGCTTCACTGTGACGAGCATGTCGCTGCCGCTGATGTTCTTCCTGCAGATCGCGCGCGGTCTCACCCCGACCGAAGCCGCCTTGCTCATGATCCCGATGGCGGTGCTCTCCGGCGCGCTCGCTCCGTTCGCGGGCAAGCTGCTCGACCGCATCGATCCGCGGATCATCCTGGTCCCCGGCCTGCTCAGCGTGGCGGGAGCGCTGGTCTGGTACTCGGCTCTGATCAACATGGACACGCCGATCTGGATGTTCCTGCTGCCGTCGGCCCTGATGGGCGTAGGGAACGCCGGCATGTGGGGTCCGCTCGCCACCACCGCGACCCGCAAGCTGCCGCCGCGTCAGGCCGGCGCCGGCGCGGGCATCTACAACACCACCCGCACGATCGGCTCGGTCATCGGCTCGGCGTCGATCGCCGCGTTCATGCAGGCGCGTCTCGAGGCGAACCTGCCCGGCCTGTCGGACGCCCCTGCCGGCATCGGCACGGGCGGCGCGCTGCCCCCGCAGGTCGCCGACGGGTTCTCCGCGGGCATGGCGCAGGCGATCGTGCTGCCGGCGTGCGTCATGGCCGTCGCACTCGTGGCCTCGCTGTTCCTCGGTCGGTACGATCCGGCCGACGCGCCGAAGGGCTGAATCCGCCGGCCGGGCGGCCGCGCGGCCGCCCGGCGCCGAGTGCACCGGTTGCTGTCGACCGCACGGCTCGTCGCCGCAATGCGCCCGTGCACTCGGCGACAGGCCGTGCGCTCGGCGGTCGTTTTGGCAGGACAAGAGGTCGTGTGATGTGCTCGGGTGATGACGATCGCGCTCATCCGTCCTACCGCCGACCTCTATGACAGCTGGGCCGCTGCTGTGGCCGAGTTCGGTGGCGGGCACATCGACGGTTCTGGTCTGCAGGCGCCGGTCATCCCCGGTCGGGTCACCCTCGACGAGCTCATCGAGAACGCGGCCCGGCTCGCCGACACGTCCGTGGCGCCGCCCGAAGACCGCGTGCACAACGACCTGTACTGGATCGTGGACGGCCGAGAGGTCGTGGGGTTCCTGTCGTTCCGGCACACGCTCAACGACTGGCTGCGCGAGGCAGGCGGCCACATCGGCTACGCCGTGCGCGCGTCGCGTCGCCGGCGCGGATACGCGTCGGCGGCCCTCGCGCTCGCGCTCGACCGTGCACGCGAGATCGGACTCGACCGCGTGTTCATCACCTGCGACGACGACAACATCGCTTCGGCGCGCACGATCGAGCGAGCGGGTGGTGTGCTGCAGGACGTCAGCGACCAGTCGGAGCGCGGCCACGCCCTGCTGCGCCGGTACTGGGTCACGTTGTAACGGCATCCGTCGCCCGGCATCTTCGCGTTCCGACGTCCGCTCGTCCTGCGGGTGAGCGGACGAGCGGCGGATAAGGTGGGTGGTCGACGGTCAAACGGTCGTCTGATCCGACCCCGAGGAGCATCCGTCGTGATCCGAAACCCCTCTTCCGCGATCGCGCATCTGCGCAGACTGGGCCGTGTCGCCGGCGCCGCGACCATCACCGCCTTCCTCGCTGCAGGCGCGATTCTCGGCGTCTCGTCGACCGCGACCGCCGCCGATGAGAAGTACATCATCGGCACCGACACGACCTTCGCCCCGTTCGAGTTCACGAACTCCGACGGCGAGCTGGTCGGCATCGACATGGACCTGCTCCACGCGATCGCCGAAGACCAGGGCTTCGAGGTCGAGATCCGCCAGCTCGGATTCGACGCGGCCGTGCAGGCGCTGCAGTCCAACCAGGTCGACGCCGTCATGGCGGGGATGTCGATCACCGACGAGCGCAAGAAGACCTTCGACTTCAGCGATCCGTACTTCACCAGCGGCATCCAGCTCGGCGTGCTCGATGCGAGCGACATCCAGTCGCTGGACGACCTCGACGGCAAGACCGTCGCGGTCAAGACGGGTACGCAGGGACAGACCTTCGCCGAGGAGAACCAGGAGAAGTACGGCTTCAAGGTCACCCCCTATCAGGACACGACCGACATGGTGGATGCCGTCAAAGCCGGCCAGGCCGTCGGCTACTTCGAGGATTTCCCGGTGCTGGCGTACGGCATTCAGCAGGGTTCGGGCTTCCGCCTCGTGGGCGACCCCGAGCTCGGCGGAGAGTACGGCTTCGCAGTCAACAAGGGCCAGAACCCCGAGCTCGTCGAGATGTTCAACGAGGGCCTCGCGAACCTGAAGGCCTCGGGCGACTACGACAAGATCGTCGACACCTACCTGAGCGGCGAGGCATCCGATCAGCCCACCGACATCATCTCGGTCGCCGTGAAGTACTGGCCGGCTCTCATGAACGGCCTGTGGCTGACGATCCTCGCGACGCTTGTCGCCCTCGTCGCCGCATTCGTGCTCGGCATCGTGTTCGGGTTCGGCCGGATCTCGGGCTTCTTCCTGTTCCGCTGGCTCGCCACCGCCTACGTCTACGTGTTCCGCGGCACGCCGATCCTGGTGCAGGCGTTCTTCGTGTTCTTCGCCATCCCGCAGCTGTTCCCCGGGCTCACGTTCAACCCCTTCGTCGCCGGCGCGATCACGCTGTCGCTCAACACCGGCGCCTACATGACCGAGATCATCCGCGGCGGCATCCAGGCGGTCGACCCCGGTCAGAACGAGGCGTCGCGCTCGCTCGGTCTCGGCCACTGGAAGACCATGCAGAAGGTCGTTCTCCCGCAGGCGTTCCGCATCATGATCCCGTCGTTCGTGAACCAGGGCATCATCACCCTGAAGGACACCTCGCTGATCAGCGTGATCGGACTCGCCGAGCTGACCTTCCAGTCGCGGCAGATCATCGCCTCGACCTACCTGTCGGCCCAGGTGCTGACGATCGTCGCCGTGATCTACTTCGTCGTGATCACGCTGCTGACGCTGCTCGCCAACCGTCTGGAGAGGAAGTTCAACGCATGAGCAAGATCGTCGTGAAGGACCTGCACAAGGCCTTCGGAGACAACGAGGTGCTCAAGGGCATCGATCTCGAGGTGGGCGACGGCGAGGTCGTGGCCGTGATCGGGCCCTCCGGTTCGGGAAAGTCCACGCTGCTGCGCTGCCTCAACAAGCTCGAGGAGCCCACGGCGGGTCACGTGATCGTCGACGGCGTGGACCTCACAGACAAGAGCGTCAAGCTCGACGAGGTGCGTCAGCGCATCGGCATGGTGTTCCAGCACTTCAACCTGTTCCCGCACATGACCGTGCTGGAGAACATCACGCTCGCCCCGATCGAGCTCGGACGGATGTCGAAAGCCGAGGCTCGCGAGCGCGCGATCTCGCTGCTCGACCGCGTCGGCCTGGCGGAGAAGGCGGATGCGAGGCCCGCATCCCTCTCCGGTGGCCAGAAGCAGCGTGTGGCGATCGCCCGCGCACTCGCGATGGACCCCGAGATCATGCTCTTCGACGAGGCGACCAGCGCACTCGACCCCGAGATGGTCGGCGAGGTGCTGCAGGTGATCCGCGATCTCGCGTCCGGCGGCATGACCATGGTGCTCGTGACCCACGAGATGGGCTTCGCCCGCGAGGTCTCGGGTCGCACGGTGTTCATGGACGGCGGAGTCGTGGTCGAGGAGGCCCCGCCTGCCGAGCTGTTCGGAGCTCCGAAGAACGAGCGCCTGAAGGACTTCCTCTCCAAGGTGCTCTGAGCGCGGCATCCGCTTCTCTGCGCATTCCGCGTCGACTTCCCGTGCACTCGCCGAGCGCTCGGGAAGTTCGCGTCGAGGGGCCGTGCACTCGACGACTTCGCGTGATCTCGACGCGCGCCGCGATGCGCGCCGCTACTCCGCGACGCGGGCGGCGATGTCGGTGCGGTAGTGGGATCCGTCGAGGGAGATCTTCGCGATCGCCTCGTACGCGCGGTCGCGGGCGGTGCGGAAGTCGGATGCCACGGCCACGACGTTCAAGACGCGGCCTCCCGTCGCGATGAGCGAGCCGCCGGGAGCGTCGGGTGAGGCCGTCGCCGCGTGCACGAGACGCACGCCCTCGACAGCAGCGGCGTCGGCGAGGCCCTCGATCGGGCGACCGGTCTGCGGAGCCTCGGGGTATCCCTCGCTCGCGAGCACCACGGTGATCGCGACATCGTCGCCGAAGACGGGCTCCGGCTGGTCCTCGAGGGTGCCGGATGCCGCGGCGAACAGCAGCTCCGACAGCGGGGTCACCAGGCGCGGCAGCACGATCTGCGTCTCGGGGTCGCCGAAGCGGGCGTTGAACTCGATCACCCGCACACCGGCGGGGGTGAGGATGAGGCCAGCGTAGAGCAGGCCGATGAACGGCGTGCCCTCGGCATCCAGCTGGCGGATGACGGGGAGCGCGACGTCGCGCGTGACCTCCTCGACGAAGGCCTTCTCGCTGCCGAACTGCTCGTCGAGCCAGGGCAGCGGAGAGTACGCGCCCATCCCGCCCGTGTTGGGGCCTTCGTCGCCGTTCAGTGCGCGCTTGAAGTCCTGCGCAGGGCTCAGGGCGCGCACGGTGTCGCCGTCGCTGAGGAAGAACAGCGAGACCTCGGGGCCGGAGAGGAATTCCTCGATCAGCACGGGGCCGGCAGGCAGATAGTGCTCTGCGTGGGCGAGGGCCTCGGCGCGGTCGGAGGTGACGATCACGCCCTTGCCCGCGGCCAGGCCGTCGGCCTTGACCACGTAGGGAGCGCCGAGCTCATCGAAGGCCTTCTCGACGTCGGCGATGCGGGCGGCGCGGACCGCGCGTCCGGTCGGCACGCCCGCGGCATCCATGATCCGCTTCGCGAACGACTTCGACCCTTCGAGCTGCGCCGCCGCTCTGCCCGGACCGAAGACCGGGATGCCGTGCGCGCGGAGCACGTCGGCGACCCCGGCGACCAGCGGCGCCTCGGGACCTACGACCACGAGATCGATCGCGTGCTCATTGGCGAAGGCGGTCACCGCCGCGCCGTCGAGCGGGTCGACCGAGACGGGCGTGGCATCCTGCGCGATCCCGGCGTTGCCGGGAGCGACGAAGATCTCGTGCGCCGTCTGCTCGGCCCGGAGGGCGAGGATGATGGCGTGCTCGCGGGCACCGGAACCGAGGACCAGGATCTTCACTCGTCCAGACTACCGAGGTCGCCGGGCGAGGTTTCGGCTGCCTCGCTTCGCGGCCCCCTGCCCGAAACAGGTCAACCGCACGAATGGAGGAAGGATGCGGAGGATTTCTCCTCTTTTGGCGCGGTTGACCTATTTTCATGTCGGCGCGGTTGACCTATTTTCGTGTCGGAGAGTAGTCAGACCGTGACGGGGCGCTCGACAGACCGGTCCCACGACCGCGTCCAGCCGGCCGCGTCGAAGATGCCGTCGAGCACCATCGCCGTGAAGCCCCACACGATCGTGCCGTCGACATCGAACGCGGGGCCCTTCCACGTGCGTCCCATGCGACTGATGGTCGAGGTGAAGCGGATGTTCGGATCGAGCAGCTGCGCGACGGGAACACGGAACACCTCGACGGTCTCGGCGTGATCGACCGCGACGACGCGCGAGGGCGACCGCCACCAGCCGAGCACGGGCGTCACCCGGTGGTTGCTGGCGGCCAGGGGCAACTCGGACAGGGTCGCGAGCACCTCGACTCCGGCCGGGTCGAGCCCGGTCTCCTCCTGGGCCTCGCGCAGCGCGGTGGCGACGGCATCCGAGTCCTGCTCCTCCCGTCGTCCGCCGGGGAACGACACCTGGCCAGGATGCGAGGAGAGCGTGGCCGCCCTGCGCTGCAGGAGCACGTCGAGATCGCCCGCGACGGTGAGCTCGTCGGTGCGCGCGGGGATGCTGTCGAGCTTGCCGAACAGCACGAGGACCGACGCCTCGTGCGCGCTGCCGACGACCGGCGGGAAGGGCGCGGCCCACCCGGAACTGCGCCGGGCTGCGGCGATCAGCTCGGCGCGGGCGCCGTGCAGGGTCTCTTTCGAAGTCATCGGCTCGAGCCTATGCCCGCTGCGGCCGGATCGGGCGGGTGCGTACGCTGGGATCATGCCTCCGAAGAAGATCGACATCATCGACGGGCGCACGGCTCTCGACGCGGTGCGCGCCGCGGATGCCGCGGGCGAGAAACCGCAGCGCACGTCACTGGCCACCGCCGTGCGGTACCTGCTGCAGCTGCTCGATGAGAAGGCGCCGGGAGGCACCGTCGAGGTGCGCGTGCCGCCGTTCGGAGCGGTGCAGGTCATCCAGGGGCCGCGCCACACCCGCGGCACCCCGCCGAACGTGGTCGAGATGGACGCGGCGACCTGGATCGCGGTCGCGACCGGGGTCGAGGATTGGGCGGATGCCGCGGCATCCGGCCGAGCCCACGCCTCCGGGACCCGCGCGGATCTCTCGGGAGTCCTGCCGCTGCGCCCCTGACGCCTGCGCCTCCGTGCGCGCGGACGCACCGCTTCAGCGCCGGGCGACCACGAGCGGCACCCCCGTGCCCGGGTGCGGGAACAAATCGACCGCCTGCCCGTAGACCTCTTCGATCCTTGCGGCGGTGAGCACTTCGGCCGGTGCTCCGGTCGCGGCGACTCGGCCATCGGCGAGGAGCGTCACCCGGTCGGCGTGAGCGAGCGCGGCATTCAGATCGTGCAGCACGATCGCCACCGCGGTGCCGGCGTCGGCCTGTGTGCGGATGAGGCGCATGACGTCTTCGTGATGCTTGAGATCGAGGGCGGCGCTCGGTTCGTCGAGCAGCAGGATGCCGGTGCGCTGTGCGAGCACGCGGGCGAGCGCCACCCGCGCCCGCTCCCCGCCGGACAGCGACGTCACCGCGCGATCGGCCAGCGGCAGCACCTCTGTCGCCGTCATCGCGGAGAACACGATCTCGTCGTCGTCGTCATCATCGCCCGCGGCGGTGTGCGCCCACGGTGCGCGTCCCATGCGCACGACCTGCGCGGCCGTGAACGGGAAGGTCACGGTGTTCTCCTGCAGCAGTACGGCTCTCCGTCGCGCGAGCTCCCGGGGGCGGATGCCGCCGATGGGAGCGCCGTCGAGTTCCACGACTCCCTCGGCGGGGGAGACATCGCCCGCCAGCACCCCGAACAGCGTCGACTTGCCGGCGCCGTTCGGGCCGACGAGCGCGTGGACTTCGCCCGCGCGGACCTCGATCGACACCCCGGCGAGGATCTCGCGGCCTTCGCCGACGCGCACGGTCACGCCTCGACCGGACAGGCGCACGCTCACGCCCATCCCCCCGAGCGCCGCCGCGTCCTGACGAGGAGCCAGAGGAAGAAAGGGCCCCCGACCAGGGCTGTGATCATGCCGATGGGCAGGTCGGCCAGCGGCACCGCGGTGCGGGCGAACAGGTCGGCGAGCGAGATCAGCAGAGCCCCGCCGAGCGCCGACGCGACAACGAGCGGAAGGTGGGCCGGGCCGATGATCATGCGCATGAGATGGGGGACGACGAGACCGGCGAAGCCGATGATGCCGGCGAACGACACGGCGGCGCACACGAGCACCGCGACGGTCACGATCACGACGATCCGGAGCGCCTCCACGTCGAGTCCGAGATGTCGGGCCGTGCGCTCGCCCAGAGCGAAGAGGTCGAGTCTCCGCGCGACGAGGAGCGCGACGAGCACACCGACCGCGACGAGCGGTGCGACCAGGGCGGCGTGCGACCACAGCGCTCCGTTCAGCGAACCCAGTTGCCAGAACACGATCTGCTCGCGGGTCGAGGTGGTGCCGAGGAACGTGAGGAACGCCATGCCCGCCCCGGCTATCGCGTTGATCGCGATGCCGGTCAGCAGCAGCGTGACGACTTCGGTCCGGCCGCCCGAGCGGCTGATGAAGTACACCGCGAGCACCGCCGCGAGGCCGCCGAGGAACGCGAACACCGGCGTGGTCCACATGCCGAACGCGGCGAGCCCGAGCGTGATGCTGGCTGCGGCGCCGAGGGCTGCGCCGGAGGAGACGCCGACGACGCCGGCATCCGCCAAGGGGTTGCCGAATATCGCCTGCATGAGAACGCCGGACACGGCGAGAGCCGCCCCGACGAGCAGGCCGAGCACGATCCGCGGCAGACGGATGCTGTAGATCACGCCGTAGTCCGCGGCGACATCCGGCGCCCAGGCGGTGTCGATCCCGATGCCGCGCAGGAGCACGCCGACGAGGCCTGTGGGTGAGAGCTGGTACTGGCCGTTCGTGATCGAGGCCGCGCAGGTGATCGCGAGCGCGACCACGAGTCCGACCACGACCAGCGCGAACCGCAGCCCGCGGTGCGTCGCGGGGATCGAGGTGACGACCTCGCCGGTCACTTCGACGGCTCGGGGGCGTAGAGAGCGCGGGCGAGTGCGAGCACGATGTCGGCCGAGCGCGGGCCGAAGCTGAGCACGGCCGTGTCCGCCATGTCGATCACTCGGCGGTTCGCGCCGGCCGGCGTCTCGGCCACAGCGGGTATCCGATCGATGAGGCCGTCGATACCGCCGACCGACTCCAGGCCGTCGGTCATCATGACGAGCACGTCCGGCTGCGCTGCGACGAGGGCCTCGGCGGTCATCGGCTTCATGCCCTCCCATCCGATCTCGCCGGCGACGTCGACCCCTCCGACGGCGTCGATCAGGGAGTCCGCCCCGGAGTCCGCGCCGAAGATGTAGTAGACGTTCGCGCTGCCGCGCACATAGAGGAACAGCATGCGCGCCCGGTCGCCCTCGTCGGAGGGGACGACCTCGGCGATCTCGGCGAGGGCCTGGTCGAGTCGAGCGTCGAGTCGCTCGATCAGTGCGCGTCCGCGGCTCGGGATGCCGAGAGCTGCTGCGATCTGCGCGACGAGCTGGTCGGTCGTGTCGAGTCGACGATCGCTGGAGATCACGACCACGGCGATTCCCGCGTCGCGCAGCTGCTGACGGACCTCTTTCGGCCCGATGGTCGTGTCGGTGAGGACCACGGTCGGAGCCAGCTCGATGATCGCCTCGGCGTTCAGGGTGTGGCCGGTCTTGGTGACGACGGGAAGGTCTTCCGTGCCTGCGAAGTCGGTGGATGAATCGCGTCCGACGACCTGGTCGCCGAGGCCCAGAGCGAACACCGTCGATGAGATGGTGCCCGAGATGTCGATCGGCAGGATGCGGTCGACATCGGTGACCTCGACCTCGCGCCCCTCGTCGTCGGTCACGGTCACGGGCAGCGTCGGCGCGGTGCTGTCATCGACCGGCTCGATCGCACTGCTCGGCAGGCAGGCCGTCGATTGCCCGGTGACCGCGCGCACGTCGCTCACCAGATCGAGGGAGCGGAGAGGGACGGATGCTGCCGCGCAGGCCTCGGGGACGTTCTGCGGCGCGGCCACCGGACCGGCGGTGCTGCAAGAGGTGAGGCCCGCCGCCAGAGCGACGGCGACGAAGACGACGAGAAGGCGACGCATTAGGCAAGGCTAACCTAAAAGTTGACGGAATCCGATGCGCCGGTCTACTGTCGGAAACGGTAGGACTTAGCTAAGCCTAACCAAACACTCCCCTTCGTCCGACTGTACAGCGGCACCGACGGCATGCGCTCACGTGCGCCCCGCGGGGTCCGGAGAGAATCCGTGAACGACACAGCCACAGCATCCTCGGCGAGCACGCGCACCCGTGCGATCCTCGCCACCCTGATAACGCTCTTCCTCCTCGTGACCGGGCTCTCGGTCGCCGTTCCCGCGCACGCGGCTGACGGCTCGGTATCCTCCTCTGTGACGTCGGCGGACGCATCGGGGCTCACAGTTCAGGTGCAGGCATCCGGGCTTCCGGCCGACGCGACCGGCGCTTACGCGGCGCTGATCGTCAAGGGCACAGAAGCCGGGCTCTCCGGCGGCGGTGGATACGCGGCGTTCGCGATCCCGTTCCCGACGGTGTCGGGCGGAGCGAGCTCGTTCACTCTGACCGCGCCGGCCGACAAGCTCGACCGCGCACAGGTGTACGAGGTCTTGATCTGGAAGCAGCACTCGAACCCCGACGCCACGACGATCTACGGGCGAGGCGACGTCGCGATCAGCGGCGGGCAGTGGGACTCCGTGTTCGGCACGTCGCCGGGAACCGATCCAGGGACCGACCCTGGAACTGATCCCGGGACTGATCCCGGCACCGACCCGGGCACCGATCCCGGCACCGACCCTGGCACGACGCCTCCCGCATCCGCATCGCTCTCGGTCTTCCTCTCCGACGGTGTCACGCCTGCGGCAGGGGCCGTGCTCACGGCCGGCGACCGGATCGTCGTGAAGGGCGCCGGTTACGACCCGACTGCGAACGTCGGCGGGCGCGGCGTTCCGATCCCGTCGACCCTGCCTCAGGGCACCTACGTCGTCTTCGGCAACTTCGCGGAGAACTGGCAGCCGTCCGCCGGTGCCGCATCCTCCACCCGCTCGGTCGGAACGCAGGTCTGGGCGCTCGCCGAAGGCGTGCTGGATCAGGTGCCGACGCAGTACCAGTCGGCGATCCGCGCGCAGTGGGTCGACATCGCCGCCGACGGCACGTTCCAGGCGACGCTGACCCTGAAGGACGCACCCGCGAAGCCGGGCTCATACGGCGTCTACACCTACGGCGCGGGCGGTGTCGTGAACGCCGACCAGGAGCGCAGCGTCGCAGTGAGCTACTCGACAGCACCGACGATCTCGGTCGCATCGGCCGTGTCTGCGGGCTCGGCCGGCATCACGGCGACCGTGACGGCCAAGAACTTCGGCGCGACCACCGGGGTCTACGCGGCGGTCATCGAGACCGGAACCGAGGCCCAGGTCACCGCGGGCGGTGGATTCGCCGCGATGCAATACGTCCGCGGCATCACCGGCGGCGCGTTCACGGTCGCCCTCGACGCGCCCGCCGCAGCACTGGACCGCACGAAGACCTACGAGGTCATCGTGTGGAAGCAGCACACCATGCCGGGCGCCGACACGATCCTCGCCCGGGCCGCCGTCGCGATCAGCGAGGCGGACTGGGACCTTGTCGCACCTCGACCTGACGCGCCCTCCGTCGCAGCCACCGTGAAGTCCGCGACGGCGAAGGACGGTCTCACGATCTCCGCCGCCGGAGCGCGGCTCGGAACGATCACGGGCGCCTATGTCGCCCTGATCGAGGCGGGCACCGAGGCCGAGGTCACCGATGGCGGCGGATTCGCCGCCATGCAGTACGTCCGCGGCATCACCGGCGGCGCGTTCACGGTCGACCTGACCGCGGCGGCCGAGACGCTCGACCGCACGAAGGCCTACGAGGTCATCGTGTGGAAGCAGCACACCATGCCGGGCGCCGACACGATCCTCGCCCGGGCCGCCGTGACCATCACGCCGCAGCAGTGGGACATCCTGAAGCCCGGACCGGAGGTCCCCGTCGATCCGGGCACGCCGACGTCCCCCGTCGCCACGGTCCCCGGCGGTTCTCTGCGCTGGGCGGTGTCGACCTCGTTCGTCGACTACATCACCGGCCCGATCGCGCAGGGCGCCATCGACGTGTCAGGCGGCGCGACACGATCGAACGGCCAGTTCCAGTTCGGTCAGGCCGCGGGCAGCACGTTCGATGCCGCAACCGGCCTCGGCACGGTGTCCTACGTCGGCGCTGTGCGCTTCACCGGACACCACGGGGTGCTGGACGTCACGATCTCGAGCCCGCAGATCCGCATCGGCACTGCCGACACCGCCACGCTGTTCGTGACGAACGGCGGCAGCCAGGTCGCCTTCGCGACTCTCGACCTGTCGCGGGCCGCGAAGATCACGGCGAACGGAGCGGTCACGTACTCACAGGCGCCCGCAACGCTCACGAGTGCCGGGCGCGATCAGGTGCTGCAGGGCTACTCCACCGCGCTGAGTCCGGTGAGCTTCACCGTCGGCGCCGCGGCAGCCGCGCCTGCAGGCTCCACGGGCACGGTGGCGGCGGCATCCGTCGTCAAGAAGAAGCCGATCCCGACATCCGCTCCCTCCTCGTCGGGCATCGAGATCGACGAGGCGGCGCTCGCCGCTCTCCAGGCCGGCGGCACAGCGACGATCACGGCGTCCGGATTCCAGCCCAACGAGAAGGACATCGCAGTCGTCGTGTACTCCACGCCCGTTCTGCTCGGCACGGTGACCGCGGATGCCGCAGGCGCCGCCAGCTGGACAGGCTCTCTGCCGGCGACCCTCGAGAACGGCGAGCACACGCTGACGCTGCAGGGCTCGGTCGATCGCGGACTCGCGTTCACACTCACCCGCGGGCAGACCGCGATCGGAGCGTGTTCGATCGAAGGCGCCACTCTGAGCTGGGGCTTCAAGGAGTCGTTCCGCACCTACATCGAGGGCATCGCGCACGGCGGTTGGACGCTGACCGACGTCGCGTACGAATACCCCGATTTCGTCTGGAGCGGCGGCAGCGGCTCGCTCGACGATGAGACCCGTGCGGGTCTGGTGACCTACGGCGGCGCCATCGCGTTCACGGGTCACGACGGAGCTCTCGACACGACCGTGTCGAACTTCCGCATCGAGCTGGCGGGCGAGACGGGCTACATCGTGGTCGACGTCAGCGGCACGACGCAGGCGGGCGAGAGCATCGATCAGAAGGACGTCCGCTTCGCAGAGTTCGCGCTGCCCGAGGCGGCCGACGGTGCGATCACGGTCGACGCGGCTGCGGCCACGCTGACCGATGCCGGAGCGGCAGCCTTTGGAACCTACGCCGCGGGCGAGCAGCTCGACCCGGTGAGCGCGGTGATCCCGGTCGGGGCGGAGTGCGGCGTGGCCGCCGCCTCGGACGAAGAGGAGACGGACGCTGCGACGGCACTCAGCGCGGTCACCGAGATCGCGTCTCACGAGGGTGCACCGGTGTGGCCGTGGATCGGCGGCGGGGTCGTGCTCGTGCTGCTCCTCGTCGGCGGCGGCGTGCTGATCGCACGTCGGAGGGTCGAGGTCGCCGAGGTCGCGGAGGGCTGAGCTCGACCGCCTCACCCGGAGGGGCGCTGCAGGGCCGGATCGGGGGGCTTCGGCCCTGCAGGTGTGCGCCCGCGGCGACCTGCAGGGCGGTGCGCCCCACAGGCAACGGTGGGAGAATGGACGCATGGCCCCCTCAGACTCCGCTCAGATCGCCTCCGCGACAGTGCGCAAGGTTCCGCGTTACGGCGTCTTCATGGGCATCGGCGTCGTGGTCGGCGTGATCGTCGCAGGCGTCCTCACGTTCGCTGGCAGCTTCGAGCCCTCAGAGGCGCTGAACGTCGTCTACCCCGCAGGCCAGGTCTTCGGATTCCTCCTGCTGTGGACGGCGCCGATCGGCCTCGCCCTCGGCGGTGTCGCCGGACTCATCGCCGAGCGCTTCGCGCGGCGCAAGGACCACGTCGTGCGGGTTCAGCGCGAGACGATCATCGAGAGCGACTGACCGCTCTCACGCCAGCTCGCCGATGATGGGGCGGATCGCCCCGTCGAACGCGACGATGTCGCGACGCAGCCCGTCGGTCACTGCGACGGTGAGCGCTCCGATCCACCAGATCCCCCGCTGCGAGAACGGCAGCACCTGCACGTTCAGCTCGAAGGAATGCGCGCGGCGGCCGACTTCGCGTTCGAACTCGGCGATCGCACTGGCGTACGCGCGGTAGGAGTCGCCGCCGGTGTGGCTCTTGACCGAGGACACGTAGCGATCGTGAGCGGCCCGTGCGTACTGCAGAGAGGATGCCGCATGCGGCGCGATCGCGGCGGTGAGCTCCGCTGCGCCCGACGCCGGCAGTGCGACGAGGGTGTCGAATCCGTCGACGAGTTCGAGCGGCACACCGGAGGGGTGGGCGCGCGGTTCCACCGTCATGTCCCAGTAGTCGAGCCACTGGCTCTCGATCTCCGGAGTCGCTTCGATCGCGTCATGCGCTCTGACCGGCAGATCGCGCAGGCTCGGAAGGTCTGCGGGCACGCGGATGCCGAGCGCCTGCCGCAGCGCGAGCGCGACGAGCACCGGAACGCCCGCGTCTTCGCGGATCAGCCACTGCGGCTTCTCAGACATGTGCCCATCGTATTTCGCGCGGCGGTCGCCGCGCCCCTCCGCGGAGAATCCCGCCGCGTTCTTCCCGTCGTATCCGCCTCGTTCCGGTCGCACTTCGTGCCGTCTCGTCGCCCGTCCCGGCGGTTCCGGTCGCGATTCGTGCCGCCTCATTCGGATGGAAGCGGCACGAACTGCGACCGGAACCGAGAGGCGGATGCTGCCAGCGGCGCGAACTGCGACCGGAGTGATCTGGTTCCCGCAGAGCGGATCCGACGGCCTGGCGATGATCGTCTGAGGCCGCGGATCGGGCGGGCGGCGGGGTCAGCGACTCACCGGCGTGCCGGACCTTCCGCTCGGCGGGGTGCCCCGGCATCCGCTCTCCGCCTTCTCGGAGATCGGGCAGGCGGCGGGACGGTAGGATCGAGGGGTGGCTGCCTCCCCCACCAATCCCTATTCCGAAGCCGGCGTCGACACCGCTGCAGGTGATCTCGCCGTCGAGCTGATGAAGTCTTCCGTGCGCGCGACGCACGGCCCTGAAGTGCTCGGCGGTGTCGGCGGATTCGCCGGCCTCTTCGATGCCAGCGCGCTGCTCGGCTACCGCCGTCCGCTGCTCGCGAGCAGCACCGACGGCGTCGGCACGAAGGTCGCGATCGCCCAGGCGATCGACAAGCACGACACGATCGGCCAGGACCTGGTCGGCATGGTCGTCGACGACATCGTCGTGGTGGGCGCCAAGCCGCTGTTCATGACCGACTACATCGCGTGCGGCAAGGTCGTCCCGCAGCGCATCGCCGACATCGTGCGCGGCATCGCCGAGGCGTGCTCGGCCACGGGCACGGCGCTCGTCGGCGGCGAGACGGCAGAGCACCCCGGCCTCCTCGGTCCGCGCGACTACGACGTGGCGGGAGCTGCGACAGGTGTCGTCGAGGCCGACGCGATCCTCGGCGCCGAGCGCGTGCAGGACGGCGACGTCGTGCTCGCCGTGCAGTCGAGCGGTCTGCACTCGAACGGCTACTCGCTCGTGCGCCACATCATCACGAACGCGGGCATCGCATACGCCGACCAGGCCGCCGACTTCGGCACGACCTGGGGCGAGGCGCTGCTCGAGCCGACGCGGCTCTACACGCTTCCTCTGCTGCGCCTGATCGACGCGCTCGGCTCTTCGACAGGCGGCTCAGGGGCCCCAGCCGTGCACGCGCTCAGCCACGTGACCGGCGGCGGCATCGCGGCGAACCTCGCACGTGTGCTCCCGCAGGGGAGCTGGGCCGAAGTCGACCGCAGCACCTGGTCGCCCAGCCCGGTCTTCCGCGTGCTCAGCGACATCGCCGGCTCCTCTCTCGAGTCTGCGGAGGGCACCTGGAACCTCGGCATCGGCTTCCTCGCGGTGATCGCGCAGGACAAGAAGGATGCCGCGATCGCGGCGCTCGCCGCAGAGGGCATGCCCGCGTGGCAGGTCGCGACGGTGGGCTTCGGCGCACGTCCGGCCGGAGAGTTCGAACAGGGCGCCAAGGGCGTCGACGGCGGAGCGGTGCGCCTCGTCGGCGCATACGCCTCTCACTGAAGAAACGGATGAAGTAGACACTCCATGTGCGGCATCGTCGGAATGGTCGGAACGGCCCCGGTCAACCAGGACATCTACGACGCTCTGCTCCTGCTGCAGCACCGCGGGCAGGACGCGACGGGCATCGCCACCGCCGAGTCGAACGGCGTCATGCACAACGCGAAGGCGCAGGGCATGGTCCGCGAGGCCTTCCGCACCCGCGACATGCGCGCGCTTCTCGGCAATGTCGGCCTCGGACACGTGCGCTACGCGACCAAGGGCACCGCCTCGAACGAAGAGGAGATGCAGCCGTTCTACGTGAACGCGCCGTACGGCATCATCCTCATCCACAACGGCAACCTCACCAACACGCGCGAGCTCACCGCCGACATGGCCAAGCGCGACCGCCGCCACCTGAACTCCTCGAGCGACACCGAGCTGCTGCTGAACGTGCTCGCGGGCGAGCTGCAGAACACCACCTCGACCGTCGATCTCGACCCCGAGCGCGTGTTCGAGGCCGTCGCCCGCACGCATCAGCGCATCGAGGGCGCATACGCCGTCATCGCGGTGATCGCCGGATACGGTCTGCTCGCGTTCCGCGATCCCTTCGGCATCCGTCCGCTCATCCTCGGCCGTCGACCCTCGGCCGCCGTCGAGGGAAAGAGCGAGTGGGTCGTCGCGAGCGAATCGCTGGTGCTCGAGAACGGCGACTACGAGGTCGTCCGCGAGGTCGAACCCGGCGAGGCCGTGTTCATCACGAACGACGGCGAGCTGCACTCGCAGCAGTGCTCCGAGAACACGACTCTCGCGCCGTGCGCGTTCGAGTACGTCTACCTCGCACGCCCGGACTCGGTCATGAACGGCATCTCGGTCTACGAGTCGCGCCTGCGCATGGGCGACCGCCTCGCCGACACGATCGCCAAGCACGTGCCGATGGACGAGATCGACGTCGTGATGCCGATCCCCGACTCCTCGCGCCCCGCCGCGATGGAGGTCGCCCGCAAGCTCGGCATCGAATACCGCGAGGGCTTCTACAAGAACCGCTACGTGGGCCGCACCTTCATCATGCCGGGCCAGGCGGTGCGCAAGAAGAGCGTGCGTCAGAAGCTGAACGCGATGTCCACCGAGTTCAAGGGCAAGCACGTGCTGCTCATCGACGACTCGATCGTCCGCGGCACCACCTCGAAGCAGATCATCCAGATGGCTCGGGATGCCGGTGCGAAATCCGTCACGTTCGCCTCTGCCGCGCCGCCGGTGCGGCATCCGCACGTCTACGGCATCAACATGCCTTCTCGGCACGAGCTCATCGCCCACGGCCGCACGATCCCCGAGATCGCCGCGGAGCTCGGCGTCGACCACCTCGTCTACCAGGAGGTCGACGACCTCAAGGCCGCGATCACCGAGGGGTCGGGCGTGACCGAACTCGACATGAGCTGCTTCGACGGCCGCTATGTCACCGGCACGGTGAGCGACGAGTACCTGAGCTGGGTCGAGGAGTCGCAGACCTCTTGATGTCCGGGTCCCTGAGCCTGCCGAAGGGCCGGCCTCTCTGGGAGGGCCGGGCTCTTGCGCTGCTCGGCATCGTCCTCGTCGCGTTCTCGCTGCGCTCGGCGGTCGCGTCACTGTCGCCGGTGATCGACCACGTCGCCGAGGAGTTCCCGATCTCCTCGGTCGTGGCCGGGCTCATCGGTGCAGCGCCGCCCGTCTGCTTCGCCGTGTTCGGGCTGCTCACGCCGCTGTTCGAACGGCGGTTCGGTCTCGAACGCGTCGCCGTCGCGGCGATCGGCCTCATCGCCGCGGGTCTCGTGCTGCGCAGCCTTTCCGTGGACTCGATGTCGCTGCTGGCGGCGACCACGGTGGTGTTCGCCGGTGTCGGCTCGGGCAACATCCTGATGCCGCCGCTCGTCAAGAAGTACTTCCCCGATCGCCTCGGCCTCATGATGACCGTGTACTCGACGACCATGGCCGTGTCGACCTTCGTGCCGCCGCTCGTGGCCGTGCCGATCGCGGATTCCGCGGGGTGGCGTGTCTCGCTCGGGCTGTGGGGAGTCTTCGCCGCTCTCGCGCTGATCCCGTGGGTGACGATGCTGCTGACCGACCGCACTGGCGCGAGCGGCGCGCCGGATGCGCTGGTCAAGCCGCCTTTCGTCGAGAATCCCGACGACCGCGACGCGGCCGAGGTGGCGACCGGTCCGATCGTCACGAGTCCCGCGAACCCCAAGGTGTTCGGTCGGCTGTGGCGGCTGCCGATGGCCTGGTCGATCGCCCTGGTGTTCGGAGCCTCCTCGACGCTCGCCTACGTATCGTTCGCATGGCTACCCGCGATCCTGATCGACGTCGGAGGAGTGTCGGCCGCCGACGCGGGGCTGCTGCTCTCCCTGTTCGGTCTGATGGGCATGCCCTGCTCGCTCCTCGTGCCGATCCTGATCGTGCGCTTCCACGCGACCCGTCCCGTCTTCTTCTTCGGGATCGCCTGCGGCCTGATCGGTCTCGCCGGGCTGCTGTTCGTGCCGACGGTGGGCCTTCCGCTCTGGGTCGCGATGTTCGGCCTCGCGCCGATGCTGTTCCCGCTGAGCCTGGTGCTGCTCAGCATCCGCTCTCGCACGCCCGAGAGCGCCGTCGCGCTCAGCGGGTTCGCGCAGAGCATCGGCTACGCAGTGGCTGCGCTGTTCCCGCTTCTCATCGGGGTGCTGCACGAGGCGACCGGCAGCTGGCAGGTACCGCTGCTGCTGCTCGTCGGCGTCCTGATCGCGGTGATCCCGGCAGGATGGATCGCCGGACGACGTCGCACCATCGAAGAGGACTGGGAGCGCCGGTACGGCCGTTGGTGACCGGGCCGGGTCGCACGACGCAGCCCAGGAACGCGCTCAGCTGACGGCAGGCGGCGGAGCGGTGGATGCCCGCACGATGAGCTGAGGGTCGGTCGAGGGCATCTCGCCGATCGCCTCGTGGCCCTCGATCTGAGCGATCAGACGCAGGGCCGCTGCGCGACCCATGTCCTCGAAGGGCTGCCTGACCGTGGTGAGCGCAGGCGACGCGTAGGCCGCGAGAGCGATGTCGTCGACGCTCACGACCGAGACGTCCTCGGGCACGTTGCGGCCGGCTTCGTGGAGGGCGCGGATGAGGCCGAAGGCCATCTCGTCGCTGGACACGAAGACCGCGGTGACCTCGGGGATGGCGGCGATCGTGCGGCCGGCGCGATAACCGGACTCGGGGGTCCAGTCGGCGGGGATCACCGGCGGGGGCACGATGCCTCGGTCGCGCAGAGTCTGCTCCCACGCCTCGCTGCGCTGCTGCGTCTCCGTCCAGTAGTCGTCACCGGAGACGTGCCACACGGTCTTGTGTCCCAGATCAAGGAGGTGCTCGACGGCCAGGCGCGCGATCGCATGTTGATCGACCGCGAGAGGGGCGTCGCCGTCGAGGGAGGTGCGCTCGCTGCGGGTGGCGGGGGTGCGCTCCATGCGCGCGCGCATCGCCGGCGTCTCGAGCTCGACGGGGATGCCGAGGATGATCCCCTCGGCGCCCTGACGCTCCAGCCGGTCGAACGCGTCGAGGAACGCCTCAGCCGAGGCGTGGTCGGCGACTGCCGCCGTAGAGACCGTGTAGCCGTTGGCAGCGGCGGCCTGCTGGATGCCGACCCCGAGCGCCGCAGAGGAGTAGCGGTCGGTGGAGACCACGATCACGCCGAGCACACGGGTGCGTCCAGAGGCGAGAGAAGCCGCCGCCGCATGCACCCGGTAGCCGAGTTCGTCGACGGCGGCGAGCACCCGCCGGGCGGTGTCGGGGCGCACGCTGTCCTGTCCCGACATGACACGCGAGACGGTCTGCGTCGACACACCGGCCAGCTTGGCGACATCGACTTGGCTCGGGGAGCGATCGACCTGATGACGGCGAGGTGACATGGGTCAATGGTAGCGATCAAATGGCGGAATCACAGTCACCCGGGGACGCGATCATGCGATAATGTGAACGCAAACACTCATGCTTGGAGCTTTATGTCCGACCTTCTCGCCGCCGCTGTCGACGGCCTGACTGCGACCAGTGCCGTTCCGGCATCCGCGAACCGCCCCCCTCTCCCCGCCCTGTCCTGGCGCGACGGCGAGATCTTGCGCGATGGCGCTCCGCACCGCATCCTGGCCGGATCCGTGCACTACTTCCGGGTGCACCCCGACCAGTGGGAGGACCGTCTGCGCCGCCTCGCCGCGACGGGCGCGAACACGGTCGACACCTATGTCGCCTGGAATTTCCACGAGCGTGTCGAAGGCGATGTGCGCTTCGACGGATGGCGCGACATCGAGCGCTTCGTACGCCTGGCCGGTGACCTCGGACTCGACGTGTTCGTGCGTCCGAGCCCGTACATCTGCGCCGAGTGGTCGAACGGCGGCATTCCGCACTGGCTCTCCGGCCGGGTGGAATCATTGCGAACGAGCGACCCGGCCTTTCTCGCGGCGGTCGATGCCTGGTACGACGAGCTCATTCCGCGACTCGTCCCGCTGCAGGCCGCGTACGGCGGGCCGATCGTGGCGGTGCAGGTCGAGAACGAATACGGATCCTTCGGCAGCGATGCCGGCTATCTCGCGTACCTGCGCGACGGCCTGCGGTCGCGTGGCGTGATCGAGATGCTCACGACGGCCGACGGCATCACCGCCGACATGATCGAGCACGGCTCGGTGGCCGGCGCCTTGACGACCTTCACCTTCGGCACCGGAGTCGCCGCAGCCGTCGAGCTGCGGCGCGACCGCGAGGCGCTGATGTGCAGCGAGCTGTGGGGAGGGTGGTTCGACCATTGGGGCGAGCGGCATCATGTCCGCTCCGCGTCCAGCATGAGCGGCACGGTCGGAGAGCTGCTGGACGCCGGCGGGTCGGTGAGCGTGTACATGGCGCACGGCGGCACGAACTTCGGCCTGTGGAACGGCGCCAATCACGACCGCGTGCTCCAGCCCACCGTCACCAGCTACGACTCCGAC
Organism: Microbacterium sp. ZW T6_19; assembly: GCF_044987465.1. NCBI lineage: Bacteria > Bacillati > Actinomycetota > Actinomycetes > Micrococcales > Microbacteriaceae > Microbacterium > Microbacterium sp. ZW T6_19. Next base: position 60,966 of record NZ_JBJDRH010000003.1, on the reverse strand, counting down.
GCCCCGATCGGAGAGGACGGCACGCTGAACGACAAGTTCTACGCCTTGCGCGCCCTGTTCGCTCCGTTCCACGCAGGGGAGCTGCCCGCGATACCCGCGGCTCCGCGCCGTCAGGCGGCCGCATCGGCTCCGCTGTCTCCTGTGCGCCCGCTCCTCGAGCTCGTGCGCTCGCTGCCCGCGACAGGCGTCGCGACGCCGCGGCCGCAGACGTTCGAACAGCTGGGTGCGGAAGACGGCCTCGTCGCGTATGAGGCGCAGGTGTCGTTCGGGCGTGATGCCGAGCTGACGATCGACGGCCTGCACGACCGGGCGACGGTGCTCCTCGACGACGAACGACTGGGCACGCTCGAACGTGACGGCGTCACCTCGCTCGCCCTTCCGGCTACGGGCGGCAGCGGTGTGCTCACGATCGTGGTGGAGAGCCTGGGGCGCATCAACTACGGTCCGTACACGGGTGAGGGCAAGGGCATCATGCGGGGCGTCATGATCGGACGTCGCCTCGTGAACGGCTGGACACATCGCGTCGTGCCGCAGGACGTTCCGGATGCCGCCCCCGGTAGGCCTGCATCCGACGGCGTCGCTGTCGCGTCTCTTGACGTCGCGGAGCCGCTCGACGCCTGGCTCGCCTTCCCGGGCGGATCGAAGGGCATGGCCTGGCTGAACGGCTTCCTGCTGGGGCGCTACTGGAAGGTGGGCCCCCAGGAGACCTTGTACGCCCCGGCGCCGTTGTGGCGTCAGGGGGCGAACGAGATCGTCGTGCTCGACACCGACGGTCTGGGCATGTCCGTCGAGATCCGCGAGCATCCGTCGTTCGGCGAGACCGAGGAGTTCATCGGATCCTGACCCGGCTGCGCCCCCACAGGCCGCCCTGCCTCGAGAGCAGGGCGGCCTGTCGTGTTCCTGCTCGAGGATTCAGGATCCAGAATGTTTGCGCTAGCTAGGCAGTTGCCCTTGATATTCACGGGGCACATCCCATATGTTGATTGCGCAAACATCGTGCGAACGATGACTACAGCCAGGGCGCATCGGAGCGACTCCCTCTCCGAGCACCTGCCCGTCCGAGAGGCAATCGTGTCGAATCCATCCCGACCTCCCCGCGCGACACGCATCGTCAGCACGCTGCTGACGTCCGTGCTCGTGCTCGGCGGCGTCGCCCTGCAAGCCGTGCCCGCGCAGGCGGCCGCGTTGATCCCCGTGCCCAAGACCGACTACCGACTGGCGGCGGTGTCGAGCGAGTCCGATGCCTACCCGGCACCACCGGCCCTCGACGGCACCGCGCTCGGCGCCTTCGACGGCGACTATGCGACCCAGTGGGTCTCGCGCTACACCGTGCCGGCACCCGCGCCGCACTGGCTCTCGATCGACCTGCAGCGTCCGATCTCGATCAAGGCGCTCGACTACTCGGGCAAGAAGGGTCAGCGCATCGACGCCAAGAACGTCGAGGTCTACGTGACCGATGATGCGGCGGTGGCGACGGCCTCGCCGAAGGACGGCGGGTGGGGAGCGGCCGTGGGGACGGCTGCCCTGCACGCTCCGACCGCCAACGACGAGAAGCAGCGCATCGAGCTCGCCACGGCGAAGACCGGGCGATACGTCGCTCTCGTCGTGCTCGACGCCCAGGACCCCGCGGGCAACGGCGGCGGCGCCGGCGAGATCGAGATCTTCTCGGACCAGGCGCTTCCCCCGGTCGCCACCGACCCGGGCAACCCGCCGGCCGGCGACACCGTGCAGATCGCCGCCGGCGGCACCACGGCGACAGTCTCGAAGACCTTCCCGCAGATCGTGGGCTACGACATCGACGGCACGACCATCGGGGGCCAGCGTGCATCGAGCGGCAAGTGGGCCGTGAACGGCACCTCTTACGCGTCCCAGACCACGTCGGCGCCCTCGGCCTCCGGCATCGACTACGTCTCACGGCTGACGGGGATCGACGTCACAGTGCGCAGCAGCATCCGCGTCGCGGGCGACGGAACCGTCGCCTTCGAGGTGACCGCCGTCGAGGGATCGGCGCCCGTCAACACCCTCGGGCTGCCCGACAACGCCTTCCTCTCGACGAGTTCGGCAGACCCGGGATCGACGCTCGACCGCACCGTGATCAGCCCTGACAGCACGAAGAACGCCGACGAGCACATCGCGCTGAACGGCACGACCCCGACCGGGCAGAAGGGCGCATCGTTCGCGTTCCTCGGCAACGGCGAGGTCATCGGCGGTGTGATCACGAACGCCACCACGCAGGCCTCAGGCGCAACACCATCGTGGAACACCAGGCTGCTCACGCGAGTCACCGAGGTCGACGGCCGCACGGCAGAGATCGCGTCGAACAGCTGGCTCATCCACCCGACGACCGCGGTCGACAGCCGAGTCACCACGTACGAGCTGCCGAAGGTCACCGTGCTGTTCGCCGGCGACCGCAATGGCGACGATGTCGTGGACTGGCAGGATGCCGGCATCCGCTACCGCGAGATCGACGCACCTCGTCTCGGCGCGGACCGAGTCCCGGAGCGCGTCGTCAGCCGCATCCCGTTCAACTTCGCCTCCAGTGCGACGAACTACTTCGACCTGACCCTCGACAACACCAAGCGCATCGCCAACCAGACCGACGGCCTGGGCCAGTGGGTGCTCAACAAAGGCTTCGGCAGCGAGGGCCACGACTCGGCCAACACCGACTACGGCGACAACTTCAACGAGCGGGCGGGTGGGGTCGCCGGCCTCAACCACCTCGTCGACGAAGGCGGCAAGCTCAACGCCGACATGAGCGTGCACGTCAACGCCACCGAGATGTACCCGCAGGCGAACGCCTTCGACTCGGCGATCATCGACGGCGCCGCCCCCTACAAGCCGGGGTGGAACTGGCTCGATCAGTCGTACTACATCAACCAGCAGGCCGACCTCGGTTCCGGCCGGGTGATCGACCGTTTCCACGAGCTGCGCGACGAGGTCCCTGGCCTCAGCGGCGTGTACATCGACGTGTACTTCTCCAACGGCTGGGTCGCCGAAGAGCTCGCAGACGAGCTGCACGGAATGGGCCTCGAGGTCGCGACCGAGTGGGGTGACAAGTTCGTCGACAACACGGTCTGGTCGCACTGGCCGAACGATCTCAGCTACGGCGGGGTGACGAACAAGGGCATCAACTCGACGATGGTGCGCTTCATCCAGAACGGCCAGGCCGACATCTGGAACAACGACCCGCTCCTCGGCCAGCAGCGACTGATCGACGCCGAGGGCTGGCAGGGCAACAAGAACTGGGACGGCTTCATCGACAACATCTGGTCTCAGAGCCTGCCGACGAAGTTCATCCAGCACTTCGATCTGCTCAGCTACAAGGCCGGGCAGAGCGCGACGCTCACCGACGACGTGAAGATCTCCATGGACGGCAGCACGCGCGTCATCACGATGGGCGGTGACACAGTGCTCCGGGGCGATTCGTACCTGCTGCCGTGGCAGAGCCTCGACTCGCACGCGGATGCGGGATCCCCGGTGGATGCCGACAAGATGTACTTCTACTCCGCCTCTGGCGGCGAGAAGACCTTCGGCCTCACCGACGCCTTCAGCGGCAACACCGCGTTCGACGTCTTCCGGCTGGGTGACCAGGGCCGGCAGAAGACCGGTACCGTGAACGCGGCCGACGGAAAGCTCACGATCACAGGAGAGAAGGGCGCCGCCTATGTCGTCGTTCCTCAAGGCGGGGCGCAGCGCGCCGCGGCCGAGTATCACGACGCCGGACTCGACGACCCCGGCTTCAACTCCGGTTCGCTCGACGTGTGGCATCCGATCGGAGACGTGACGCTCGCGCGCACGGACGAGGGCACGGCCAAGAACGCCTCGCGAGGCGACAACATCGTCGTGCTCGGATCGCCCGCGTCGTCGATCAGCCAGACGGTCACCGGTCTCACGCCGGGGCAGCGCTACTCGTTCTCGGCACAGGTGCAGATCGACCCCACGACCACACGCGACGTCATGGTCGCCGTGGACGGCGGAGCCGGAGCCGTGCAGCGCACGTGGAGCCTCTCGCCGACGACCAACTACATGAGAGCGGACTCGAAGTCCGGACAGCACTACCAGCGCGGCGCCGTCTCGTTCCTCGCTCCGGCATCCGGCCAGGTGACCGTCTCGGTCGCGGCTGCCGCCGGCGACGCGAAGGTCCGCGTCGACAACGCCCGAGTCATGGTCGACACCACCGCTCCTGCGGCGGCGGGCGCCGTGTACTCGAACGACTTCGAGGGCGATCAGGCCGGCTGGGGTCCGTTCGTGAAGGGTGACGCCGGCGGCATCGAGGACCCCCGCACGAGCATCTCGCGTCGTCACGAGCCGTACACGAGCAGCGAGTGGCGCAACACGGCTTCACCGTTCGCTCCTGGCGGCGCGCTGGCCGGTCTTGCGGTCGATTCGACGTTGAACGGCGAGCACTCGCTGCTGTCGCACTCCGAGAACAACGGTCTCGTCTATCGCACCGACCCGACGCTCGTGCCCCTGCAAGCCGGGCACACCTACCGCATCGGCTTCGACTACCAGGCCGGAGCGAGCGGGTCCTACCGATGGCTCACGGGCACGGACGCCGTCACGGGAGGCGAGGTCGCCTCGACCACGCTCAGCCGTACGCCGATCGAGCAGGCGCTGGAGACCGCGGCGTTCAGCCAGGACGTGATCGTCGGATGCGGCGACTACACCTGGGTCGGACTCGAGCGCACCGGCGGGGCCGACGTCGACTTCGTCCTCGACGACTTCACGGTCGCCGATCTCGGGCCGACTTCCGGCGGCACGCCGTGCGCGACGGTGTCGGGTGGAACCGCGGTGCTGAACCCCGGAGCCCAGGCGACGTTCACGACGACCTTCACGAACAGCGAGGAGCTCACCGCCGAGAACATCGGCGTGCAGCTCGAGCTGCCCGAAGGATATGCGGTCGAGGTCGCGGACGGCTCGTCGAACCTGTTCGACTCGGTCGCGCCGGGCGAGAGCGTCGACACCACCTGGCTGGTCACGGCCCCGGCCGCCGCCGCGGGCGGGGCCGTCGGAATCGGAATCTCGGCGACCTATCTCGTGGAGTGCGACGTGCGCACCGTCTCGACCGTGCAGCAGACCTCGATCGCGGCGCGCGCCCGCATCTCGAATGCGCAGATCACGGCGTCCGCCAGCTCTGAGGAGACAGAGGGGGAGGACGGCAAGGCCGCCAACATGCTCGACGGCCAGGCCGGCACCTTCTGGCACAGCCGTTGGAGCGAGAACGCCACCTCGTATCCGCACGTCGTGACCTTCGATCTCGGCAGCGCGGAGCAGGTCGACGGTATCTCGTATCTGCGCCGCGGAGCCAACCAGAACGGCCCGATCAAGGGCTATCAGGTGGCGGTGTCGACCGACGGGCAGACGTACGCTGACGTGGTCTCCGGCGAGTGGAAGAACATCGCAGACTGGCAGGATGTGGACTTCGCCTCCGTCTCGGCGCGGTACGTCAGGGTCACCGCGACCTCGTCGATCTCGGGCACGCAGTTCGCGGCGATCGCGGAGATGGCGATCTACGGCACGCCCGCGCCGAAGGACGGTCATGCCCCGAAGGCGCGTCCGGCCGACGACCTGGGCGAGTGCACCCCCGCGACCGACCCGGCGCTCGCTCTCGACGCCGATTCGGTGCGGGCGGGAGAGACGGTCGGGGCCGCCCTGACCGGCTTCGCCCCGTCCTCGGCGGTGTCCTTCTGGCTCGATGACGCGAAGATCGCGGATGCCGCGGTCGACACCGACGGTGCGCTCAGCACGCCGCTGCTCATCCCGGCGGATGCCGAGATCGGCACGCACCGCGTCATCGTGAAGGACGGCTCAGGAGCCGAGCTCGCGAGCGCGGAGCTGAAGGTCAAGAAGGCCAAGCCGGCCAAGGACCCGAGGATCACCCCGTCGGTCGGGACGGTGCGCTCCGGCGGCACGCTGACCGTGCAGCTGGGCGGATTCGAGCCCGGTCAGCTCGTGCAGCTGTGGCTGCACTCCGAGCCAGTCAAGGTCGGCGAGGCGACGGTGTCCGATGACGGCGAGGCGGTGCTGTCGATCACGGTTCCCGCCTCGACCCCGGCGGGTGCCCACACGCTCGTCGCGACGGATGCCGAGGGCGTCGAACTCGCATCGGCCGGGCTGGCGGTCACGGCCGCGCCCGGTGCGGGCACGGGCTTCGGAGCGGATCTCGCCACGACGGGAGCCGATGGTTCGCTGTGGTCGGCCGTGGCGGCGTCCGCTCTGGGTCTGCTGGCCCTCGGTGCGGTGCTGTGGACGAGGCGGCGTCGGCTGAGCTGATCCGCAGATCCGCAGCACGACGCGGCCCGGAGGATGATTCCTCCGGGCCGCGTCGTGCATGGTCCGGCGTCCACGCGATCGCGGATCGGAGACGTCGCCGAGGACGGCGCGCGGACGCGTTTCCGATCCGCCGCTCCGCGCCGGGGAGGCGATCATCGTGCGCCGCGCACCGCCGCCCACAGCGAGGCCCAGTGCATTGCGGTCAGGTCGCGGGGCAGTGCGCGCGGCGGCGCCTCCGCCGCGGCGAGGGCGTGCCGAACGGTCGCGGCTCTCGTCGGCGCAATCCGCCTGACGATGCTCTCGACGCCGGCGCCGCGCCCGGTGAACACGTCACGGACGAACCTCTCGTACGCGCGTCTCTCGGCGTGCGGCACGAGGGGCGATCCGCGTCGGGTGATCGTGAGGATGCCGCCGTCGACGCCGGGCCGGGGCGCGAAACCCCAGCTGGGCACCCGCCCCCGCAGGGAGAACTCGAACCACGGTGCGCTCTGCGCCGTCATCATCGTCCCGCCTCCGACGCCGGCGCGCTTGCGGGCGACCTCCCACTGGGTGACGAGCACGGCGTGATCCCACCGGCGCTCCGAGAGCAGGCGCCGCAGGATCGGCGTCGTGAGGTGGAATGGCACGTTGCCGACGACGACGGGCGCGTCGAGCGGATGCCGCAGCGCATCGGCGTGCATGACGCGCACGTGCGGGAGGGCGCGTGCGAGGCGCCGCACCAGGTGCTCGTCGAGGTCGATCGCCGTGAGCGGCCGGCGGGTCGACGCGAGGTGGCGCGTGAGGGCGCCGTCACCAGCCCCGAGTTCGAGGATGGGCCCGGTGGTCGCGTCGACGAGGGCGATGACGGCGTCGATGGTTGGTCGGTGGACGAGGAAGTTCTGGCCGAGTTCATGGCGGCCGCCGTGAAGGGAACGAGGCATGGGAGCGCTCCAAGGAAAGGTTCTGGAGCACCGCGGAGAGGCCGGGTCGCGGGTATGCGGAAGCGCCGGTCCGAGGTGCGTGATGACGTCTCGGAGGGACGGCGCGCTCAATCGAGCGGATGCGAGCGCGCCGTCAGGCGCGGCGGTCGCGGAAAGTGAAGAAGCGCCCCGTCACGGGCGCAGAGCATATTGTTCCCACAGCCCGACTCTAACAGGAGCCGGTTGCCGCGGCATCCGCCCTGTCGGGGAGGGGAACTCACGCCCGGGAGGAGACGCTGCTTCGGGAGGAGTTCTCACGCTCGGGAGGAGGATTCCGCGTGGCGGGTCCTCCCGAACGCGCTTTCTCCTCCCGAACCGGCGTGGCGGGGAGATGGGGAGGGTCCCCCCGCCACGCGTGTGGGGAGAGTGTCTCAGCCCTTCACGGCGCCGGCCGCGAGGCCGGAGCGCCAATACCTCTGCAGGGTGAAGAACAGGATGATCAGCGGGATGACGCCGAGCAGAGCGCCGAGCATGACAGCGCCCTTGTCGGGGGAGAAGTAACTCATCATGCCGTACAGGCCGAGGGTGACCGGCTTGAGATCCGCGCTGGAGATCATCATGAGCGGCAGCAGGAAGTTGTTCCAGGTCGCCACGAAGATGAACAGGAAGATCGTCACCATCGCCGGTCCCAGCAGACGCAGGACGATCGTGAAGAAGATCCGTGCCTCACCCGCGCCGTCGATTCGTGCGGCCTCCAGCAGCTCGGTCGGCACCGACGACTGCGCGTAGACCATGCCGAGGAAAACGCCGAAGGGTGAGACAGCCGAGGGGATGATGATCGCCCAGGCGGTGTTCGTGAGGCCGAGCGAGTGGAACTCGATGTACAGCGGAACTGTCAGCAGCGCGACCGGCAGCAGGAGCCCTGCCATGATCACGCCGACAGCGATCCTCTTCCCCGGGAACGCGAACTTCGCGATCGCGTAGCCGGCCATCACGGCGAACAGGGTGCCGATGACCCCGGCGCTCACCGAGTAGAACAACGAGTTCCCCACCCAGCGCCAGAACAGCCCCTGCGTCCAGCCCATCAGGCTGTCGTAGTTCGCGCCGAGATTTCCGTCGGCGAACCAGAAGCCGAAGGTCGAGGTGAGATCGGTGTTGCTCTTGGTGGACGCCACGACGAGCCAGTACACGGGGACGAGGAAGTACAGCGTCGCGATGATGAGAGCGATGATTCCGAAGGTGCGCGCGACGGGACCGGGCGCGATCGACGGGGGCGGAGCATCCGCCGCCTGCGGCTTGCGGGATCGGCGAGCGGATGCCGGGGGGACGGTGACGAGTCGTGTGGTGGTCATGCGTCACCCTTTCGGCGCTGCAGGAGTGCGTAGCCGATCGCGAGGACGCCCGCGATCAGGGCCATGAGGAGGGAGTAGGCGGAGGCGGGACCGCTGCCTGACGGCGAGATCTCGCCCATCATCGAGTTGTAGGTGAGCATCATCGGAGTGAAGTCCTTGCCCATCCACGAGTTCGCGGCCTCCATGATCACCGGCTCGTTGAACAGCTGGATCGTGCCGATGATCGACAGCAGCACGGCCAGCAGAGCGGCTCCGCGCACGAGCGGGACCTTGATGCGCATCGCGACCTGGAAGCCGGACGCACCGTCGAGACGCGCCGCCTCGTACAGATCGCGCGGCACGGCCTGCAGCGCCGACAGGAAGATCAGCATGTTGTAGCCGGTGTAGGTCCAGGTCGTCATGTTCGCCATCGAGAACAGGATCGTCTGCGGCGACATCAGGTCGGTGCCCTCGGGGAGGAACGGGAGGAACGGCGAGACCTGAGGCGTGTAGAGGTAGAGCCACATCATCGCGGCGATGACGCCCGGAACGGCGTAGGGGAGGAAGAACGAGAGGCGGAACAGCGCGGGTCGACGGACGATGAACGAGTCCAGGAGCAGAGCGAGGGCGAGGGCGCCGATGATCATGAACGGGATCTGGATCGCCGCGAAGAGGACGACCCGGCCCATCCCGGCCCAGAAGGCGCCGTTCGTGGCCGCCATCACGAGGTTGTCGAAGCCGACGAAGGCGTCGACCAGTTCGCCGCCGCCGTAGAGGCCGCCGCCTGACGGCACCTGCGCGAAGAACGCCGAGCGCACGGACACGATGATCGGCACGAGGAACACGACGACGAAGAGCACCGCGAACGGCAGCATGAACAGCCAGCCGGTGAGTCCTTCGCGTCGGATGCCCGTGCCGCGGCGTCTCTTGGCGGGCAGGTGCGGGGCCGGGGTCTTCGGGGTGACCCGGCTGTCGGTCACGGTGACCATGCGTGCGCCTCTCGTTTCATGACGACGGCGGAGTGCGCCTCGTGGTTGCACTCCGCCGTCGATCATCAGATGATGCCTTGTCCGACGGTCATTCCGCGACGGGAAGGCCGAGATCCTTCAGAGAGGAGACGGCCGTGTCCTGTGCGGTGGTGAAGATGTCGGCGACCTTCGCGGTGCCGGCGACAGCGGCTGCCGCGGTCTCGTTCATCGTGGACAGCGTCGAGAACCCGGGAGCGTAGGGGAAGTCGGGGTTCAGGTTCTCGGTCGCGGTGGCGAGCTCGGCGAGGACGTCCTGTCCGCCGAACTGGCGCAGCATCTTGTCAGGGGTCTTCACGCTGCCCTTGGCGGCGACCACGAGGCCCTGCGACGCGAGGTCGTCGACCTGGGTGTTGAGCCACGCGTTGAACTCCATGGCCTCGGCGGGGTGCTCGCAGCCCTTCATGACGGATACGCCGGAACCGCCGTCCGGGCCGCTGAGGGCGCCCGCGCCGAAGTCCGGAAGCTGCGCGACCCGCCACTGGCCTTCGGCAGGGGTGCCGTCGAGCGAGTCGAGGAGGAAGCCGGCTTCCCACGCCGCGCCGACGTGTCCGATGAGGCTGCCGTCGTTGAGCGCGGCCGTGAAGCCCTCGCCCCAGCGCTCGGTCGCGAGGGTCTGCTTGCTGTCGAGCAGGCCCTGCCAGAACGCGGCGACCCGCTGGGAGCCCGCGCCCTCGGCGTCGACCTTCCACTCGTCGCCGGCGGTCGAGAACCAGGTGTCGCCGGCGGCCGCCGACTGGCCGGCGAGCCAGTTCGTCGCCTCGTCCGGCGTGAAGGCGGTGACGTATTTGCCCGCGGCGGATGCGACGACGGAGTCGGCGGTCAGGTCGTCCAGGGTCTTCGGGGCCTCCAGGCCGAGGGCCGTGAACGCGGTCTCGTTGTAGAAGTACACGAGGGGTCCGGTGTCCTGCGGGAGCCCGACGATCGCGTCGCCGACCTTCATGCCGCTGAAAGCGCCGGCCGAGAAGTCGTCTTCGTACTTCTTCGCCTCATCCGCGACATCCTGCAGCAGACCCTTGACGTAGAGCTGCGGGACTTCGGCGTACCCGGTCTGCGCAAGGCACGGGCCGTTGCCCGCCTTGATGTCGGTCTCGAGCTTGAGGATCATGTCGCTCGACTTGCCGTCGAACTTCGTCGCCGTGACCTGGATGTCGGGGTGCTCGTCGTTCCACCGCGCGACGACATCGTCGATCTTGGTCATGCCGTCGCCATCGGGAAGGCGGTGCACATACTCGATCGTGACCGGCTCGCCGGAAGCGTCTTCGCCGCTGTCGCCGGACGAGCAGGCGGCGAGGCCGAAGGCCGACACGGCGCCGACCGCGACGATGGCGGCGGTGCGGGTGAAGCGGGTGGTTGCCATGCTGTTCTCCTCTTTGAGGTCATGTTCCTGCATATCCCCCCAGGGCGGGGGCCCGACACCGCGTGCGGCGTCGATCGCTCTGCACATCAAATCAGAAAATGTTTGCGTTCACAAGCTCAGAAATGCAATCGAAACAAGAGAATTCGAGGCAGCCGAGGGGAGCGCTGACATTCGCTTATCGGATGCCGGCGCGGGCGATCGCGGAGGGTTCTTCCTGTCGCGGTGGTTCGCCCGTGCCCGTGCTCTCCCGCCGTCCGGGCCCCTCGATATTCACGGGACTCCCTGTCGACACCGGTGCGGAGGGGCGTCAAGAAGGGATGACAAGAAGGGGAAGGCGGAGTCGACGCGGACGGTGGAGCGAAAGACCTCCGGGTACGACGAAACCCCCGCGCAACGCGCGGGGGAGACGACGAGCAGAAGAGGCGGTCAGGCCTTCTCTAGTTCGTCCTCGTCTTCGTCGGCGTACTCATCGGCCCACTTGTCGACGTACTCGGGTTCCGAGTCGTCGCTCGGGTGCCCGAGTTCTCGTTCCAGCGCCGAATAGTTCACAGACGGACTGAACGACTTGAGTTCGCGGGCGATTTTGGTGTGCTTCGCCTTTTGACGGCCACGGCCCATGCGCGAGACCCCCTCACGAGTCAGCAGCCGGGTGGTGAGTCCCGGCGCGTTTCAGGACACCGGCGCGAAGCCGGTAAGAGTAGCATTCAGAATAGCACGCGGGTAAGACCCTCTTGCTGTAGCCCGCCTGGTGAAGGGAGCGATTCTCATGACCGACAACCCCTCTGCGCCGAGCGAGGAAGCCGCACAGAACGCGGCTCTGCAGAAAGCGGTGATCGTCGGGCTGCAGCCCGACCAGTCGCAGCACGTGCTGGACGAAGCCATGAAGTACGCGCGCCTCCTCGGCGCGCCCCTGGTCGTCGTGCACGTCGACGTCACTCGGTTCGTCACCTACGAAGACCCCGACGGCTACGTGCACTCCGCTCCGATCGACATCAACTTCGAAGCCGGAGCTGCGGAGTTCGAAGCCGTGCAGGCCACCGCATCCGCTGTGCTCGACAGCACCGGACTCACCTGGACCGCTCGCCAGCTCGTCGGCGACCCCGCCATCGCGATCAAGCAGCTCGCAAACAAGCTCGACGCGCAGCTGATCGTCGTCGGCACGCGCAAGCGCGGCATCGGCGAGTCGATCCGCGAGTTCTTCACCGGATCGGTCGCCGCGCGCCTGGCACACCGTCAGCATCGTTCGGTGCTCGTGGTGCCCCTGGAAGAGCCTGTTCCGGACACCCAGAAGGACATCTGGGTCGAGTAGCTCTCTGGTCGTTGGGCGAGGAGCTCAGCGACGAGAAGAAACGCGGAATCGGTCCTACGACTGATTCCGCGTTTCGTCTCGCTTCGCTCGCTCAACGACCGGCGTGGAGAGGTCGCTCCCTCAACGACCGGGTGCCTGCAGCGCGGCCAGCGCGGCGGTGACGCCCTTGGACGCCGCCTCCAGGCCGTCTTCGAGCTCGGAGACGATGGATGCCGGCAGCACGCCGCCGCGCGCGACATGCGTGCGCAGATCGGTGCGCACCCTGGCGCGAAACGCGTTGATGACGGCATCCGCCCGATGGATCTCTTCGCGGCTGACGATCCGCTCGTCGTCTGCGGGAGTGCGCGGGCGGGTCTTCGACGACGCGCGATCGTCGCGCGCCGCGCTGGCGAGATCGGCGCGGAGGCTCTTCATCGCCTCCTGCACGCTCTGGCGGACTTCGTTCGCGATCAGCCGTACCGAATCGGTGAGCCCGGCCTCGATGCCCGCGAGTTCGCCCTCGCGCGCCGTGACCTCGGCCCGTCCGGCGTCGGTGATCGTGTAGATCGTGGTGCGGCCGTCGACGGTCTTCGTGACGAGGCCCTCCTCTTCGAGCTTCGCCAGTCGCGGGTAGATCGTGCCGGCGCTGGGCGTGTATGTGCCGCCCGTCCGGTCGGTGAGGGCCTGGATGATGCCGTAGCCGTGCTGCGGGGACTCCGCGATCAGCGCGAGCAGGTACAGGCGCAGGTCGCCGTGGGAGAAGACTGCCGGGCTCATGCTTCCCACTCCGGGTCGTTCACGATCGACTCGGTCGCGCGGCGCAGCACGGTCACCCCGCCGGAGACGGAGTTCGCGCGCAGGTCGACGAAGCGTCCGGCGAGTTCACCGGTCGAACCGGTGAAGTTGCTGGGACCGCTCGATCCTCGCTCGACTCCGTCGACGAGGATGCGTCCGCTCATCGAGCGGATCACGTAGTTGGCCGCGAGGGACTCGTCGAGCCGCACGGTCGTGCCGCCGGAGACCGAGTTCACGTTGATGGCGTTCACGTCTCCTGCTGCATCGATCATGGTCGTCCCCGACACGATGTCGACGGTCGCCTTGCGGATCGTTCCCGTGGCGGCGACATCACCCGAGACGCTGTTGGCGTTGATCGACCCGGTCAGGCCGCGCACCTGCACGTCGCCCGAGACGGTGTTGATCGAGAGGTCGCCGATCAGCGTGTCGACGATGATGTCGCCCGAGACGGTGCTCAGCCGGGCATCGTTGCGGATGCCGGAGACGAGCGCACCGGCGCTGACCACGCCCAGGTTCAGGGCGATCGAGCGGGGGACGGCGACGCTGACCTCGGCCTTGGGGCCGCCGGCGCCGAAGTTGCGGAACACCTCGAGGAAGTTGTCCCACCCCAGCTGCGGGTGATCGATCTCGACCTGGCCGTCGATCGACTCGATGCGAAGGTCCTTGGTGGTGACGCCGTGCACCTCGATGCGGATGCCGGGCTCGTCATGGGCGATCACGTCGACCTGCCCGCCGACGAGCCCGATCTTCAGACGGGTCACGTTCTCGATGTCGATCACGCGTTCCTCGCCCGGGGCGATGAGCCACTTCTCGGTCATGTTGCTTCTCCTTGTTCGGAATCGCGCTATATCGCGTTTGAACAGCGTAACACGATATAGCTCGATTTGGTCAAGACGCATCGCGATTTCTCGGAACGTCTGCAGGATCGGCGCACGAATGCAGGACACGAACGGGGGGATGCTCCTGCAGACGTGCCCGGCCCCTGCAGACGTCCCGAGTGCGAAGTGGATGCGCGGGAGGCCGGCGGGGCGGGTCAGGCCAGCGGCGGGGTGTGCCAGATGCGGTCGATGTAGTCGCGGATCGATCGGTCCGAGGAGAAGAATCCGGTGCGGGCGACGTTGAGGACGGCCGAGCGGGTCCACGCCTCCTGATCGGCGTACGCGGCATCCACCCGCTCCTGGGCCGCGATGTACGAGGCGTAGTCGGCGAGCACCATGAACCGATCTTCGTAGAGAAGATTCGACACGACCGGCTCGAAGACCGAGCGATCGCCGCGTGAGAACGCCCCTGAGGCGATCAGATCGATCGCGGCCCGGAGCCCGGCATCGGCCTGGTAGAACTCGCTGGGCCGATATCCGCGTGCGCTGAGCGTCTCGACCTCGGGTTCGCTCATGCCGAAGAGGAAGAAGTGGTCGTCGCCGACGAGTTCGCGGATCTCGACGTTGGCGCCGTCATCGGTGCCGATCGTCAGGGCGCCGTTGAGGGCGAACTTCATGTTGCCGGTGCCCGAGGCCTCTTTTCCGGCGAGCGAGATCTGTTCGGAGAGGTCGGCGGCGGGGATGACCCGTTCGGCGAGGGTCACGTTGTAGTTCGGCGGGAAGATGACCTTCAGGCGCCCTTCGAGCCGGGGGTCGCTGTTCACGATCGATCCCACCGCGTTGATCAGATGGATGATCCGCTTGGCCATCGTGTATCCCGGTGCGGCCTTCGCCCCGAAGATCACGGTGCGCGGCTGGACATCGGATGCCGCGACCCGCCCAGACACCACGCCCTCGTAGGTCGAGACCACATGCAGCACCTTCAGAAGCTGCCGCTTGTACTCGTGCAGGCGCTTCACCATCACGTCGAGCATGTGACCGTCGCTCACCTCGAATCCGTCTCGTTCACGGAGCACGTCGTTCAGCCGACGCTTGTTCGCGGCTTTGACCTCGGCGAAGGAGGCGCGGAACCCGGCGTCGTCGGCGAACGGCTCCAGCTCGCGCAGGCGCTCGAGATCGGTGAGCCAGCCCTCGCCGATCGCCTCGGTGATGAGCCCCGACAGCCCGGGATTCGCCAGGCGCAGGAACCGACGGGGCGTGACACCGTTGGTCACGTTGGTGAACTTGCCGGGGAAGAAGTCGTCGAAGTCGCTGAGCACCTTGTCGCGCAGCAGTTGCGAGTGCAGTTCGGCGACGCCGTTGACCTTCGCCCCCGCGACCGTCGCGAGGTACGCCATCCGGACCGAACGGACCGGATGCTCCGCGATGATCGACATGTTGCGGATGCGCATCTCGTCGTCGCCGTAGCGGGCGCGCACGGCATCCAGGAACTCCTCGTTGATCCGATAGATGATCTCGAGGTGTCGTGGCAGCAGACGGCCGAGCAGCTCGACGGGCCAGACCTCGAGGGCCTCGGGCAGCAGCGTGTGGCACGTGTAGGCGAAGCACTGCCGCGTGATCGCCCACGCGGCATCCCAGTCCATCTTCTTCTCGTCGACGAGGACGCGCATGAACTCGGGAACCGCGATTACCGGGTGCGTGTCGTTGAGCTGGAAGATCACGCGCTCGGGGAGCTTCGCGAGGTCGTAGTCGCCGGGGAGCATGCTGTCGAGGAAGTCGTGGATGGATGCCGCGACGAAGAAGTACTGCTGCTGCAGGCGCAGCTCCTTGCCCTGCGGCGTCGAGTCCTCCGGGTAGAGCACCTTGGAGATGGTCTCGGCGTACGTCTGGGCGCGCACCGCCTCTTCGTAGTCGCCCGAGTTGAAGATCCGCAGATCGAACGCCTTGGTCGCCACCGCGCTCCACAGCCGGAGAGTGTTCACTCGGCCGTTCTGAAAGCCGGGGATCATGTAGTTGTACGGCACCGCCTGCACGTTCCACCCCGGCACCCAGCGCGAGCGCGTGACGCCCTCGTCGTCATAGGTCTCGGTGTGACCGCCGAAGGCGATCGTCTGCGCGTCCTCCGGGCGGGCGAACTCCCACGGCGAGCCGAGCGACAGCCAGGAATCCGGCTGCTCGACCTGCTGGCCGTCGACGAACGTCTGCCGGAAGATCCCGTACTCGTAGCGGATGCCGTAGCCGATGCTCGGCACGCCGAGCGTCGCGAGCGAGTCGACGAAGCAGGCCGCGAGCCGGCCGAGGCCGCCGTTGCCGAGCCCCGGTTCCACCTCGTGCTGGCGCAGATCGTCGAGCGAGACGCCGCACGATGCGAGCGCCTCCTGCGCGATGTCGGCGAGCCCCCCGGCGAGAAGGTTGTTGTCGAGCTGGCGGCCCAGAAGATACTCGGCCGAGAGATAGCAGACGCCCTTCGCCTGCGACTCCTTCTGGCGGCGCAGATCCTCGAGCCATCGCGCCATTAGGTAGTCGCGGACCGTGTGCGCGAGCGCGAAGTACCGATCGTTCTCGCTCGACGCCGACAGTGCGACACCACGGTCGAAATTGAGGTTGTGCAGGAAGTCGGCGACGAACGCGTCGGCCGACGTCTCCGGAGCGGTCACAGGGGCGAGGGCGAGGGGATGCGTGGCGCGGGTCACGTGTCGACGGTATCGAGCATGCGCGTCGCGCGTGTTACGAACCGGCGAATGTTCCCGGTTGACATTGACGTAGCGTCAACTTCTACCGTGGAGATATCACTACGGAAGGAGGGCGACATGGGAACCAGGGACTGGTCGATCCAGGAGATCGCACGGCTCGCCGGCACCACCAGCAGAACGCTGCGTCACTACGACGACATCGGTCTGCTGCCGCCGTCGCGCATCGCCTACAACGGCTATCGGCACTACGACGAGCAGGCGCTCGTGCGACTGCAGCGGATCCTGCTGCTGCGCGAACTCGGACTCGGGCTGCCGCAGATCGCGGAGGTGCTCCACAGGGAGCGCGCCGAAGCAACGGCACTCAAGACCCACCTCGCGCTCCTCCGCGAGGAGCAGGCCCGGCTGGCGCGGCAGATCGCGTCGGTCGAATCCACCATCGGAGCATTGGAAGGAGGTGAAGAACTCATGGCAGAGAACATGTTCGACGGCTTCGACCACACCCAGTACAAGGAGGAGGTCGAGGAGCGCTGGGGCAAGAAGGCCTACGCCGACAGCAACCGCTGGTGGCAGGGGATGACGGATGCCGAGCGCGCCGACTGGCAGCGCCGCGTGTCCGACCTCGGACGCGACTGGATCGCCGCCGCCGAGAGCGGCGTCGATCCGGCATCCGACGAGGCCCAGGCCATCGCGCGTCGCCACGTCGAGTGGCTCACGGGCATCCCGGGCACGCCCGCGGCTGTGCCCGGCGGAGACGTCAAGGGCTACGTGATCGGGCTCGGCGAGATGTACGTGGCAGATCCGCGCTTCGGTGCGAACTACGCGACGTCCGCCGGCGGCACGAACGGTGCGGAGTTCGTCCGCGACGCGCTCCGCGTGTACGCGGAGGCGAACCTGTAGGCGTTTCGTCTCGTCGCTTCGCTTCTCGCTCAACGACCGGATGCCTCCGGTCGTTGAGCGAGCGGAGCGAGACGAAACGCGTGGCTGGAGTAGGGTCGGGGCCATGGTCGGCCGACGGGATCGTACGGAAGCGACGGCGATCGTCGTCGCAGCCACGGCCGCTTATGCCGCGAACTGTGCGCTCGGCACTGCCGTGGCCGCACGGCTCGTCGACACGAGCCGGTTCCGCTGGGTGCATCACCTGCTGTACGTCGTGACCTGCGCGACCACTGCCGTCGCCCTCGTCTGCGCCTGGCGATCGCGCACAGGCCGCCGCGCGGCGATCGCCCTCGCACCGGCCGTCGTGCCGCTCGCCGTGATCCCGTATGCGGGGACGCGAGGCCGACGGCATCCGCTCATCGCGCTCGCCGCGGCGCCCTTCTATCTCGCGAGCGTCGCCTCATCACTGCTGCCCCTCGACCGGAAGTGACCGCATGGAACTGCTCGACGCCATCCGCCGCCGCAAGACCACGAACGGACCGTTCCTGCCCGACCCCGTGTCCGAGGAGCATCAGCGCCTTCTGCTCGAGGCGGCCGGACGCGCCCCGTCGCAGCTGAACAGCCAGCCGTGGCGGTTCGTCGTGATCGAGAACCGCGACACGATCGAGGCGATCGCGCGCATCTCCGGAGAGAGCATGACGGAGGCGATGTCGAACGGCACCTTCTTCGAACGCTACAAGCCGTACTTCCGGTTCAGTCAGGCCGAGATGGACGAAAAGCGCAGCGGGATGCTGTTCGACAAGCTGCCTGCGGCCCTGCGGCCGTTCACCGGACAGGTCTTCACGAAACGCGGCCAGAAGCTCATGAACGCCTTCGGCGTGCCGAAGACGTTGGGCGAGGAGAACCGTCGGCTCGTCGCCGGCTCACCGCTGCTGCTGGGCGTCATGCTCGATCGCAGCGAGTACCGACCAGGGCAGCTCTCGTCGTTCTACTCCGTGTTCAGCATGGGGGCCGCCATGGAGAACATCTGGCTCACCACGGTCGAGCTGAGTATGGGCATCCAGTTCATCTCCTTCCCGATGGAGGTGCCTGGTCGCTGGGACGAGATCGTGCGGATGCTGCGGGTGCCCGACGACCTCGAGCTCATGGCCGTCTACCGGCTGGGTTACGTGCCGCCCGAGCAGCGTCGGCCCGCGATCGACTGGAAGAGCAGCGAGCGCCGGCTCGTGTCGCAGTACGTGTTCCGCGAGACCTGCGAGACGCCGCAGGACGGATGGGATGCCGCGCGCCCCTGAATCTCGTCAGTCAGCCCGTGTCCGCGGCACGCGGCCGAGATCGTGCACGGCGGGTCCCTCGAGGCGTCGCCCGTCAGGAGCGAAGCGCGACGCATGCAACGGGCAGTCCCAGGTGCACTCGGCGTCGTTCCAGTCGAGTACACCGCCCAGGTGCGTGCACACGGCATCCACTGCCCGGGTGACCCCGTCGACCGTCGATATGCCCACGGGGCGAGCGGCCCTGTTCGCCACCACGCCCTGGCCCTCCGCGGGTTGCGGAACGGGTACGGCTCGGCGCTCCGCGTCGGCCCAGCCGGATGCGGCCGCAGCGGCGACGCGCGCGCCCTCGGCCGCGCCTCTCGCCAGGTCGGCAGGCACCGTGAGCCGTGTGCCGATCGCGGTCATCCACGAAGCGCGCTCGCGCCGCGGCGTGCCGAGGATCTCGGCGGTGAGCCGCTGCGCTGCGGCCGGCGCGTTCGTGAGGCCCCACTTCGCATAGCCCGTGGCGAAGCGGATCCGTCCGAGGCCCCGAGGCATCGCCCCCACGAAGGGGATGAGGTTGTGCGACTCGTAGTCCTGCGCGGACCAGCGGTGCGTCTCCTCGGCATCCGGGAAATGCCGGCGGGTCCACGCCACGAGATCATCGATGGCCGCTGTCTCGCCGTCGGAGCGTCCGACCGGGTGTCCGCCTCCTCCGACGACCAGCTGAGCCGCGTCCGCAGGACCGTCGGTCTCCGCCACGGCACGGATCGATCGGGTCGAGCCGTCGACCGAGATGAACGTGCCCTCGGGGACGGGGGAAGAGGTGCGGAACGAGACGCAGTAGGAGCGCAGACCGCGGACCTTCATGAAGTACAGCCCGCGGTCGAGAAACGGCGTGCCGGTCGCGAGCACGATGTCGTGAGCGAACAGCGGACCGGCGGTCGTCTCGACGCGCGGCTCGGGGAGGGCATGCGCGCCTGTCGCGCGCACATGCTCGTGCAGAGTGCCGCCCGAGGCGAGCAGCCTGCGGGCCAGCGCCTGGGTGACCCGCACCGGGTCGATCGTCGCCTGATCGTCGAGAGCGACCGCGCCGAGAGCGGGGAAGGGGACGTCGAGGTCTGCGGGCTGGACCATCCGCGCAGCGAGACCCGCTTCGCGCGCCGCGGCGTGCTGGCGACGCAGGACGTCGAGGCCTGCGCGTTCCTGGGCGTAACTGTGATCGGTGCGACGCGTGCACGGGATGCCGGCGGTCTCTGCGAACTCGAGGAGCCACTGCATGCCGTCGCGGTTCGCGTCGACGTACGCACGCACGAGTGACGCGGGATGATGCCGGCGGATCTCGGCGAGGCGGCTGCCCTGCAGCAGCGAGAGCTTGCCGGTGTTGGCGCCGGTCGCGAGTTCGGCCACGACCCCCGCGTCGATCACGGCCACGTCGAGTCCGGCATCCGCCAGCATGACGGCGGTCGAGAGGCCGGTGAGTCCTGCGCCGACGATCACGACGTCGTGGCGCGCGCCCGGCTCGAACGGAGAGCCGAGGGGGACGGTCGGGCCGAGTTTCCAGAGCGGGGTCATGCGAACAGTCAACCCGTCGAGCGCGCCGCTCGCACCGCCTTGACAGCACGACCGGGTGCTGTCAGCACCCGGCGGCGAGTGTCGGCGACGACTACAGTGACAGGGTGAATCTCCGCCGCGTGCTCCTCGTCGTCGCCGGGGGCACGGCGGGGACCGCCGCCAGGATCGCGCTCGGGATGCTGCTCGCCGACGCCGGTGTCCTGCCCGTGCTGATCGCGAACGTCGTCGGCGCCTTCCTGATCGGCCTCCTCATGGCACGGCCCTTCGAGCGGCTCGCGGATCCGGCACGCGCCGACCTGCGGCTCCTGCTCGGAACGGGAGCGCTCGGAGGGTTCACGACGTACAGCGCATTCGTGACCGGAACCGTGGGGCTGTGGGCGGATGCTCCGCTCCTCGCCGTCGTGTACGCCGCGGGCTCTCTCGTCCTCGGGCTCGGAGGCGCAGCGCTCGGTCTGCACCTCGGCCGTCCGCGTGCGGAGCGGCCGCCGAGGGGAGTCGTCTCGTGAGTCCGCTGCTGTTCGTGGGCGCAGCGCTCGCCGGGGGAGTCGGCGCGGCGCTGCGCTACCTCGTCGATCTCGGGGTCGCGCGGTTCGCAGGTCGACGCTTCCCCTGGGGCGTCTTCGTCGTCAACCTCAGCGGATCGTTCGCGCTGGGCGTCGTGACCACTGCCCTCCCGGACCAGGCGTTCCTGCTCGGCGCGGGTCTGCTCGGCGGATACACGACCTTCAGCACCGCGATGCTCGACACCGTGGCTCTGTGGCGCGACGGCGAACGCCCGGCATCCGCCTTCAACGCGATCGGCACCCTGCTGCTGGGGGTGCTGGCCGCCGGTCTCGGACTCGCGCTCGGCTCCGCTCTCTGATCCGCCTGTTGCGCCCATCCGCAACAACGGGTACATTCGTGCTAATCGTTTAACTGCTAATCGTTTAACAAGCGTGTTCCCCCAGAGCTGCGCCCGACTCGAAGCCTCAGAACCGTCAAAGGAGACACCATGGCTCGCCTCCCCCGCCGCACCCTCGGCGCTCTTGCCGCCTCAGCGGCCGCCCTGCTCGCCCTGAGCGCCTGCTCGTCGTCCACCGGAGGGGATTCCGGTTCTGCCGATGGCGACGTCACCCTCAGCTACGCGATCTGGGACGAGAACCAGAAACCGGCGATGGAGGAGATCGCGAAGGCGTTCCAGAAGGAGCACCCGAACGTCACGATCGACATCCAGGTCACGCCGTACAAGGAGTACTTCACCAAACTGCAGACCGCGGCGACGGGAGGCTCCGCGGCCGACGTGTTCTGGATGAACGGTCCGAACTTCCAGCTGTACGCGTCCAACGGGCAGCTCGCACCCCTCGACGACTCCGGCATCGAGGCCTCCGACTACCCCCGGGGTCTCATCGACCTCTACACCTACGACGGCAAGCTCTACGGCGCCCCCAAGGACTTCGACACCGTCGCCGTCTGGTACAACAAGGAGCTCTTCGACGCCGCGGGCGTCGCCTACCCGTACGAGGGTTGGACGTGGGACGACTTCACCGCCGCCGCCGCGAAGCTGACCGACCCGGCGAAGGGCCAGTACGGCATCGCGGCCAGCCAGTACGGCCAGGAGAACTACTACAACTCGATCGCGCAGGCGGGAGGCGAGGTCATATCCGCGGATGGCACGACGAGCGGATACGGATCGCCTGAGGCGCTCGAGGGCATCGAGCTGTGGACGGACCTCATCGAGAGCGGATCCTCGCCGACGGCGCAGCAGATGACCGACACCAACCCCGAGGACTTCTTCCTCTCAGGCAAGGTCGCGATGTTCCAGAACGGCTCGTGGGCGGCCATCGCCTACGCCGACAACGCCGACATCGGCGGCAAGGTCGACGTCGCCCCGCTGCCGGCGGGCCCCGACGGGAACCAGAGCGTGATCCACGGCGTCGGCAACGTCGCCAACGCCAAGAGCGCGCATCTCGAAGAGGCCCAGGCCTTCGCCGCGTTCGCCTCCGGTGAAGAGGCGGCCAAGATCCAGGCCGAGACCGGCACCGTGATCCCCGCGTTCAACGGCACCCAGCAGGCGTGGGTCGACGCGCTGCCGCAGTACGACCTCCAGGTCTACATCGACGCGCTCGACACCGCGGTGCCCTACCCCGTCTCGAGGAACACCTCGGCGTGGACCAGCATCGAGAGCGAGATCCTGTCTCAGGTGTGGTCGGGCGCAGTGACGCCGAAGGACGGCCTGAAGGACCTCGCCGAGAAGATGCAGGCCGCGCTGGACGACGAGCAGAAGAAGTAAGGACCTCCATGAGCGTCGTCGCGCCCCACGCGCGCACGTCGGAGGGGCGGATGCCGGAGGCCCCCAGCCCCGGCATCCGCCGCCGGCGGCGCAACCCCGGTGCCTCGCCGTGGTGGGCACTGGTCTTCATCGGTCCCACCGCACTCGGCATCACGGTCTTCTACCTCTGGCCGACCGTGCGCACCCTCATCATCTCGTTCACGAAGTCGGGCCCCTTCGGCGGATCCGAGTGGGTGGGCTTCGAGAACTACGCCCGCCTTCTGCAGGACCCCGAGCTCATCGGGGCGCTGCGCAACACCGCGATCTACACCGTGATCGCTCTGATCGGCATTCCACTCGCCGTCGCGATCGCCGCCCTCTTGAACACCACCGGACTCAAGGGACGCAGCGCCTATCGCACGCTGTACTTCATTCCCGTCGTCACGATGCCGGCGGCGATCGCGCTCGTATGGCGGATGATCTACAACGGCGACTACGGCGTCTTGAACGCGGCGCTCGGAGCCGTCGGCGTCGAAGGCCGCAGCTGGCTCACCGATCCGAGCACCGCGCTCGTCGCGATCGCCGTCGTCGGGATCTGGGCGGGCCTCGGCACCAACATCGTCATCTTCCTCGCGGGTCTGCAAGGCATCCCCGACACGATCATGGAGGCCGCCGACCTCGACGGCGCTGGCCCTGTGCGCAAGTTCTTCTCGATCACGATCCCGATGCTGTCGCCGTCGATCTTCTTCGTGAGCGTGATCAGCGTGATCGGCGCGCTGCAGGTGTTCGACCTCATCTACATGATGCTCGGACGCAGCAACCCGGCGATGCCGAACACCCGCACCGTGGTGTACCTGTTCTACGAAGCGGGCTTCCTCGACAACGATCGCGGCTATGCCGCCGCTGTCGCGTTCCTGCTGCTCGTGATCATCCTGCTGCTCACCGTCGTCCAGTTCCGCCTGCAGAAGAAGTGGGTGCACTATGAGTGACCTCTCGCTCGACACGCGCGCCGTGATCGGCGTACCCTCCGGGCGCACGCCACGCGCGGGGAAGCCGAAGAACCGGGGCCTCTGGATCGTGCACCTGCTCCTGAGCCTCGGCGCCGTGATCATGGTGTTCCCCTTCATCTGGCAGCTGCTGACATCGTTCAAGACGCTGTCCGACTCTGTGCAGGTGCCGCCGAGCATCCTTCCTCGCGAATGGGTCTTCACGAACTTCGCCGAGGTCTTCGAATCGATGCCGTTCGCGCAGATGTTCGCGAACTCCGTGCTGCTCACGGTCGGGCGCACGATCGGCCAGGTGGTGCTGTGCACCATGGCGGGCTATGCGTTCGCGCGCATCCCGTTCCCCGGCCGCAACGCGCTGTTCGTGGTGTTCCTGTCCGTGCTCATGGTGCCGTCGCAGCTGTACCTGCTGCCGCAGTACGAGATCATCCAGTCTCTCGGCTGGCTGAACTCCCTGCAGGCCCTGATCGTGCCCGGCATCTTCAGCGCGTTCGGCACGTTCCTGATGCGGCAGTTCTTCATGTCGATGCCGGCCGAACTCGAGGAGGCGGCGCGGATCGACGGAGCGAATCCGTGGCAGACGTTCTGGCGGATCATGGTTCCGCTCGCGAAGCCTGGCATCATCGCTCTCGTGGTGTTCACTGTGCTGTGGTCGTGGAACGACCTGCTCTGGCCGCTGATCGTGACGACGGATCCCGCAAAGATGCCGCTCTCGGTCGGGCTCTCGCAGCTCGTCGGCATCCACGGCACCGACTACCCCGTGCTGATGGCGGGCGCCCTTCTCGCGACGCTGCCGATGCTCGTGACCTTCATGATCCTGCAACGGCAGTTCATCCAGGGCATCGCCTTCAGCGGATCGAAGGGCTGACCGATGGTGCAGCGCAGGAAGACGGATGCTCGCCGCCCCACTCTTCGGATGGTCGCCGAACTGGCCGGCGTGTCGACTGCGACGGTCTCGTACGTGTTCTCCGGACGTGCAGGGACGGGCGGGTCCGGTGTCGCCGAAGCCACCGCGGCGCGGGTGATCGCGGCAGCCGAGGAGCTGAACTACCGGCCGAACACCGCGGCACGGGCGATCCGCACCGGACGCAGCGGCATGGTGCAGCTCTCGCTGCACATGCTCAGCGACCCGTGGTCGCTCGCGGTGGCCGATGCCGTGAACGCCGAGGCGAACAAGCACGGGCTCACGACGCTGATCCTCGCGGACGGCGACTGGCACGCGGCACTGGATCGGGTGGAGAGCGACGTCGCCTATCTCGACGGCGTCGGACTCGACGAGGTCGCGAAAGAGAAGCTGCGCGACCTCGTGCGTCGCGGGCAGCGGCTCGTGGTCTTCTCGGAGCACCTCGAACCAGACGGCTTCGACGTCGTGCGCTCGGACGCCATCCCGGGCTGCGAGCTCGCGATGGATCACCTGATCGAGCGCCGCACCCGGATCGGATGCCTGGCGGCGGAGGGGGCCGTGCGCCTGGCCTCCACCCAGGTGACCCGGTACACGCCGTACGTCGAGAAGATGTCGGCCGCAGGCCTCGTCGTCGATCCGGCGTGGACGGAGACCTACGCCGAGACCCAGGCAAGCGCCTTCGCCGCAGCCGTGCGGCTGCTGTCGAGCGAGAACCGCCCGGATGCGGTCTACGCGACCACCGACTTCGCGGCCATCGCGGCCATCAACGCCGCGCACATGCTGGGGCTTCGTGTGCCGCACGACGTCGCCGTGGTCGGCGTCGGCAACACGCCGGACGCCCGGCTGATCGCTCCCACACTGACGACGGTCGGCCCGACCGACTTCTACGAGCGGCAGGCGCGCATCATCATCGAGCGCGCCCTCTCGGCCGACGACGTCACCGGTCGGCTGCACGAGTTCTCGTGGTCGCTCTTCCCCGGGGCGTCGACCGACATCGACGCTCCGGCATCCCGCTGACGGCCCCGCCGTCCTCGAATCGACACTCCCAGAAAGGCCACCGTGGACCTCCGCATCGGCATCATCGGCTTCGGCGCGCGCGCCACTCTCCGCGAGGAGGTGCAGCGCCCCGGCGAGGGGTCGCGCATCACCGCCATCTGCGACCCGTCAGAGCGTGCTCGCGATGACGCACGACGACTCGTTCCAGACGCCCTCGTCACCGGCTCCGTCGACGAGCTGCTGGCCTCCGGCGTCGACGCCGTGATGGTGCTCACACCCGACGACATGCACGCCGCTCTCAGCATCCGCGCCCTGGAGGCGGGCGTCGCGGTGTTCTGCGAGAAGCCGCTCGCGATCGATCTCGCCGACGCCGACGCCATGCTGGAGGCCGCGCGCCGTACCGGCAGCCGCCTCTACATCGGACACAACATGCGGCACATGCCCGTGATCACGCTCATGCGCGAGCTGATCCTGGACGGGCGGATCGGCGACGTCAAGGCGGTCTGGGTGCGCCATTTCGTCGGCCACGGCGGCGATTTCTACTTCAAGGACTGGCACGCCGACCGCCGGCGCACGACCGGGCTCCTCCTGCAGAAGGGGGCGCACGACATCGACATCATCCACTGGCTGGCCGGCGCCTACACCGAACGGGTCGCGGCGATGGGCGAACTCAGCGTGTACGGCGGCATCGCCGATCGGCGCGACCGCACCGGCGAACGGATGCCGGACTGGTTCAGCGTGGACAACTGGCCGCCCACGTCGCTCACCGGACTGAACCCGGTGATCGACGTCGAGGACATCTCGATGGTGAACATGCGGCTCAGCGGCGGCATCATGGCGTCGTATCAGCAGTGCCATTTCGCCCCCGACTACTGGCGCAACTACACGGTGATCGGCACCGAAGGGCGGATCGAGAACTTCGGAGACACCGCGGGCAGTGAGGTCAAGCTGTGGAACCGCCGTCACCGCGGCGCGGGGGAGGCCGACGAGACCTTCATCGTGCCCGAGGTCGAGGATGCCGGGCATGACGGCGCCGACGCGCTGCTCGTCGCCGAGTTCCTGCGCTTCGTGCGCGACGGCGGTCTCACCGAGACGTCTCCCGTCGCAGCCCGCGAAGCCGTGGCCACCGGCATCCTCGCGACGCAGTCGCTCCGCGGAGACGGCTCGGCCATCGAGGTGCCGCAACTCGATCCCGAGCTGGTCGCATACTTCGAGCGCGGCCAGGTCGAGTAGCGGGCTTCAGTCCGCAGTGCGCCACCGTGATGTCGACGCGCCACCGCCGAGATGACGTCGCTCGGGTGGTGGCGCGTCGCTCACGTGGTGGCCGGTGCCCTCCGGCGCCGCGCTCACGATCCGGCGTTCAGCACCTCGCGCCCAACGGCGGTGTCGGTGAGACGCCAGTCGGTCTCCTTCACGGTGTGGAAGAAGTCGACGAACGACGCGCCGGCGTCCTTCGCGCGTTCGATCAGCATCCGCGACCATCCCTCCTGGGTGATCCAGTCATCCGCTGTCGCCTCGTAGGGAGGGTTCTCGGGCCACTGGAACACCCAGCTCCCCCAGGAGCCGTAGCCCGGTCCGCCGGGCTGGAAGTCGGCGGGACGGTCGGGAGCGGATGCCGTCTCGGCGATGCCCCACGGCTTGGAGCCCGCTAGCGCCTTGAGCCGCGGCACCGGGCCGTTCGGGTCGGTGAAGCCGAACACGTCGTCGGGGCTCTGCCAGCCGGCCTGGCTCATCGGGGTGTATCCCCAGTTGAAGCCGTCGAGAGCGAGCGCGTCGACATAGGCCGATCCGGGGTAGTACGCCTCGAACGGATGCGGGCCCGCTCCGTAGTTCAGCGGGTTCCAGAGCATGACGACGTCGGGGGCGACGGCTTGCTTCAGTTCGTAGACGTGCCGCCACATCGCGATGTAGTCGGCGGGGGTGCTGTCTCCCGGCGCGGTTCCACTCGACCAGGGACGCGTGGTGTCGTCCATCTCGGGTGCGAAGCGCACGATGATCTCGGCGTCGGCCGTGCGCTGTTGGGCCGACGTGAGCCACGACGTCAGATACGTGTCGTAATCGCCCGCCGCGATCAGCGCCGGTGCGAACCCGGGCTGCTGATCGGCGGGGAGATTCCAGTCCCACGGCTCCCACGCGATCAGCAGAGCTGAGCCGCGTGCCTCGGCGGCGTCGGCCTCGTCATCGGGGAAGGCCGGCGATTGCACGAAGTCGACGTAGGTCGAGATCATCGCATCCGATCGCTCGAAGGCCGCTTCTTCTGCGGACATGGTGGTCAGGTCGTGCGATGCCCAGCCGAGGATCATCGTGTGATCGCCGTCGAGGATGCTGACGCGTGTGGTGACGGATGCCGGAGCCGCGGTCGACGTCGTGAACACCGCGGCGGCGACGATTCCTGCGGCGATAAGGGCGCGCACGGTAGGGGGTCTTGCGACCATGGGGGCCTCCGGAAGGCCGCAGCGGTAGGGGAGTCGGCAGCGGCAGCATCCCATTGTCCGTGCCACGAGCGGCCGGCGGTAGAGACCATCGGCCAGACTTCGCCGGATGCGGCGAACGTTCAGCCTGCCTCGGCATAAAATGTACAAACGTACATGTACTGCTTGTACAGGGGGTGGGGATGAGCGAAGCACTGCGGCGCAGGCGCGACCCCGAGGCGCGCCGGCGCGAGATCGTGACCGCGGCAGCCGAGCTCATCGTCGAGATCGGCGTCGACGCGATCACGCACCGCAAAGTCGCATCCAGGGCAGGGGTGCCGCTCGGCGCCACGACCCAGTACTTCGCCACACTCGACGATCTCCGCGAAGCCGCAGTCGGCGAGCTCGCCGCCGAGGTCGACAACCGCATCGAGGCCACGCGACAGGCCGTCCTCGCCGACGGCGTCACACCTGCAGGCCTGGCTCGGCTGATCCACGAGAGCCTGTCGGACGTTCACGCCGTGCAGGCCGATCGCGCCGTGGTCACCGCGGCCGTCCATGATCCGCGCGTGCGCGAACTCGCACGGCACTGGTCCGACGAGGTCGTCGGATTCATCGCACCCGTTCACGGTCTGGACCGAGCCAGGGCAGCTGCCGTCTTCATCGACGGCGTACTCTGGCACGCTCAGATCCACGACGAACCGCTCGACGAGGGCATCATCCGCGACGCCCTCGTCGGAATCCTGACACCAGCCGCAGCATCCGCCTAACCGAGAGAACCGCCTTGTCGAAACTCGCCGTCCTGAGCCTGAAGAACCGCGCGCTCATCGCGCTGATCACGATCGTCGCCGCGGTGTTCGGCGGCCTCGCGCTGACGAACCTCAAGCAGGAGCTCATCCCGTCGCTCGAGCTGCCCAACCTCATGGTCATGACGACCTACCCCGGGGCGTCGCCGGAGGTCGTCGAGAACGACGTCTCCACGCCGATCGAGTCGGCCATCCAGGGCGTTCCGGGGCTCGAAGGAACGACGGCGACCAGCACGACGAACGCCTCGATCGTGCAGGCGACGTTCACCTACGGCACGAACCTCGCCACCGCCGAGCAGAAGATCCAGCAGGCGATCAACCGCATCTCCTCCACTCTGCCGGATGATGTGACCCCGCAGGTCCTGTCGGTATCGATCGACGATTTCCCGGTGATCCAGGTCGCGGTCTCCGGCTTCGCCGATGCCGACAACGCCCAGGCCGAGCTCCAGAGCGTCGCGATCCCGAAGCTCGAAGACGTCAAGGGCGTCAACGCCGCGCAGATCGTCGGCGGTGTCGGTCAGCGCATCACGATCACTCCGGACGTCGCCAAGCTCGCAGCCGCAGGCGAGAGTACCCAGGCCATCAGCTCGGCCCTGCAGCAGAACGGCACGCTGTTCCCTGGCGGTGACATCACCGAGAACGGTCAGACCCTGACGGTGCAGACCGGCGCGAAGATCACCTCTGTCGACGAGATCGCCGCGCTCCCGCTCGTGGGGACGGACGCGACGATCGGCGACGTCGCGACCGTGGTGCAGGAGACCGATCCTGTGACGTCGATCTCCCGCGTGGACGGCAAGGACGCTCTGTCGATCTCCATCACCAAACTGCCTGCCGCGAACACCGTCGAGGTGTCGCACGGGGTGATCGCCGCTCTCGACGACATCAAGGAGGCGTTCCCCGACGCGAAGTTCACGATCGTGTTCGACCAGGCGCCCTTCATCGTCCAGTCGATCGACACGCTCGCGACCGAGGGCCTTCTCGGGCTCGTGTTCGCGGTGATCGTCATCCTCGTGTTCCTGCTCTCGATCCGCTCCACGCTCGTGACGGCCATCTCGATCCCCACCAGCGTGCTGATCACTTTCATCGGCCTGCAGGCGTTCGGATACTCGCTCAACATCCTCACCCTCGGCGCCCTGACCATCGCGATCGGACGCGTGGTCGACGACTCGATCGTCGTGATCGAGAACATCAAGCGCCACTACGTCGGCGACGCCGACAAGGGCGACGCCATCCGTCTCGCCGTGCGCGAGGTCGCGGCGGCTGTCACGGCATCCACCATCACGACCGTCGCGGTCTTCCTGCCGATCGTGTTCGTCGGCGACATGGTCGGCGAGCTGTTCCGACCCTTCGCGATGACCGTGACGATCGCGATGGTCGCCTCTCTGCTCGTCGCGCTCACGATCGTCCCCGTGCTGGCCTACTGGTTCCTGCGCCCCGGCAAGCCTCTGCTCGACGACCACGGCGTGCAGATCGACCCGGAGCACCCGGACGCTCCGCCGACGCGACTGCAGCGCGCGTACCGGCCGATCCTCGGCTGGACGCTCAAGCACTCCGGCATCACGGTGATCCTCGCGGTCGTCGTGCTCGGCGCGACGCTCGCCGCAGCCCCGCTGATGAAGGTGAACTTCCTCAGCGACTCCGGCCAGAACACGATGACGGTCACGCAGGATCTCGGTCCGACCGCGAGCCTCGAATCCAAGTCGGATGCCGCGATGAAGGTCGAGAAGGCTCTCCTCGGCATCGACGGCATCACCCACGTGCAGGCCTCGATCGGCTCCAGCGGATCGGCGCTGCGCGACGCGTTCTCCGGCGGTGCCGGAGTGACGTTCTCGGTGCTCACCGACAGCGACGCCGATCAGGAGAAGCTTCGCGCCGACGTGCAGGAGGCCATCGACGGGCTGAAGGACGTCGGAGACGTCGCCGTAGGAGCATCCGCCGGCCTCGGGTCCAGCGACATCGAGGTCTCCGTCACTGCGTCGAACTCCGAGGACCTCGAGAAGGCGACCTCTGCGGTCGTCGACGAGATCAAGGGGCGCGACGGTGTCGGCCAGGTGACCGACAACCTCGCCGCCGCGCTGCCGTACCTCGCCGTGGTCGTCGACCGTCAGGCAGCGGCCGAGCGCGGGCTCTCCGAGGTCGCCGTGGGCTCGATCGTGTCGAACACCATGCGTCCGCAGCAGGCCGGGTCCGTCGAGATCGACGACACCGCGCTGACTGTGTACATCGCAGCCCCCGAGCCGCCCACGACGGCGCAGGCCCTGAAGGAGCTCGCGATCCCGACGCTGGCCGGCATCGTACAGCTGCAGGACATCGCGACCGTCGAGGAGCGCAACGGCCCCACCTCGATCACGACCGAGAAGGGCAAGCGCACGGCTACCGTGACGGTGCCCCCGGCATCCGACAACCTCGCCGTAGCGACCACCTCCGTCTCCGCCGCGCTCGCCGCGGTGGACCTGCCGGACGGCGCCTCGGCAGAGGTCGGCGGTGTCGCGACGCAGCAGGCCGACTCGTTCTCGCAGCTCGGACTCGCGATGCTCGCGGCCATCCTCATCGTGTACGTGGTGATGGTGGCGACGTTCAAGTCGCTGCGCCAGCCGCTGCTGCTGCTCGTCTCGGTGCCGTTCGCGGCGACCGGAGCGATCCTGCTGCAGATCGTCACCGGCGTGCCGCTCGGCGTCGCCTCGCTGATCGGCGTGCTGATGCTCATCGGCATCGTGGTGACGAACGCGATCGTGCTCGTCGACCTCGTGAACCAGTACCGCGAGAAGGGGCTGCCCACGGCGGAGGCGGTGCTCGCGGGCGGGGAGAAGCGTCTGCGCCCGATTCTCATGACGGCGCTCGCGACGATCTTCGCGCTGACCCCGATGGCGCTCGGCATCACCGGCCACGGCGGGTTCATCTCGCAGCCGCTCGCGATCGTCGTGATCGGCGGACTCGTGTCATCGACCGTGCTGACGCTCATCGTGCTGCCGACGCTGTACAACCTCGTCGAGGGCGCCAGGGAGCGCCGGAAGGCCCGCAAGGCCGGGGCGGGTTCGGATGCGGGTTCGGATGCGGATGCCGGTTCGGATGCGGCGGATGACTCGGATGCAGCCGAGGCGTCGTCCGGTGTCGAGGGGCCGTCGTCGGCATCCGCTTCCGGACTCCCGCACGCTCCGCAGCTCACCCGGCGGCAACTGCGCGAGCACCCGACGGCCGAGTAGTCGGCGTTCCGGCTTCCTCGTTCGGGTCGCGAACTGTGCCGCTCATCTCGTGAGTTGACGACACCGATCGCGACCTGAGTCGGAGAGCGGGCGAGGTGTGCGTTGCGGTCGCCTTCCGCAGCCCGAGGCGACCGTAACGCGCACCCGGGCAGCCGTCGGTTCAGCCGAGCTCGACGCCCCAGCGGAGGCTCCAGGTCTCGCCGGAAGCGAGGCGGCGGATGCCGAGACCGCTGTTCAGCGCATCGGCGGGTGCCGTCATCGGCTCGATCGCGACAGCGAGCTCACGGCCGGGGTAATTGGTCGCGGTGTACACCTGGACGTAATCGAAGCTCTCGTCCTGCCAGAGCGTGACCCGTCGGCCGTCCGGGGCCGTGAGCGAGTGCCGCACCAGGCCGTCGTCGTCGCGGTCGAGGTCGGTGAAGCCGGTGTCGAGGGTGACGTCGCCCACGCGCACGCCGTCGCGCAGCGCCGGGTCCGCCGCGCGGGTTCCGGTGGGCAGCATCCGCTCGTCTGTCTCGATCGCCGTCCGGGCCGGGACCCGGAGCACCAGCTCGTGCGGGTCGACGTCGCCGATCGTGACGAAGGGGTGCGTACCCAGCGCGACCGGAGCCGCCTCCGCGGAACGGTTCGTGAGCGTGTGCCTGACCTCGACGCCCCACGCCGTGAGCGTGTAGGTGACGGCCGTGTCGATCAGATACGGATAGCCGGTCTGCGGGACGACCGCCGCGCGCAGGGTGGCGGCGGCATCCGTCTGCTCGATCTCGTAGGCGGCGAAGCGGAGGAGTCCGTGGCTGGCGTTGCCGAACTTCGGCTCGCTGATGGCCAGCTGGCGCTGCGAGCCCTCATCGTTCCAGAGGCCGTCGCGAACCCGGTTCGGCCAGGGGGCGAGCACCACGCCAGAGCACGAGGGCGTCGGCGCCTCGAGCGGGTAGGGCGCGATCAGGTCGACGTCTCCGATGCGCAGCGAGCGGAGCGACGCGCCCACCTGCGCGATCTGAGCGGTGACCTCGCCGCGTCGGAGATGAACCTGGGTGCCGGTGGGGGTTTCGGTGCTCACCCCGCAATCGTACGGCGCTGGCCGTGTTCGCAACTGCTCGCGATCCGCGAGCGGATGCAGAATTCGCGATCGATCCGGCGGCTGCGAGGAGACATGCTCCGGGGTCGTGCACGCCGCCGCCCGGCTCTCTCCCAGCCGAAGCCTGTAGACTCGTGCGGTCGGCTTCGGACACCCGCGCATGTCGCGGACGTTTTTGTGCAAGAAGTGTGAGTCCAGGGGCCGATGGTGAGCGTCGATCGACGTAAATCAACCATCACATGAATGGCCCCGGCCGCAGACAGTCCGGACCCGCGCTCAGTCGCAGGGTGCTCGCGCGTGCGCGCAGCGCTGTTCTCGTGCGAGAACTCAGAAGGACACACCCATGCCCAAGAACAAGAAGCCGCGCGGCGGCCGTCCCGCCGCCAACTTCGAGCCCCGCTACGGCGCCAAGAAGACCTCCTTCCACGACCGCCACGCCGGTGCCCGCGACGGCGCCCGTCCCGAGCGCGGCGCCTTCCGCGCGGATGCCGGCGAACGCCGCAGCGCACCCGCCGCCGGCGGCTACGACCGTCGCCCGGGCAGCCGCAGCGCCGGTCACCGCGGTTACCGTCCGGCTGAGGCTGAGTCCGGTGCCCCCAAGCAGCGCTGGAACGCGCAGGAGCGCGCCGGCCGTGACGAGGCCCGCAGCATCCGCAACCGCGCCGAATCCGGTCGCCGCGAGGCGCCGCACCACCGCGACGAGCGTCCTCGTTTCGACGAGCGCTCCGAGCGCCCCCGGTTCAACGACCGCCCGACCACGGGGCGTCGCTTCGACGAGCGCTCGCGCCCGTCGACAGGCTCGGGAGCCCCGTACCGCGGCGCAGAGCGTCCTCGCTTCGAGCGCGACGGCCAGCGGCCCACCGGTCCCGGCACGTATCGCGACGACCGTGGCGGTCAGCGCCCGCAGCGTGACGACCGCCCGCAGCGCGACGACCGTGGTTTCGGCGATCGCGCCAATCGCGCAGGCGACCGCACCGAGCGCCCCCGGTTCAACCGTGACGACCGCCCGCAGCGCGACGACCGTGGTTTCGGCGATCGCGCCAATCGCGCAGGCGACCGCACCGAGCGCCCCCGGTTCAACGACCGCGGCGCCGACCGCCCGCGTTTCGACCGTGACGAGCGTCCGCGTCGCGATGACCGCAGCGAGCGCCCGCAGCGCAACGACCGCGGCGCAGCCGAGCGCCCTGAGCGTTCCTACGACGCCGACCGTGCGCGTCGCGCCTTCGACCGCGATCGCGCACAGCGCTCGATCGAGGGCGGCCGCGACGAGCGTTCGCGTCCGTCGACCGGCGGCGCGTACCGCACCGATCGCCCCCGTCGCGACGACCGCACGGCCCGTGACACGCGTCCGAGCCGCAACGACTGGAGCGCGAAGCCCAAGGCCGCGTTCGAGCCGACCGACGATGTCGTGCACGAGCGCCTCGAGGCCAAGTCCGTGGCGGCCGTCGAGGTCGACGGTGTGAGCTTCGGCGATCTGGGCCTCGGCTCCAACATCGTCGAGACCCTCGCGAACCTGGGCGCCGCGTCGCCGTTCGCGATCCAGGCGGCCAGCATTCCCGCAGTGCTCGCAGGTCGCGACGTCCTCGCCCGTGGCCGCACCGGCTCGGGCAAGACGATCGCCTTCGGCGCTCCGCTCGTCGAGAACGTGCTGAAGTCGCAGGCCGGCAAGCGTCGTGAGTTCGGCCGCTCGCCGCGCGCGATCATCCTCGCTCCGACGCGCGAGCTCGCGCTGCAGATCGACCGCACGATCCAGCCGATCGCGCGCAGCGTGGGCCTGTTCACCACCCAGATCTACGGCGGCGTGCCGCAGGGTCGTCAGGTGGGCGCACTCAAGAAGGGCGTCGACATCGTCATCGGCACTCCCGGCCGCGTCGAGGACCTCATCAACCAGGGCAAGCTCGACCTCTCCGACTGCCGCATCGCGGTTCTCGACGAGGCCGACCACATGTGCGAGCTCGGCTTCGTCGAGCCCGTGCAGCGGATTCTGCGTCACACCGCCGACGGCAGCCAGAAGCTCCTGTTCTCGGCCACGCTCGACCGCGAGGTCGCGGCTCTCGTCGATGAGTTCCTCGTCGACCCGGCCGTCTACGAGGTCGCCGGTGAGGACCAGGAGTCCAGCACGATCGAGCACCGCGTGCTCGTGATCGAGCACCGCGACAAGGCGGACATCCTCACGTCGCTCGTCGACCGCCAGGGCAAGACCCTCGTCTTCGCCCGCACCCGTGCCTACGCCGACATGCTCGCCGAGCAGTTCGACGACGCCGGCATCCCTGCCGTGTCTCTGCATGGCGACCTCAACCAGGCCAAGCGCACGCGCAACCTCGAGCGTCTGACGTCGGGCCGCGTGAACGTGCTCGTCGCGACGGATGTCGCCGCCCGCGGCATCCACGTCGACGACATCGACCTGGTCGTCCAGGCCGATGCGCCCGACGAGTACAAGACGTACCTGCACCGCTCGGGCCGTACGGGCCGCGCCGGTCGCTCGGGCCGCGTCGTCACGCTGATCACTCGTCAGCGCCAGCGTCGGATGACCGAGCTGCTGCAGCGCGCCGAGATCGACGCGCCGTTCGAGAACGCCCGTCTCGACGACGACCTGATCGAGGAGATCGCCGGTCGCGTTCCGACCGCAGCCGACCTCACCTCCTGAGCTGTGCTCACGAAGGCCCCGTCACCGCATCCGCGGGGCGGGGCCTTCGTCGTGGAATCCGCAGGCGTGCCGGAGCGCACGTTGTGGAGGAGATCTCTCGCTTCGAAGGAAGGATCCGCTGGAATGATCCTTCGCAGCGAGAGATCTCCTTCGAAGCGAGAGCTGCTCAGACGGCAGACGGCAGAGGGCAGAGGGCAGACGGATGCCGTGGGGCTGCGGCGGGGCTCAGCCGAGTTCGTGCTCGTGCACCGCGGTGCTCAGCGTCACGCCGTTGAGCGAGAGGTACAGCGTCTGCTCGGTGATGGTGATCGTCAGCGTGTTGCGGCGCTCGAGCGCCGGCACGGCCGAGTCGATGAATCCGGGGTCGAAGCTGTAGACCCTGATCTCCGAGGCCCGGTGGATGCGCTTGTCGACCCAGAGCGCCATGACCTTCGCGGGGTCGCGGTGCGTGTAGACGACGGTGCGCTCGGCGATCCGGCTGCCGTAGTGCAGGCGTTCGGCATCGGGGGCGCCGACCTCGATCCACGCGGTGGTGAGACCGGTGAGGTCTCGCACGAGCACGGCCGGCTCTTCGGTGGACGAGACGCTCCCACCGAAGACGATGCCCTCGGTGTACTCGAGGCCGTAGGCGAGCACGCGCGTGAGCATGTAGGCGTCGGTCTCGGACGGATGCCGCGCCACCCGCAGCGCGTAGTCCTCGTACACCCCGCGATCGGTGTCGGCGAGCTGCACGTCGAACGTGTACATAGTCGATCCGATAGCCATAGGGCCCAAGCCTACGGCGCGCGGAGGCTACTTCTTCGCGGACTCCTGATCCCACAGGCGCGTGCCGACGTGCACGAGGCCCGCGCAGAACGCGGCCGCGCCCAAGGCCACGAACACCGTTCCGATCGTGGCCGGCATCGACGCGCCGAACAACACGGCGCCGATTCCTCCGAGCAGCAGAACGATGATGAATCCCCCGTACATGCGCCTGATCCTAGCGATACGGCGCGCGTTCAGAAGAGCATCGGCTGTGCCGGCGCGGATGCTGCGACGCGAATAGGGCGCACCGGCATCCGTCCGAACCCCCTGCCGCTCGCCGGCTCGACCTCGATCTCGTCGTACCCGTCGAGCCGGTGCATGCGGATCAGCGGTCGCACGCGTTTCGACAGCCACTGCCGGTAGGGCTTGGGCGCCTCGGCCGACATCCCCGGATACAGCCCGCGATACGACGACAGCAGATCAGGGCGGAACTCGCCGAGCCACTGCATGAACCACGGCTTCACACCGGGCCGCAGATGCAGGACGCCGTAGATCACGCGCACCGCTCCCGCCGCCTTGATGCGGGCCAGCGCCGTGTCGATCGCGTCGACCGAGTCGGTCATGTGGGGCATGATCGGCATCAGGAAGACGGTCACCCGGAACCCGGCATCCGTGAGGGCCCGCACCGTGTCGAGCCGCGCCTGCGTCGTCGGCGTGCCCGGTTCGATCGCCTTCTGCAGATCGTCGTCGTACATCGCGATCGACATCTGAATGTCGACATGCACGCGCTGCGCCGCCTTCACCAGTTGCGGGATGTCGCGCCGGATCAGCGTGCCCTTGGTGAGGATCGACATGGGCGTGCCGGATGCCGCGAGCGCCTCGATGATGCTCGGCATGAGCTTGTAGCGGCCCTCGGCGCGCTGGTACGGATCGGTGTTCGTGCCGAGGGCGACGAGCTCGTGCTGCCAGCTGCCGCGCCGCAGTTCTTTCTCGAGGATCTCGGCGACGTTGACCTTGACGACGATCTGGGAGTCGAAGTCGGCTCCGCCGTCGAGGTCGAGGTACTCGTGGGTTCCTCGAGCAAAGCAGTTGTGACTGATCACTCCGTTGGCGATGAAATCCCCGGTGCCCGTCGTGATGTCGAGCAGGTCGTGCTCCCCCTCGAGCGGAACGATCTCGACGACGCGCAGATCGGCGACGGTCTTGACCGCTGTCCTCTCGACCGAGATGCTGTCGACACCGATGCCGAATCCCATGAGCCGGTTATTCAGAGTGAGGTGGGGACGCTGCCCGGTCTCCGCATCCGTCACGTGCTTCCATCCTCGGTCAGTGAGGAAACGGTGGTCTCCGCTGGCGACGAGCTGCGTGCCGTCGGCGAGGCCGACGCGATACGCCGGTTTCCGGCTGTCCCATTTCGCCGTGATCGTCGTTCTCACGTACCGTCGGTAGGCGCCCTGGACTTCGGTGCCGATGATCTCATCGCCGATCTCGAGATCGCGAAGCGGCCGCTGGCGCCCGTCGGCGCACAGGATCCGCGTGTCTGGAGACAGGCAGTACACGCAGGCATGACTGCATCCGCGATAAGGGTTGATCGTCCATGAGAACGGCATCTGCGAGGCGCCGGGAACCTTGTTCAGCGCCGACTTCGAGAGCACCTCGTGGAAGGTCATCCCGGCGAACTCGGGAGTCGTGACGGTGCGGAGGATGCCGGCACGGTTCTCGAGGCCGGGCAGGGCGGCGCTATCCGTGTCTCCGAGCTTCTGACCCTGCCAACGCATGCTTTATTCGAACAAAGAAGCGAACAGATGTCAAGCCGACATCGAAACTATCTTCCCATCACGAGGCGGTGGGCGGCTTGACGTCGAGGGCTGCGGGAAGACCGTTGAGTCGCAGCGCCGTGCCCGTGCGCAGATGCGGCAGGTCGGCGCTGCCGTCGCCCGTCCGCACGAGGAATGCCGCCTGCTCGGTCCACGTCAGTGTCGTGCCTCCCTCGGGCGCGTCCTCGAGCGTCACGGTCACCAGGGAGACCCATCGGGTCACGTCGTCGACGATCGCCTCGTACACGAACACGATCCGTCGGTCCGGAACGATGTCGAGATAGCGCGATCGATTCCGCACCGTCTCGACCGGCACGCCGGGCAGAGAGAAGGTGCTCCGTGCATCCTCCCCGCCGCCGACCCGGAAGTCGTGATCGTAGGTGGCGCCGCCGCCCGGCATCCTGACCCATCGCCTGCGGCGTCGATCGTCGGCGAACCCAGCGAACACCTCGGCGCGGTCCAGGTCGAACGTGCGCGTGATGGTGAAGGTGTCGTGAGCGATTCCCGGGCCGGGCGTGGCTGGCACCTCGAGTGCGGGCGAGGGGTGCGTCTCTGTCATGTCGGCGTGCCGTCTCTGGTCGTCGTGCGGAAACCCTGCTTGTGAATGCAACACGCGGCGCCCGCGGGTGCTTCCGGCACGACGCGGCGAGTCAGTGCGAGAACGTCGCGTCGAGCGCGGCTGCGAGATCGTGCAGCAGGTCGTCGGCGTCCTCGAGGCCGACCGAGAGGCGGAGGTGACCGTGCGTCCGGAACGGCTCTGGATAGGCGGCGACTCGACCGCCCTCGGTGCCGGTGTGCACGATCAGCGAATCGTCGTGACCGAGCGAGAACCCGGAGGTGATCAGACGGAGGTTCGCGACGAAGCGGTTCTGCACATCGGGCGACCCCTTCACTGCGAACGCCATCATGCCTCCGAAGCCGCGACCTTCGAACTGCCGCACGGCGAGGGCGTGATCGGGGTGGGAGTCGAGCCCAGGGTAGGCGATGTACTCCACGCGAGGATCGTCGGCCAGCATGTCGGCTATCCGGGCGGCCGACGTGAAGTGCTGACGCAGACGCAGAGGGAGCGTGACGGTTCCGCGCTGGATCTGCCAGGCGTTGAAGGGCGAGATGATGCCGCCGACGTCGACCATCGCGTCGGCCTTGATCGGCTCGATGAGCTCGTGACGGCCTGCGACGGATCCGCCCATCGCGTCGCCGTGACCGTTCAGGTACTTGGTCAGCGAATGCACGACGAGGTCGGCCCCGTTGCGGATCGGCCGGAAGAACGGCGGCGGGGTGAACGTCGAGTCGACCATCAGGAGCGCTCCGCCGGCATGGGCGATCTCGGCGATCGCTGCGACGTCGGCGACCTTCGTGGTCGGGTTCGCGATCGCCTCGATGCACACGAGTCTGGTCTCCGGACGCATCGCGGCCCGCACCGCATCGAGATCGCTCACGTCGACGAAGGTCGCCTCCAGTCCGTAGCGGCGCGGGAGCAGTTCGGTCCACAGCCGCCAGGTCGCCTCGTAGACGACATCGCTCACCACGACGTGGTCGCCGGCGCGCACGTGGGTGAAGAAGACCGCGTGCAGCGCGGCGACGCCCGAGGCGAGGGCGACGGCTTCTTCGGCCTCGTCCAGAGCGGCGAGCTTCTGCTCCAGCGCGGCCTGGTTCACCCCGGTGTTGCGCGTGTAGAGACCC
Organism: Microbacterium sp. ZW T6_19; assembly: GCF_044987465.1. Taxonomy (NCBI): domain Bacteria; kingdom Bacillati; phylum Actinomycetota; class Actinomycetes; order Micrococcales; family Microbacteriaceae; genus Microbacterium; species Microbacterium sp. ZW T6_19. The sequence continues at coordinate 21,242 of NZ_JBJDRH010000003.1, read as the reverse complement.
GGCGCCGTGGCGGACCAGCTGATGTCGCTCGGATCGTCGGGGAGCTGATACGAGTTCGCCATGACCAGCGGGGTGCGCAGCGCCAGCGTCGAGTCGAGTTGGATGCCGGCATGCACCGCCAGGCTCAGATCCGAGAGGGTGCGGGGGTCGTGGCGGTCAGGACGCGCGTGCATGGATGCTCCTTCGCTCCGCGATGCGCGGATGGTTCTGTGTCGATCTTAGAGTGCATAATAAGCACAGACAATTGCTGATAATGCACGGGAGGCGCAGATGAGCGAGCATCGTCTGGACGAGATCGATCGCCGCATCATCGCGGCGCTCACCGAAGACGCGCGAGTCCCGCTGGTGTCGCTCGCCGCCCGCGTGCATCTCTCGCGCAACGCCGTCAAGCAGCGCATGGACCGCATGGAACGCGAGGGAGTGATCGCGGGATACACCGTCGTCTCCGGGCGCGCGGGTCGTTCGCGGGTGTCGGCCATCGTCATGGTGTATCGCAGCGACAGGATGCGCGGGGGAGGGGTGATCGCCGAGATCTCCCGCATCCCTGAAGTGCGCCGATGCGATGTGATGTCGGGGGATTTCGATCTGCTCGTGTCGCTGGAGGCGGAGTCCATGGACCGCATCGGGGAGATCTGGGAGATGCTCGCCGCGCTGCCCGGGGTGTCGAACACGGTCACGGCGGTCTCGCTCACCCGCGTCATCGACCGCGAGTGAGCGGTGGGCGGAGGCTGCGCAGCATCCGCCCGCCCACTCCTGCATCACAGCGCGATGCAGGTCACCTTCGGCTGCGTCATCTCCTCGAAGGCGAACCGCACGCCTTCTCGGCCCATGCTCCCGTACTTGGCACCGCCGAAGGGCATGCTGTCGACGCGGTAGTCGGAGGAGTCGTTGATCATCACCCCGCCGGCCTCCAGCGACTCGGCGACGCGCAGCGCGCGGGTGACGTCCGAGGTGAACACGGCCGCGTGCAGCGCGTACTCCACGTCGTTCGCGCGCGCGACGGCCTCGTGCTCGGTGTCGAACGGCATGAGCGCCACGACGGGGGCGAAGACCTCCTCGGTCCACAGTCCGCTCGTCGCGTCGACGTTCTCGACGGCGGTCGGCCAGTACACCGAGCCCTCACGGCGATGCCCGGCGATGACGCGGGCGCCGGCTGCGACGGCATCGTCGACCGCGGCCTCGGCGCGCTCCGCCGCGGCCTGGGAGATCATCGGACCCACATCGACCGAGGGGTCTGCCGGGTCACCGGCCGTGAGAGACGAGGTCCGCGCCGCAAGGCGATCTCGGAACTCGTCGTACACGGGGCGCGCGACGAGGAGGCGCTGGGCGCCCACGCAGTTCTGCCCCGCGGCCCAGAACGCACCGGAGACGCACGCCTCGACGGCCGCGGGGATGTCGGCATCTGCGAACACGAGCACGGGGGCGTTGCCGCCGAGCTCCATCGCGAGCCTCTTGAGACCGGCGGCGCGTGCGATCGCCTCGCCGGTCGCGAAACCGCCCGTGAACGACACCATGCGGATGTCGCGCACCGAGACAAGCGCCTGCGCCAGGTGGCGGTCGCCGTGCACGAGTGTCACGATCTCGTCGGGGAGGCCGGCGGAAGTGAGCACCTCGACGAGCAGCTGCGCGGTCAGCGGGGTGAACTGCGACGGCTTGAGGATCACCGAGTTGCCGCCGGCGATGGCGGGTCCGAGCTTGTGCGCGACGAGGTTGAGTGCGTCGTTGTACGGCGTGATGGCGAGGATCACGCCCAGCGGCTCCCGGGTGTACCAGCCGCGCCGATCGGCCGAGCCCTCGTACGCGTCGAAGGGGATGACCTCTCCCTGGAACGACCGCGCGGTCTCGGCCGAGAGCGACAGGGTCGTGATCGCCCGGCCGACCTCCTTGCGCGCCTGGACGATCGTCTTGCCTGCTTCGCGCACGATGAGCGCCGAGGCCTCGTCGGCACGATCCTCGAGCAGTCGCGCGGCACGGGCGAGGATGGCGTGCCGCTCGAACCGGGTGAGCTCCCGCGACAGCGACGCCCCGAGGCGGGCGCGCGCCATGATCTCAGCGACGTCTGCGGCATCGCTCTGCACCACCCGGCCGATGATCTCGTCCGAGAAGGGATCACGGACGGTCAGCAGCGAGTCCGCGGGAGCGGGCGGAAGCACGGTCTGCAGGCTCATCGTGCAGCCCCGGCCAGAGCGGTCTGGTGCGCGTCGATCGCGATGATGTCGGAGAGCAGCGCGTACGCCGTCTCCATGCGTCCGGCACCCGGGCCGGAGATCGTCACCGTGCCCAGCAGATCGGTGGTGAAGGCGACGGCGTTGGTGGCTCCGGAGATTCCGGCCAGAGGATGCTCGGCCCCCAGCGCGAGCGGCTGGACCGATGCCGTCACCGATCCCGACTCGTCGCGGGCGATCGAGCCGACCAGCTTCCAGCGCTCGCCGTCGGCCGCAGCCGCAGCGACGTCGTGCTCGGTGATCCCGCTGATGCCCGTGCGGCTCACGTCGGCCGTGGTGATGCCGGCGCCGAGGATCTCGTTGGCGAGGATGACGACCTTGAGCTGCACATCCGATCCCTCGACATCGGCGGTCGGATCGGCCTCCGCGTAGCCGAGCGCCTGAGCCTCGGCTACGGCGGCGTCGAGAGAGGACCCCGCCTCCATCCGCCCGAGCACGAAGTTGCTGGTGCCGTTGAGGATGCCCTGGATGCTCGAGATCTGCAGGCCCTTCAGCGTCTCCGCAGCGAGACGCAGCACGGGAGTGCCGCTCATCACCGAGCCCTCGTACTCGAACCGCACGCGGTGCGCCTCGGCCAACGCCGACAGCTCGCGGCCGGCCAGAGCCACGGGGCCCTTGTTGGTCGTGGTCACGCTCTTGCCCGATTCGAGGGCGGCGCGCACGTGCGAGACGGCCGGTTCCCCGTCGATCGGGTTCGTGAAGGTCGCCTCGACCACGATGTCCGCTGTCGTATGGCGGATGACGTGTTCGTTCTTCGGCTCGGAATCGCCGCCGGGCATCCCGGCGAAGCTCTGGTCACCGGTCATCGAGAGTACGGCGGCGAGATCGATGCCTTCGCTCTGCATGAGCGACCCGAAGCGCAGGTCGGTGATCGCCACGACGCGCAAGGTGCAGCCGATGTCCGCGGCGAGGCGCTCGCCGCGGGAGTGGATGATCTCGGCGAGCGCCCGGTTGACGCCTCCGAAGCCGATGAGAGCGATGTCGTGGTGGCTCACGGGGTTCTCCAGTTCGTGATGGGGATGCCGCGCGGCGACGCCGTGCGGGGCAGATTTCCATCGTCGGCTCGGGTGATGTCCGTGCGCCCCTTCCGGAACGGCCGCGGACATGGGCGCATTGTCCGTCGCGATGACGGATCGCCCGCTCTGGCCGAGAGCGGGCACGGATGCGGAACGGGTTCTTGTGGGATGCCGCGTCGCCGGGGTAGTGTCCCGGCAACCCACAAAAAGATGCATCATAAACACAAGGATGTGAATATGATGCACATAGCACCCGATTGCGAGTTTCCCGATGACGCCACTCCCCGGGGAGAAGACCCTCCCCAATGCCCTGCCGCACACCACGGCTACCCAGGTGCCGCTGAGGCGTCTCCAGCGCACGATGGACGCGCGGCACCTCATCATGATCGCGCTCGGAGGCGTGATCGGCTCCGGCCTCTTCCTCAGCTCCGGGTACACGATCTCGCAGGCCGGCCCTCTCGGCGCGATCATCGCGTACCTCATCGGCGCGGCCGTCGTCTACCTCGTCATGGCGTGCCTCGGTGAGCTCGCTATCGCCTACCCGGTCTCCGGGGCGTTCCACATCTACGCCGCGCGCTCGATCGGCCCCGCAACGGGCTTCACGACCGCGTGGCTCTACTGGCTGTGCTGGGTGGTGGCGCTCGGATCCGAGTTCACCGCCGCCGGTATCCTCATGCAGCGATGGTTCCCCGGCGTCGCCGTCTGGGTCTGGTGCCTCGTCTTCGCCGCCGTGCTCTTCATCCTGAACGCGATCTCGGCGCGAGTCTTCGGCGAAGCCGAGTTCTGGTTCTCCCTCGTCAAGGTCGTCGCGATCGTCGCGCTGATCGTCCTGGGCGCCGCGGCGGTCTTCGGCTTCACGCCGCTGTCAGCCGAGCATCCTCCTGCCCTGCTCTTCAGCAACTTCGAGACACCTGGCGGGCTCTTCCCCAACGGATTCAGCGGCGTCCTCATCACCTCGCTCGCCGTCTTCTACGCCTTCAGCGGCTCGGAGCTCATCGGAGTCGCCGCCGGCGAGACCAAGGACCCGGCGAAGAACATCCCGAAGGCCCTGCGATCGACGGTGCTCCGGCTGGTCGTGCTCTTCGTCGGCGCGATCGCGGTGGTCGCCGCGATCCTCCCGTATGACCAGGCCGGCGTCACGAGCAGCCCCTTCGTCGACGTCTTCCAGTACGTCGGGGTGCCGTTCGCGCCCGACATCATGAACTTCGTCATCATCACCGCGCTCCTCTCGGCGGGGAACAGCGGGCTCTTCTCCTGTGCGCGCATGCTGTTCTCCCTTGCCGAGGAAGGGCACGCTCCGAAGGCGCTGACCCGCCTCACGAAGCGCGGAGTTCCGATCATCGCCCTCAGCGTCAGTATCCTGATCGGCATGGTCTCGCTGCTCACCAGTGTCATCGCCGCGGGAACCGTGTACCTCGTGCTCGTGTCGATCGCGGGTTTCGCGGTCGTGGCGGTGTGGATGTCGATCGTCGCCTCGCTGTACTTCCACCGGCGAAAGTTCGTCAGAGAGGGCGGGCGCGTCGCCGACCTCGCGTACCGCACTCCGCTGTACCCGGTTCTGCCGATCGTCGCCTTCGCACTTCTGCTGGTCTCGGTCATCGCGATCGCGTTCGACCCGAACCAGGTCGCCGCGCTCTACTTCGGCCTGCCGTTCGTCGGCGCGTGCTACCTGTACTTCTGGTGGCGGCACGGACGCAAGGGCCACGCGACTGCCGTGGACCACGAGTCCGAATCCGACGGGGTCTGACTGCTCCGCACTGATCGACGGACGAGCGGGACGCTCCTGCGCAGGGGGCGGCGGCCACGCCGGCCCCTGCGGTTAGGCTGGCGGTCTCGACGCGTGGAGGAGATCGCACGGTGGCATCATCATCGCTGACCCAGGGGCTCGCCCTCCTGGCCGCCGCCGTCGAACAGGAACGCTCCGCTCGTCCCGGTGTCACGGCTTCCCGCCTCGCGGAGTACACGGGCATCGAGCGGAGCCGGGTCTCCCGCCTCAGCCGCGAGCTGAGCGAGCGGCGGCTTCTCGAGCGCGACGGCGACGCGCTCTTCACCGCCGGCGCGGAGTTCTTCCGCACTGCGGCTGCGCTCAACGTGTCCTGGCTGCGGGAGTCGCGTGTCGCGCTCCGCTCCCTCGCATCCGCTCTCGGCATGAACGCGTTCATCACCGTCGCCGAGGGAGTGCGCGGCGTGGTCCTGAGACACGAGACCGCCGCGGAGGGTCCCGATCGCTCCCTCAGGGACGGCCTGGTGACGCCGATCTGGTGCACCGGAGCGGGGCGGGCGCTGCTGTGGGATCACGGGCGCGCCGACATCGAGACCCTGCTCCACGACGTGCAGTTCGTCGGGGTGGGCGGACCGACTGCGCCGCGTTCTGCGGACGAGGTCGAGCGGGTGCAGGAGCGCGACCGTGCGGCCGGATTGATTTCCGCACGGGAGGAGTACGACCAGGGCGTGGACGAGTTCGCTCTTCCCATCCGGCATGGCGGCGCGGTCATCGCCTCGATCGCCGTGCGCGGCCGGCACACGGCCAAGGGGCCGAGCCGGCGGACCAGGATGCTGCTCGAGCAGTTCTCGCAGCAGCTCAGCGATATCGCAGAGCGCGGCTGAGCCTCATCTCACGAGCTTCGCGGCGCACCGAGGGCGTCTGAGAGGGCGGTCGCCGCGCGGGCACACGCCGCACCGCACTCGGCCGCACGCGCCGACATCGCCTCGCGTGCACCCACCACCTGGATCGCGGCGACGACCTCTCCGCGGAAGTCCCAGACGGGAGCCGCGACCGAGTACAGCCCCGGCTCCGCCTCCTGATCGACGATCGAGTAGCCGCGGCTGCGATCGTCATCGAGCCTCGACAGGAACTCCTCGATCGACAGCGGCGTCCGCGGCCCTTGCGGCGAGAACTCGGTCGTCTCGAAGACGGCGCGGACCTCTTCGTCGGCCGCGTCCCAGAGCGTCGCCCGCCCGGCATCACTGCAGTAGGCGGGATATGCGCGCCCGATCCACGAGCCGATCATCCGCGAGGCAGCTGGCAGGCTCTCGAGCATCGTGAGCGTCGTCGCGCCCTGCAGCACGCTCAGGAACGCGGCCTCGCCCAGCTCGGCGGAGAGGCTCTGCAGCACGGCGAGGCCGTGCACGCGCATCCTCTGCGCCGTGAGCTCCTGCGCGGTCGCGTACCACCCCCAGGCGAGATCGAAGGAGCGATCGGCGCGACGCTCGATCAGGCCGCTGTCGGCCAGAGTGGCCAGGGTGCGCGACACCTGGGAGCGCTCGCGGTCGAGCACGCGGGCGATCTCCGCCACCGTCGGCTTGCCGCCGTCTCGACGCAGCGCGGTCAGCGCGGTCAGAACGTCCATGCCGCGACCCATGCTCGTCGAAGGGGAGACGGACTCTCGGGCTTGCGGCATGCAATGAGGCTACAAGCATGCGTCCGCGTTGGCGTCGTCCCCGCGGTCGGCGACAATGGAGTCATGCATCTTCCGCGGCAGCCCCAGCACGCGCCGCCGCGTTCCCCGATCCACGGTCCCGCGCTGCCGATCGGGCTCGCGGTCACGGCGATCGGCATCCTCATCGCGATCGGCACGGCGCCGACGAACGGAGCGTCCGCCGAGCAGACGATGCCCGAACCCAGCGTCGTGGAGGCGGTGCCGGGGATCGAGCTGGATGCGATCGCGGCAGCCGATCCGTGTTCCGAGCCCGCCGTGCAGGCGGCCATCGCGAGCGCGGATGACGCCGCCACCATCGCCGCGTTCGGCGGGGGTGAGAGCTTCCGCGAGGCCGTCGTCGCCGGCAACGCCCCGTGCATCGCCCTGAACGACCCCTCGCACGTCTGGGTCGTGGTCAACAAGGCGCGGCCGCTCGACCCGATCGACTTCACGCCGCAGCCGCTCACGGCGGCGCCGCTGCAGCTCACGACCGGGTCGGGGCAGGCACGATCCGATGTCGCCGCAGCCGTCGGCGAACTCGCAGCGGGGGCTGCGGCCGACGGCGTGGGGCAGATCGGCGCCAACAACGGCTATCGCTCCTACGACCTGCAGGTTCGCACTTACGCCTCGCACGTGCGGGCGGAGGGGCAGGATCACGCGGATGCCGCATCCGCGCGGGCCGGGCACAGCGAACACCAGACGGGTCTGGCCCTCGACCTCGTCGCGTGCGCTCCCTGCGGCGGCATCGAGGCTTTCGGCGCGACGCCACAGGGCGCCTGGGTTGCCGAGCACGCGTGGGAGTACGGCTTCATCGTGCGCTACGAAGACGGATCGACTCCGATCAGCGGATACATGCCCGAACCATGGCACGTCCGCTACATCGGCGTCGAGCTGGCGGAGGCGTACCACGCGGGGGGCTTCCACACGCTCGAGGAGTTCTTCGGGCTGCCGGCCGCGCCCGATTATCTGCAGTGAACAACGCAGGGCCGCAGCATCCGCCGATCGCGGTACTGAGTCTCACCAAATGTGGAATCAGTTCTCATTCCGACATAGAATCTCGGGAGCAACGACGCACGAGACTCATCGGAGGACCCCCATGGAACGCGACATCTACGAAGAGGACCACGAGGCCTTCCGCGACCTCGTCAAGGACTTCGTCAAGCGCCACGTCACGAACGAGGCGATCGAGAAGTGGGATGCCGCGGGTGAGATCGACCGCGAGACCATGCTGGCGGCGGGAGAGGCCGGTCTGATCGGACTCTCCGTCCCCGAGGAGTTCGGCGGCGCGGGAATGCTGCAGGACTACCGCTTCCGCACGATCGTGATGGAAGAGGTCATTGCGTCCGGTGCGGGCTCGCTCGCCGGCGCCTTCGGCATCCAGGACGACCTGGCCGTCCCGTACCTCGTGCACATGGGCACGCAGGAGCAGAAGGAGAAGTGGCTGCCGCGCATGGCCACCGGCGAGGTGCTCGGCGCTCTCGCGATGACCGACCCGGGCGCCGGCTCCGATCTGCGTGGCATCAAGACCAACGCGAAGAAGGTCGACGGCGGCTACATCCTCAACGGCGCGAAGACCTTCATCTCCTCGGGCACGACGGCCGACGTCGTCGTGACCTTCGTCAAGACCGGCGAGGGCAACCGTCCCGACGCTTTCAGCCTGCTGCTCGTCGAGAAGGGCATGGAGGGCTTCGACCAGGGCAAGAAGCTCCGCAAGATGGGCTTCCACGGCTGGGACACCGCCGAGCTCAGCTTCACCGACGTGTTCGTCCCCGACGAGAACCTCATCAGCGGCAAGGAGGGCCAGGGATTCATCCAGCTCATGCTGAACCTGCCGCTCGAGCGTCTGTCGATCGGTGTGGCCGCCGCGGCCGCCGCGCAGGCAGCGCTCGACTGGACCGTGGCCTACACGAAGGATCGCGAGGCGTTCGGCGAGCGCATCGCCGACTTCCAGAACACCCGCTTCCGGCTGGCTGACATGTCGGCCACGACCGACGCGATGTGGGCGTACATCGACCGCGCGCTGCTCGCGTACAAGGACAAGAAGCTCACTGCGGAAGACGCGGCGAAGGTCAAGTTCTGGGCGACCGAGCGCGAGTGGGAGGTGCTCGACACGGGCGTGCAGCTGCACGGCGGCTACGGCTACATCATGGAGTACCCGATCGCGCGGGCCTTCACCGACGCCCGCGTTCACCGCATCTACGGCGGAACGAACGAGATCATGCGCGACCTGGTGGGTCGCCAGATCGTCGGCAAGCGCTGAGCCGAGGAGGGATGAGAGGGCGGATTCCCCCTCTCTGACATCCCAATATTCTGCCGCCTGAGCAGGGATTAAATCCGCGCTGTCCGCCAAATGGCGGACAGCGCGGATTTGTTAACGGCGTATGACGAATCTCGTCAGAAGCTTGCGCGCGGTCGCGAGTGCTCTCACACTCGGCCTTACCGAAAGCGCCCCCAGCGTCGCGGGCTCCACCAACCGTTCGAACTGTTGAGGGAGTGCGATGTTCATCTTTCTGCTGCAGCTGAGGAACATGCTCGGGGGGTATCCCGAGCTGTACCTCTTCGTCGTGTACTCGGCACTGATCTGGGGCCTGTGGCTCACCAAGCTCCTGATCAGCCAGCACTACCGGCCGTACACCGAGCCGCACAGAGCCGGCACGAGCGTGATCATCCCGGTGGTCGACGAGCCGCTCGACCTGTTCCGCGACGTTCTCGGGCGGATCATCGACCAGAACCCCGACGAGATCATCGTGGTGATCAACGGTGCGCGCAATGTCGGCCTCGAAGAGGTCTGCGCCGAGTTCGCCCCGAAGGTGCGCTGGGTGCATACGACGATCGCCGGCAAGCGCAACGCGGTCAAGGTCGGCGTCGAGCTGTCTTCGTATGAGATCTCGATCCTGGTCGACTCCGACACGGTCTGGACGCCCGGGGCGCTCGAGGAGCTGATCAAGCCCTTCGCCGACGAACGCGTCGGCGGAGTCACAACCCGCCAGCGCATCCTCGAGCCCGAGCGGCGGTGGATGACCCGCTGGGCCGACTGGCTGGAGAACTCCCGCGCGCTCTACGCGATGCCGGCGCAGAGCGTGCTCGGGCAGGTGGGATGCCTGCCTGGACGCACGATCGCGTTCCGCCGCGAGATCCTCGTCCGCGTGATGGACAGGTTCATGACCGAGAGGTTCATGGGCGTGTTCCTCGAGGTGTCCGACGACCGTACGCTCACGAACCTCACCCTCAAGGAGGGTTACCGCACGGTCTATCAGCACACCAGCCTCGTCTACACGGATGCTCCGACCCAACTGGGGAAGCTGTTCAAGCAGCAGCTGCGCTGGGCCCGCGGCAGTCAGTACAACACCTTGCGGATGCTCCCCTGGATGCTCGCGCACGCCCCGATGCTCGCGGTGTTCATGCTCATGGACATCGTGCTGCCGTTCCTGCTCGCCGGCGTGATCGCGGGCTGGGTGTACCGCGCGGCGCTCGGAGCCGGGCACAACTTCTACGAGGCGATCCTCGAGGAGTTCGGCGTCGGATCAGGGCTGATCTGGGTGGTGGCGCTGATCGTCGTCTCGTCGGTGCTGAGCATGGCGATCCGGCAGCTGCGGCATCTCTCGGAGAAACCCAGCGACTTCCTGCGGCTGCCGGTCTTCATCCTCGCGTCGACGTTCTTCCTCATGCCTGTTCGACTCATCGGGTTCTTCCGAATGGGGCATGTGGCCGGCTGGGGGACCAGGGCGGGCGCCTACACCGCAGGTCAGGACGATCCGGGCGACAGCATCCGCGGTGCTGACCCGGAGAGCGAGCGGATGCTGCAGGAGCTGCGCGATCTCTCCGACGGCGTGAAGGTCTCCCCTGAGTCGAGCACGGCCGATCCGGTATCGACGTCGACGGGATCGACAGCGGTTCTCGTGAAGACCTCTGCTCCGCTTCGCCGCAAGACCATGCAGGACGTGCCGGCGGCCGTCGAACGCCGACGGCTGAACCCGAAGGCCGCGTGGCCGTACGTCATGGGGTTCACGATCTTCGGATTGGAGGCGATGTTCATTGTCCTCGGCACCGCGTAATCAGAGCTGGTGGGCTGCCACCCCCGCGGCAGGTCGCCGCGGGCTCATCGGAGGAGCCCTTCTGGTGGTCTCCCTCGTCATCGTCAGCGTCTTCGTCTGGGTGAGCCCCGGCGGAGCCACCCCGCCGCCGAGCCTCGACGCCCAGCTCGCCGCCAGCCAGACGGAGAACGCCGAGCTTCAGGAGAAGCTCGACGACGCTCAGGCGAAGCTGGATGCCGCCGGCAGGAAGGGCGACAAGTTCACCCCGACTCCCAGCCCGACTCCGACACCCGCTCCGACGCCCACGGCGGCGCCCGATGCCCCGACCATTCCCGAGTCCGAGACGATCGTGGTGTACCGCGATGCGGAGAGCGAGGGACAGCCGCACCCGACATCCCCGCCCAAGCCGACCGTGCCGGTGGCGCCCGAGACGGTCACGGCCCCCTCGATCGCCAGCATCCTCGCGCCGGAGTCGCGCTATTTCGGGATGTACACCTCGCAGGCGCCGTTCGATTTCGCCACCTTCGATGATGCCGCGATGGATGCCGGCAGCCGGCAGTCCCTCGTGGGCTACTTCGGCGGCTGGGATCAGACCTACCGCGGCGACGTGGTCACCGCGTCATGGAAGCGGGGGCTGCTGCCGATGCTCACCTGGGAGTCGCGGCCGATCAGCGCGCCGAACGACCAGACCGTGCTGCCGGAATACTCGCTGCCGCGCATCCTCGCCGGCGACTTCGACGCCTACCTGCATCAGTACGCGAAGGACATCGTGGCCACCGGGCTCCCGCTCGCGATCCGGCTGGATCACGAGATGAACGGCACCTGGTATCCCTGGTCGGAGCAGAAGAGCGACGGCTCATCGCTGAACGGCAACGGTCCTGGCGACTTCGTCGCGATGTGGCGCCACGTCCACGACATCTTCGCGGCGGAGGGGGCGAACCAGTTCGTGATCTGGACCTGGGCGCCCAACATCGTCAACAACCTGCCCACTCGTCATCAGGACGTGTCGTACCTGCAATCGCTGTACCCCGGTGACGAATACGTCGACCTGGTCGGCGCGTCGGGGTACCTGCGCACTCCGTTCAAGCCGGAGAACGACTTCACGTTCGGGTACACGTTCGACGCCACTCTGGATCAGCTGCGCGCGATCACCGACAAGCCCATCATCATCGCCGAAGTCGGGGCGACCGAGACCGGCGGGCACAAGGCCGCATGGGTGACGTCGATGTTCGACGCGTTCGCCGATCCCGCGAATGACGACATCATCGGCTTCGCCTGGTTCAATCTCGCGGTCACGACCATCAGCGGAGGCGAGCGCGTCACGAACGACTGGCGCATCGATTCGCGGGCCGATTCGCTCGCCGCGTTCGCAACGGGGCTCGCCGATCCGGCTGGTCGCTTCCGCCTCATCCCCTATTGATCCGCTCCGGGGAGCGTCGGCCGACCCGCCCAGCGGTCTCGGCCCCGTCCCCTCGACCGCACGTCCGCACCACCCATCGCTCGACTCGTGTGAACTGGAGGGAAACATCATGAAGACGAAGAACGCGCACCAGATACACATCACCCCGCTGCCGTCGGAGGATCGATCCGCCCCATTGCGGATCAGCGTGATCGGCACCGGCTATCTCGGCGCCACCCACGCCGCAGCGATGGCCGAACTCGGCTTCGACGTCATCGGCGTCGACACCGATCCGACGAAGATCGCGGCGCTGGAGCGCGGCGAGGTCCCCTTCTTCGAACCGGGCCTGCCCGAACTGATCTCCCGACATGTCGAGACCGGGCGCCTCTCGTTCACGACGGATCTGCGAGCGGCCGTGCAGGCCAGCGATGTGCATTTCATCTGCGTCGGCACGCCGCAGCATCCGTCCAGCCATGCCGCCGACCTGCGCTTCGTGGATGCCGCGACCCGCGCGGTGGCCGAGAGCCTCGGCCACGATGGGCTCATCGTCGGCAAGTCGACGGTGCCGGTCGGCACGGCGGCGCGGCTGAGGGAGATGGTGGCCGCGACTGCGTCGCCGGCCGTGCACGCAGAGCTCATCTGGAACCCCGAGTTCCTTCGCGAGGGGCTGGCCGTGGAGGACACCCTGCGGCCCGATCGTGTCGTGATCGGGGGAGCATCGCCGTGGGCGGAGGAGCGGATGCGCCACGTCTACGGCACGGCGATCGCGGCCGGGGCGCCATTCGTCGCCTGCGATCTGCCGACCGCCGAACTCGTGAAGGTGAGTGCGAACGCTTTCCTCGCGACGAAGATCTCGTTCATCAACGCGATCGCAGGTCTCTGCGAGAAGGCGGATGCCGACGTCTCGGTGCTTGCCGACGCGATCGGCTACGACGCGCGGATCGGTCGGAAGTTCCTCAACGCCGGGTTGGGCTTCGGCGGCGGGTGCCTGCCGAAGGACATCCGGGCGCTGATGCACCGAGCCGGTGAGCTCGGGGCGTACTCGGCCGTGAAGCTCATGCAGCAGGTGGACGAGATCAACATGGACCAGCGCCAGCGGGTGATGGACATCACGCTCTCCGCTCTCGGCGGATCGGTGCTGAACGCGCGTGTCGCGGTGCTCGGGGCGGCGTTCAAACCCGACACCGACGACGTACGTGATTCTCCGGCTCTCAACGTCGCCGCGGCCCTGCACCTGAGGGGGGCTCTCGTGACGATCTACGACCCTGCGGCCGGGCCCACCGCCAAGCGGATCTTCCCGACGCTCAGTTACGCGGATCGCATGGACGACGCTGTGCGTGGAGCAGACATCGTGCTGGTGCTCACGGAGTGGGAGGAGTTCCGCGCCGCCGACCCGGCGCGAGTCGGCGCGCTGGTCGAGCGTCGCGCGGTCGTCGATGCGCGCAACTGCCTGCCCGCCGAATCGTGGCAGGACGAGGGCTGGGCGTACTGGGGTCTCGGGCGTCTGGGCACTGCCTCTGCGGCAGAGGTGGGCAGTCGCGTCAAAGCCGCCTGATCGAGCCCGACGAGCGTGTGCGGGGAGCGCCTGATCCCCTCGCACGCTCGTGCGGTCCGCGGCAGCATCGGGTGCAGATGCCTTGAGTGCGCGGGGTTACGGGCGCGAACGCCGGGGTTGCGGGAGCCGCCCGCCGACGCCGGCCCTGCGCAGCCGGTCGGCGATGAGGATGCCGAGAGCCGTGGCCCCCACGCAGCTCGCGAGCGTGACCGCGAAGAACAAGACCTGGTACCAGAGGCCGAACGCTCCCAGGTCGAACGACGCCCACGCCATCACGGGGTAGACGACGCTGACGACCAGCGCGCCGATGTAGTGCATCCAGGTACCCCAATAGCGCCAGATCACGAAGAGGAACGGCAGCTCGGCGAACGCGGCCCACCACAGGTTCGTGAGGACGCTGCTGAAGCCGTAGCCGGAGAACGGCACGATCACGAGGCCCGCCAGCAGGCCGACCAGCATGCCGACCAGGGGACGCCGCAGCAGGCGCAGCCCGATCACCGAGGGCAGCAGCCACAACCCGGCCATCGCGACGCTCACGATCGGCAGCACGGGGAAGAGGATGGTCGACAGCCAGTTCGCCGGGGCGAGCAGCAGTCCGCCCGCGACGCCGAGCGCCGCGCAGGTGAGGAGGATCGCGGTCGGGAAGCGGAAGCGTCCGGCATCCGCTCTCCTCCCGCTCGCGCGTGGTCGATTCTGCATCTCCGCGGGCGGGGCGGGATGCGTTTCCGACCACGCGCCGTCAGGAAGGGGGGTCTGGGACTCGTGGCCGGCGTTCACGGCATCCGTCCCGCTCATGCGAGGGGCTCCGCTGCGGCTTCGCGGGCGGCCTTCGACGCGGGAGACGCCGCGCCGATCTTCCAGTACCCGCAGAAGCTGACGGCGTTCTTGTCGACACCGCGCTCGCCGACCAGATGCTTGCGCACGCCCGAGGCGAGCGACTGCTCGCCTGCCGCGTAGGCGTGGAAGGGCGCGTCGGGCAGGGCGTTCGTAGCCAGTGCCGCCAGGGCGAGCACGCCGGGGGCCGTATCGTGCGGACGTGTGATCCACGTGACGTCGACGCCGTCCGGGTGCGGGAACGCCAGGGCGTCCTCATCAGAGGGCACTTCGATGATCGCCGTGCCGACGGCGGTGGCGGGGAGCGAGGCGCAGATGCCGGCGATGGCCGGAAGCGCCGTCTCGTCGCCGACGAGCACGACCCGGTCGGTGCCTCGCTGCGGATTGAAGGTGAGACCCTCATCGATGATCAGCACGTGCTCGCCGGGCGAGCACGTCTCCGCCCAGCGCGACGCCGGTCCGGCGGTGCCGTCTGCGGCTGAACCGTGCAGCACGAAGTCGACGTCGATCTCGGCGCCGGCGTCGCCCGTCGCCGGACGGTACGCCCGCACGGTGTAGTTGCGCATGACCGGCCGTTCGCCGTCGGGGATGCGCAGGAACTTCAGGTACCCGAACATGCTGTTCGCCTTGGCGGGCACACGCTCGAGCCCGGCGTCTCCGCCGATCGGGAGGAACAGCCGGAACCACTGGTCGTAGCCCATCGGGCGGAACCTCTCGACTTCTCCTCCGCCGAGAGTGACTCTCAGCCAGTGGGCGGAGAGCCGTTCGGTGCGCAGCACGGTGAGGTGGATCAGCTCTGCTGACTCGGGTTTGACCATCTTGCTGAATGCCATCGGGCGCCTTTCAGAGGTTCCAGGAGAGGAGGAAGATCGTTGCGGATGCGGCCAGCACCACCACGATGAAGACGATGTCGCGCGCGCGGAACGGCACCAGATGCCGCTCGGTGCGGGTGGAATGGGCGCCGAAGGCGCGCGAGTCCATCGCGAGGGCGACGCGCTCGGCGTGACGGATCGCCCCGGCCAGCAGAGGCACGATGTACCCCCAGCCGCGGGCGATCCGCGAGAACGGTCCGCGCCCGCCGTGGTGCCCGCGGACGCGGTGCGCGGCGCGGATCACCGAGAGCTCGTGCCCGAAGCGGGGCACGAAGCGGAACGCGGCGAGCGCCGTGTAGCCGATCCGGTACGGCACCCGCAGCTGCTGCACGCTCGCGCGCACCAGGTCGGGGCCGGTCGTCGTGAGCCCGCCGATCAGCGCCAGCGCGACGATCGACCCCAGCCGCAGCGCGGTGGCGAAGCCGATCGCGAGGGCGCCGGAGTAGAGCGTCCAGCCGCCGATCTGCAGGGCGGGGGCGCTGCCGTGCACCTGCGCCGCATCGACCCATACCGAGAACCCGAGGCCGATCAGGAGCATGCCGGCGGGAAGCGCCCCGAACAGGATCGCCGCGAGCCGGCCGGTGAGCCGTGCGCCGACGAGCAGCAACGCGTAGGCGAGGAGCAGGAACGCTGCGGGGGTCGCCAGATCGCGCGCGAACACGAGCAGGATCATGGCCGGCGCGACGGCGGCGATCTTCGAGATCGGGTTCAGGGCGTAGAGGAACTGTCGCGGCGAGGTCGCCACGATCCGCGCGTAGGGGTCGAAGGCGCCGCTCACGAGAGCTCCGCTCGCATCCGCTGCAGCGCGGGCAGACGCAACCCGGCGTCGGCGAACGTCTGCTCGCTCCGGAACAGCTCCTCGGTGGAGCCGGCCGCGTGCACACGTCCGTCGGCGAGGATCACGGTATGGGTCGCGTGCTCGGCGACGAGCTGCAGGTCGTGGGTGACGATCACGATCGTCGTGCCCTCGGCGCGCAGGTCATCGAGCAGGCTGAGCAGTTCGGCGGCCCTCGCGCGATCCTGTCCGAAGGTGGGCTCGTCGAGCGCGAGCACGTGAGGGCGCGTGATCAGAGCGGTGCCGACCGAGAGGCGGCGCTTCTCGCCCCCGGAGAGGAGGAACGGATGCCGGTCGGCCTTGTCCTCGAGCCCGAAGCGGACGAGCATCTCTCGGACGTCGTCGCCGACGGACGGCCCGCGGGCACCGTGCGCGAGTTCGTCGAAGACGGTGTGCGCGATGAACTGGTGCTCGGGATTCTGGAACACGAACCCGATGCGCGCCGCGAGCTCGTGCGGTGAGGCCTTGGCGGGGTCGAGACCCGCGACGTCGACCTGCCCCTTGGGCGGAGGGACGACGCCGGCGAGAGCCTGGATCAGCGTGGTCTTGCCCGCGCCGTTCGTGCCGACGATCGCGGTCAGGCCGCCGGCCGGGATGTCGAGGTCCACGCCGTGCAGGATCTCGCGGCGCCCCTTGCGCACGGTGAGGCCGCGGGCCCGGATGACCGGGTCGTCTTCCGCATCGTTCGTTGAGCGAGCGAAGCGAGACGAGACGCTTTTCTCCGAGCTCGACGTGGGGTGGACGCGTTTCGTCTCGGTCGCTGCGCTCCCTCGCTCAACGACCCGTGAGCGTGCTCGCTCAACGACCGGTGCGGCCGAGAGGACGCGCCCCAGCTCTTCGGCGGTGAGCGGCAGCGGGTCGAACACGATACCGGCATCCCGCATCCGCAGCGCCTCCAGCGTCGCGGCCGGAAGCCATACGCCCATCGCCAGCAGTTCGTCGACGTTGTCACGCAGCACCGGAGCCGCTGGGCCGTCGAAGGCGATACGGCCGGCGCGATCGAGCACGATCACCCGGGTCGCGAATCCCATGGCGGCGTCGAGGTTGTGCTCGACGAGCAGGATCGCGCGGTCGCCGGCCGAGACGACGTCGGCGAGTGCGTCGTACACGTCGTCGATGCCCTGCGGGTCGAGGTTCGCGGTCGGCTCGTCGAGCACGATGAGCGGAGAGCCCATCGCGAGGGCGCACGCGATCGCGAGACGCTGACGGCCGCCGCCGGAGAGTTGGTCGGGGTTGTCGGCGCGCCGTTCCCAGAGGCCGATGCGACGAAGAGCGTCCTCGGTGCGGCGTTGCACCTCGGCGAGCGGAAGCAGCAGGTTCTCGGGGCCGAAGGCGACCTCGTCGTACACGGTGCCGGTGACGATCTGCGCATCCGGATCCTGGAACACCATGGCGACGTGCGTGCTGAGGGTGGGCGTCGGAGTGGTCGCGGCGTCGAGACCGCCGACCTCGACGGCGCCCGTGAGGACGGCCGGAACAGCGTGGGGGATGAGCCCGTTCGTCGCGAGCGTGAGCGTCGACTTGCCCGAGCCGGACGGTCCGAGAAGCAGCACGACCTCTCCTGAGCGGATGTCGAAGTTGACGTGCGCGGGAGCGGGGTCGGCGGCATCGGCGTGGGTGATGGACAGGTCACGCACGCTCAGCAGGGGCGCAGATGGGCGCACGGTGCCCTTCGACAGGCTCAGGGACCCAGGGGTCAGCGAAACGAACCCTTCTAACTTAGCTGAGCCTTACCTATTTCGCCACGCGCGTCCGCCGCCTCCCACGATGCGAGCAGACGCAGCCGCTCCGCCGAGGGCGACCCGGGCTCCGCGCTGTAGATCAGCATCACGTTCCCCGGCTCGGCGGTGAGCGTCAGCTCCTCGAAGGCCAGCACGAGCTCGCCCACCAGCGGATGCCGGAACCTCTTCGTGCCGGTGCCGTGGATGCGCACGTCGTGCGCGGCCCAGAGCTGACGGAACGTCTCGCTGTGCGTCGACAGCTCACCGACGAGGTCCTGCATGGCCTTGTTGTGCGGGTCGCGCCCCGCCTCCGCCCGCATGACGCCGACGCACATCCGCGCCATGAGCTCCCAGTCGGGGTAGAACTCGTGCGATGCCGGGTCGAGGAACTGGAAGCGCGCCAGGTTCGGCATCCGTCCTCCGTCGCCGACCACGAGAGTGTAGAAGGCGCGTCCGAGCGCGTTCATCGCGACGAGGTTCTGCTGCGGGTCGCGCACGAACGCCACGGCCTCGGTGATCGCGTCGAGCGCCCAGTGCAGGCTCGGTCGTGGAGCCGCGGCTTTCGCGACGCGCCCGCGGGAACGTCCGCTCGTCGGGATGCCGTCGGCGGCACGGGCCAGATCGAACAGATGGGCGCGTTCGGCGTCGTCGAGCTGCAGAGCGCGCGAGAGCGCGTCGAGGACGGATGCCGAGGCGCCGGCGATCGCGCCGCGCTCGAGCTTGGCGTAGTACTCCACGCTCACTCCGGCGATCGCGGCGACTTCGCTGCGGCGGAGGCCGTCGACGCGGCGGTTGCCGCCGGCGTTCAACCCCGCGGCTTCGGGGCTCACCCTGGCACGCCGCGACATGAGGAACTCCCGCACCTCTGCTCGATTGTCCATGAACAGCAGGCTAGACCGGCTGCCCGCGCTGTGGGATGCCCTGCCGGTACACCCCTTCTCAGGGACTCCCACGCGATCGCTCGAATGCGGATGCTGGAGTCATGACCACTTCGTCCCGATCGCTCGCCCAGCGGATCCTTCCGGCCCTGCTGCTCCTGCTGACCGTGTTCGGCCCGATCTCGATGGACCTCTACCTTCCGGCGCTGCCCGCCCTCACGCTCGAGCTCTCGGCTGCGACGTCGGTCGCGCAGCTCACCGTCACGGCGTGCCTCGTCGGCCTCGCGGCGGGGCAGCTGATCGCCGGTCCGCTCTCCGACCGGTACGGGAGGCGGGGCATCCTGCTCATCGGCATCGTCGCGTACATCGCGACCTCGCTGCTGTGCGCGGCCAGTCCCTCGATCGAACTGCTGATCGCTGCACGTCTCGTGCAGGGGCTCACCGGCGGGGTCGGCATCGTGATCGCCCAGGCAGCGGGGCGCGACGTCTACGCGGGCGGCGCGCTCATCCGCTTCTACGGCCGGCTCACCGTGGTCGGCGGCTTCGCGGCGATCGTCGGACCGCTGATCGGCGGGCTGTTGAACAGCGTCACGGACTGGCGCGGGCTCTTCGTGTTCCTCGCCGCGATCGGCGCCGTCATCCTCCTGATCACCCTCATCGCCTTCGATGAGACGCTGCCGATCGCGTCGCGCACGGCGGGTGGCCTCGGCCGCACGCTGCGCGACTTCCGCACGCTCGTGAGCGACCGGGTGTTCCTCGGGGCGATCCTCAACCAGGGATTCCTGTACGCCGCGTTGTTCGCGTACCTCTCCGGCGCCACCTTCGTGCTGCAGGACATCTACGGCCTGTCCCCGCTCGGCTATGCGCTCGCCTTCGGCGCGAACTCTGCAGGTTTCATGGTGCTCGGCTTCGTCGCCGGTCGCACCGCCGGCCGTTCGCTGCGCGGCACGTTGAGCGTCGGCATCGTCGTGGCCGGCGCCGGCGCGCTCGGCCTCCTCGCCTCGGGCCTGACCCGGATGCCGCTGTGGGTCGTGCTGGTGTCGCTGTTCCTGCTCGCGGGCGGTGCGGCCGTCACGTCGCCGCCCGCCACCACGATCGCCCTCGTCGAGTATCCGCAGATCGCGGGCACGGCGTCCTCTCTGCTCGGCATGGTGCGGTACGGGTTCGGCGGCATCGCCGCGCCTCTCGTCGGGGTCGCGGGGGCGACCAGCATCCTCCCCCTCGGCATCGTCACGGTCACGTCCCTCGTGCTGGCCGCCCTCGCCTTCGTCTTCCTCGTCCGGCCGGCTCGCGTCCCGCAGCCGATCGCCACGGGGACCATCACCACCATCCATTGAAAGGAACCCTCATGCGCGGAGTAGTCATGCACGCCCCCGGCGACGTGCGCACCGAAGAACTCGACATGCCTGTGATCGTCGAAGCCACAGACGCGATCATCCGCGTCACCGCCACCTGCATCTGCGGATCGGATCTGTGGCCGTACCGCGGCATCGAGCAGTTGAACGGCCCGCAGCGCATGGGGCACGAGTACATCGGCGTGGTCGAGTCGGTCGGCGACGCGGTCGTTCTCGTGAAGCCCGGCGACCACGTCGTCGGATCGTTCGTCGCCTCCGACAACACCTGCGAGATCTGCCGCGCCGGCTACCAGTCGCGCTGCGTGCACCAGGTGATGATGGGCGCGGTCGGCACACAGGCGCAGTACGCCCGCATCCCGCTCGCCGACGGCACCCTGGTCGTCACCCCGGGCGAACCTCCCGCAGACCTCGTGCCCTCGCTGCTCGCGGCGTCCGACGTGCTCGGCACCGGCTGGTTCGCCGCGGTCGCCGCAGAGGCCGGCCCTGGGAAGACCGTGGCCGTGGTCGGCGATGGCGCGGTCGGACTGCTGGGTGCGCTCGCCGCAGCCCAGCTCGGCGCGGAGCGCATCATCGTGATGTCGCGTCACGCTGACCGGCAGGCGCTCGCACGCCGCTTCGGTGCGACCGACATCGTCGAGGAACGCGGAGACGCGGGCGTCGCGAAGATCAAGGAGCTCACAGACGGGCTCGGCGCCCACTCGACGATCGAGGCCGTCGGAACTCAGGAGTCGATGGACCAGGCGATCCGCGCCACTCGCGCCGGCGGACACGTCGGCTTCGTCGGCGTCTCTCACGACGTCTCGATCGACGGGCTCGAGCTGTTCTTCTCGAGCGTGCACCTGCACGGCGGCCCCGCCCCCGTGCGGCGTTTCCTGCCCGAGCTCATCCGCCTGATCTGGGATCGCGAGATCGACCCGGGCGCGGTCTTCGATCTGACGCTGCCGATCGACGAGGCCGCCGAGGGCTACCGCGCGATGGACGAGCGCCGCGCCACGAAGGTGCTGCTCACGACCGATTGACTCACGACGACGCCCCACCTCAGCGTCCGCGCCCCATCTGGGTGACGGCGCCCAGGTGGGGCCTCGGCGGGGGTGGGGAA